>JACRDL010000001.1 GCA_016218625.1 Elusimicrobiota bacterium
ATTTATGACGCTGCCTCCCTGCCTCGCCGGCAGACAGGGAAAAATAGAAAAATTTACAAAAATTTTAAATCCGAACCTTATGTTGTTAATAACTTATTTCCCTCTCACCCATGGTTACATTCTTAAATGATTTGACAAGGGCATTATTTTCAATTTTTATTATGTTATCTGTCAAATCAAGCATGCTGTTAATCAGCGCCGCTTTTTGGAAATACTTCAAATCGCTTGTTTTAATTTCATCCTGAACAATTTTTTTTTCCGACAATAATTTTTCCCTTTTCGTTCCTTTTAGTAAAGGTGTTGAAGGCGTAATCCATTTTTTACCGTCAAAAAAAACCACATTGCTGAAAGATGTGTCCGTTATTTTTTTGTTTTTTACGAGCAAAATATCGTCGCAGTTTTGCTTCAATTCCAAAAGTTCATTCAAGCACTCGCGATTTTCATATTTATAATTATACTCTATGCCGTTACAGACGACAACTTTCAGACATTTTATTTTTCTTTTGTGATACGGCAAAAATTCCAGTTTTTTTATGGTATCGGAATAAATCAACCGGCATTTATATAAACCTGATTTCATGTCCAACGGAATTTTTATAATATTTTCCAGTTTTATAAAATCACGGCAACCGAACAATTCTTTTCTTGAATTGTTCAAACGCAAATTATGAAAAGATATGTTGCACGGAATTCCTGCTTCAATCTTAATTGTTTCCAACAATAGGCACATAAACCTTATCAATCAATTCCCGATATTCCGATTTTGCATCGCTATATGTCGTAATGCCGCCGCCGCTTTTGTAGAAAATTTTGTCGCCGATTTTTTCAAGGTATCTTATCATAACCGCACAGTCCATGTTTTGTCCGTCAAAACAGCCGAGAATTCCCGTGTAATAGCCGCGATTATAATTTTCAACCGCTTTAATAATCTCAACCGTTTTTTTCTTCGGGGCACCCGTTATTGAGCCCGCAGGAAGCAACTTGAAAATTATATCGCCGATTTTTTTGTGATAATTTTTTTCAAGAACGCCTGTGATTTCGGAAGAGACCTGCAAAATATCTTTATCCGATGTTTTTATTCTATCAATATATCTGAATTTCTTAACTGCGACATTTTTTGCAACGATGCTTATATCGTTTCTTATCAGGTCAACTACCGTTATATGCTCCGCAAACTCCTTTTTATCAGACAAAATTTTGCCGGCAGCATTAGGAATATCCGCATCAATTGTCCCTTTCATCGGATAGGATGAAATTAGCCCATTTTTTATTTTTATAAAAATTTCCGGCGAAAATAAAATAAATTTGTTTTTGTAAAACAATTTATATTTTGCCGTGCTGTTAAAAAAAATCTCCTTAAATGTAAGATTGGTCTCAACTTCCGTCGGAAAGGTCAAGTTTACAAGATAGGTATGTCCTTCGTAAAGTTCTTTCTGTATTTTATCAAACGCTGTTTTGTATTTTTGGAAACTTACGGGATATTTTCTGAGAATTATTTTTTTGTTTAATTTTAATTTCCCGTCATAATTTTTTATTCCGTTTATATCATACAAAATTTCATCGGACTTTATTTCAGCCAGCGGAAGGATAACCGGTTTTTTTATCTCAAAATCAATAATAAACAAAAACGGGATTTTATTTCTCCCGTAAAAATTCATTTTTTCAAGCATAAAAACTGGTGGAGGTGGCGGGAATCGAACCCGCGTCCGAAAATAACGTGTGATGGTTACTACAGACATAGTCGGTGTTTTGTCTCGCATTAAACTGCTTCCGCCGACAGAATTTGTTTAACGCCAGCTGCTGAATTTCGCCGTCGGCAACGCAGCATCGCCGACAACTATCCTGCTTTATAACACCTTACCCCGACCTCGCAGAAAAAAGGTCGGGAAGGCGGCTCAACGCGGTTTAAGCGTGAGCAACTACCGGTGTATAACTGGCAGTTATTTTGTGTAACCGATTTTTAACGCAGCCGTTCGGTTAACTGCGGTCTGCAACACATCAAACAAATATTCCCGTCGAGCCCTGTTCACCCCCAAAGTTCGCTCGGGAACAAATTTCTTTGAGACGCTCCCTTGTGGTCGCTCTGCAATTTGCTCCTGTCGGGTATAGGTCGCAAATTGAGGCTCTGCAGAAATTTTTCCCTCGCTCAATATTAATTTAACTTTTAATTTTCCTTAATTCTCTTTCTATTTCTCTTTTTTTAATCGCTTCTCTTTTATCCCAAAGTTTTTTGCCTTTTGCGACTGCTATTTCAACTTTCACCAAACCGTTCTTAAAATATATTTCCGTCGGAATGATTGTAAAACCTTTTTCATTAACTTTATTTTGGAGTTTTATAATTTCTTTTTTATGAAGAAGAAGTTTTCTGGGTCTCTGGGGATTATATTTTAATTCTTGCCCGCCGGAAGTAAATTTGTACGGGCTTATATTTATATTATACAAAAAAATCTCGTTTTTCTCAAGACCGACATAACCGTCCTTTAAGTTGACCCCGCCGGCGCGCGATGATTTAACTTCACCGCCGTCAAGCACAATACCCGCTTCATATGTCTCAAGTATCTCATAATTAAATCTTGCTTTTCTGTTGGTTGCAATTATTTTTTTATTCATATTTACAATTCAATAAAATTCCAAGGTAGTGTTTTTGATTTTTCAATTTCTTTCAGTTCATCGTCGGCATTTATGCTGCATTTTGAGAAAGCATCAAGCCACTTTTCGTAAGAAAAAAATTCGTTCCAGTTGTCAAACTTACAGCCGTTTTGGAAGGCGGCAAGAAGAACTGAGCATAATGACTCGTCGCCTCTTGCAAAAATCGCTTCAATAGCGGACATTTCCGGTTTATGGGATTTTACTTCCGCGGGCAGTTTCTTTGTAAGATAAATCCGTTTTTCGTTAAAGTAATCAAGCGAAAAAAATTTTTCTCTCTCAAAAACGGTGTGTGGTTTCGGAACGAACGGTGAAATAGTAATATTCAGGTTGAGTTGCGGTGTCTGTCTTTTTATGCTTTTTACAATTGATACAATTCCCTCTATATCTTCATCTGTTTCCGAAGGTAGTCCGAGCATAAAATAAAGTTTTGTCAAACGCCAACCCGATTTGAACGCATAATTTGTCGTCTCCAAAATTTCTGCATCCGTAATAAACTTTCCAATATGTTTTCTCAACCGCTCGGTGCCGGCTTCCGGCGCAAATGTCAGTGATGTTTTTTTGAAAACAAGGGTTTTGGCCGCTAAATCCACCGACGACGGATGACATCTCAATGAAGGCAAGGCAACCGCAACTTTTTTGAGAACGCAAATTTTCAGAACATCATCCATTAACTCATTTATTTTCGGATAGTCGGAACTGGACAGTGAAAGGAGCGATATTTCATCGTAACCTGTTGAAGCAAGTCCTTTCTCTATAATTTCCAAAATTTTTTCTTTGCTTTTAAACCTTCGGGGAAAATACAGTTTTGATGCCTGACAAAAATAACAGCCCCTATCACAACCCCGCATTATTTCAACATTAAGGCGGTTTTGAGTTATATTCAAAAACGGAACAACGGGATTTGTCGGATATTGTGCCGATTCCAAATCAACAATATTTTTCTTGATTGTTTTTTTACCGTCATGAAAAGAAGGCACATACACCGACGGTATTTCTGAAAGTTTTTTTAATAAATCATTTTTATTTGTAATTTGTAATCTGTAATTTGTAATTTGTGTTATTATGTTCTCACCGTCTCCGATAACAAATGCGTCTATAAATTCAGAAATAGGCAGTGGATTTACACAGGCGGGACCTCCGGCAATAATCAATGGGGGCTGTCCCTTTCTATCTTTTGATTTCAGAGGAATTTTCGCCAAATCCAAAATGTTAAGAATGTTAGTATAACATAATTCATGCTGGATATTAAAACCGATAATATCAAATTCATTAAGCGGGGTTTTCGTTTCAATAGAAAAAAGCGGAAGATTGTTTTTCCTTAAAATCGCCTCCATATCGGCGGCGGGAGAAAATGCCCTTTCACAAACGACACTTTCAGTTTTGTTCAGTATATTGTAGAGAATCTGCCCTCCAAGGTTGGACATTCCTATCTCATAAAGGTCGGGAAAAATAAGACAGAACCGCAAACGGGAAATGGGAAGTGGGAAGTGGGAAGTAGAGTTCCACTCTTGCCCAATATATTGAGACGGCTTTTTTACAAATGGTAGAAGTTTTTCTAAATCAATACGCATATCTTCTTATGTGAATATTCATCAAAAGTCCGATGGCAATCATATTGGCAATCAAAGAACTGCCGCCGTAGGAAAGAAAAGGAAGCGGCACACCCGCGACTGGCATAATTCCGGTAAGCATTCCGAGATTTAATATAATGTAATACGAAAACATTACAACAATTCCTACCGCCGTCAAACTTCCGAATCTGTCGGCTGCATTTCTGGCAATTATTATGCCTCTGATGATTAAAACGGTATATAACAAAATAACGATAAATGAGAAAACAAGCCCGCCTTCCTCGGAAAGAACGGCAAAAATATAGTCGGTGTGCTGGTCGGGAATAAAACCCAATTGCGTTTGTGTTCCCTGAAAAATTCCCCGTCCTGAGAGTTGTCCGCTTCCTATGGCAATTCTTGACTGTAAGATATTATATCCGCTGCCTAATGGGTCCAAAGACGGGTCCAAAAAAACGATCATTCTTTTTCTCTGATAGTCCTTCAAATAACCGGATATTGAAATAGATGTTATAAGCCCGAGAAGAACAATTAGAATCACCGACTTATATTTCTTAAATGTTACTTTAAACCTTAAAAATTTTATAAAAAACCAGACGAAAATCGTGAACAATAAAACCGTGCCGACATAAATAATTTTGAAATTTTTTATTAAAAACCTGGAGGAATTATTTATCGTCAGATATATTTCTAAAAATGGAAGCCCTAAACTCATAACAAAAAATATAATTGCAAAATTTATTATTCGTTTTGGAAGACCGCCGGCATACATCATGCTTAAAAATATGGGAATAAAGACAGAAGCCGACGAAAAATCCGGTTCAAGCAAAATCAGTATTATGCAAATCGATGCGTTCATTCCCGCAGTAAAAAGTTGTGATGTTTTTTTCATATGGTATCGATTTTTTTCAATAAATCCTGCAAGATATAATATAGCCGCTATTTTCGCAATCTCAGACGGTTGAAACGCAAATCTGCCTAAATCAAACCATGATTTGGAGCCGCGAACGCGACTCCCGAAAAAAAGAACGGCTATTAAAAGCATAACCGCAAAAAAATAAAAATACTTCGTATATTCACGATACAGTTCATAGCGGATAGATATAATTAGAAGCATCGCTGCAATGCCAATTCCTAATGCGGTTGATTGTTTCGCGACATAAAACATGGCATTACCCGTTCTCAACTGCGCCGAGAATATAAAAAGCAGTCCTATAAATGTAATGAGAAGTACATCCGCGAAAAGAATCCAGTCAAATTTTTTTAATACTAATTTCATTTTTTTTATTTAGCCACAGAATATCACAGAAGAAACACAGAAAAATTCAGTGAAGTTCTGTGTCCATCTGTGGCTTACTTTTTTTATCAAAGATTTCTTCTAACATTCTTTTAGCAATTGGTGCGGCAACTTCGCCACCGCCACCGCCGTGTTCAACCATAACTACAAGCGCTATTTTTGGTTTTTCGGAAGGGGCGAAACAAACAAACCATGCATGGTCGCCGCCCTGAGGATTCTGGGCAGTGCCGGTTTTTCCTGAAACAGATAAACCAACCACTTTCGCATTTTTGCCTGTACCGTAGCGGACTGCCTCCATCATTCCTTTTTTTACAGCCGAAAAATTTTCCGCAGTAATATCCAATTTTCTTATTATTTTCGGTACATTTTCAAATCTAACATTACCCTGCGCATCAATTATTTTTTTTAGAATATGCGGCTGAAAAATTATTCCGTCGTTTGCTATTGCTGAAGTGAACTGTGCTATTTGAATTGGCGTCGTCCATATATATCCCTGGCCGACCGACATATTAACGGTATCGCCGTCATACCAGTCCTGATGAAGTTTTGCTTTTTTCCATGATTTATCAGGAGTAAGCCCTTTTTCTTCAGACGGTAAATCAATATCCGTTTTTTTTCCAAAACCGAATTTTTCAGCCCACTCATTAAGTTTTGTAGGACCTAATTTCAAGCCCACTTCATAAAAATAAACATCGCATGAATGAGCCAGCGCATCGGAAAGCCGCACATCACCGTGCCCTTCTCTTGCCCAACAACGGAACCTCTGTTTATATTTTCCGAGTTCAATAAAGCCCTTGCAATTTATAACAGTTTGAGACGTGATGACGCCGCTTTCAAGTCCTGCAAAAGCAGTAACCATTTTGTAAACGGAACCCGGAGGATATTGCCCCTGCAATGCGCGGTTCCACAACGGTTTTTTTTCCGACCTTAACAGATACGGAATGCTCCAGTTTTTCAGCCCGGAAATAAATATATTAGGATTATACTCGGGATACGATGCAAGTCCGAGAAGACCTCCGGTATTGGGGTCAATCGCTATTGCAACTCCTATATGTCCCTGTATATGATTTGAAAGAGCTGTTTGAATTTTTTTGTCAATTGTCAGCACTATTGAATCGCCGTCAACCGGTTCAACCGTTTCTAAAATTCTTTTTTGGACGGCGCGGGAGTTGACCTCTACTTGACTTCCGCCGTCAATACCTCTCAAAATTTCATCATATTGCTTTTCAATTCCGTTTTTACCGAGGACATCGCCTGCTTTCAATTTGGGATATTCCGACAATTCGTCAAGTGATGCCTCTCGAACATAACCCGTTATATGAGACGCAGATGCTCCCCATTTATAAACCCTCACAGGTTCAATTCTGACCACAACACCCGGAAGTTGCGGAATTTTTTCGGCAAGACGCATTGCCTGATATTTTGAAATGTTTTCTGCGATTTTGAGCAGTGAGAAATTTTTGCCTGGAATTGTTTTTGTTTTGGAAAGTATAGTAAGAGCAACCTCGTCGTTTCGTTGCAGAAGCCGTGCGACTTTTGTTATTACATTTTTTACCTCTTCATCATCCATTGTCTGACGGGAAAACAGAACCGCAAATGAGGGCTTGTTGTCAACAACAACATCCATATTTTTGTCAAAAATTTTGCCGCGGGTTGCAGGTTGAGGATAAATTACAATTCTGTTTTCATCCGATATTTTTCTGTATTGACCGCCTTTTATTAATTGAAGTGAAATTATACGAAAAGAAATAATTCCCAATAAAAAAAATATAAAAAATTGCAAAACATTGAGGCGGCCCGAGAATGATTCGGCCGAATAACCTAAATTTTCACCTTGCCACATAATAAAAACCAATTCAAAATTCAAAATTAAAAATTAAAAATTTTTCTAACCACAATTTTACATTTTACATTTTACATTTTTAATTGCCGTTAACGTCCCACATCCAGACGGTCAAACCAAAAAAGCCACCACTTCTTAAAAATTAAAAAAAATACGGGACTGATTATTACAGGAACAATGAGCCATAAAATTAAAAAAAATCCCGGAATACCGGTAAAAAGAACCTCAATTATTAAGTTAATAATATTAGCGACGACAACTCCAAAAAAAACAATGGAAATTTGGGCGAACGGATTTTCTTCGTCTATTCGTTTCGGAAGACGACCGGACAGATATCCTATAATTGAATATGAAAAACTCAAAACACCGAAAGTAGCAGCAAAAAAAACGCCCTCAATAATCCCGATAAAAAATCCCACGGTGCATCCGGCATATGAGCCCCTGTATAGTCCGATAAAAATAATAAAAAAAAGTCCGAATACTGAAAATTTAGAAAACAGAAATTCAAGAAAAATTATTATTACGACGGTGATAAAATAAAATAGGAACTTTTTCATAATTCACTCCGCCATTTATCCGCCTGAGCGAGCAAGAAATTTGTAAGGAACCTTGAGGAGCGACTACGCTTTCAGGAGCGACGAACAGAGCGAAATCCGACAGGGCGGTCGGATGAGCGTTTCCGACAAATTTACTTGCGAGCGACAGTTATTCAATAAAAACATCCGTCAGTTGAAATGCTGGTATATACGGTTTTATAGATGCCTTCACAAAAGGAAGATGACCCGTCTGGTTTATGGACACAATAATTCCGATAGGGATACCAGAGGGAAAAATATCCGATGCAGAAGAGGTTACAACCTCGTCGCCTATTTTTATTTCGCTATCTGCGGGAATCCAAATCATTTCCAATTCTGATGTTTCTTTACCTATAACAATTCCGTCAACGGCACAGGATACAATCCGAGCGGGAACTTTTGAAATGCGGTTTGTGATAGTTAAAACCATTGAAACATTTTTTTCAACATTTAATAGTTGTCCGACCACTCCGAATTTTCCTTTATAGAATCCGAAGACCGCCCTGTTATCCGATAAACCGTCCTCTAATCCCTTGTCAACAATCAGTGATTTATAATAGTGCTGAGGCGGTTTTGCTATTATTCTGGCAATTACTGTCTTGCGGTTTATGTTTCTTTTGTAGCCCAAAAGTTCCGAAAATCTTTTGTTTTCAATTTCAAGTGTTTTCAACTTGACCAAATCGTGCAATAATTTTTGATTTTGATTTTTAAGTTCCAAAACCTCCTGATGGGAGTTGAGCATTTCTTTTAAATTGGCGCCGAGATGCCCGATGGAGGAAGCCGCATAATTTACTTTTGAATATGGAGTTACGACCAGATAAAATAAAAAATCCCTCATTGCCTTGACTGTGGGATTTAAGTTGAAACTTAAAATTATTACGGAAATTATAAGATAGAACGAAAGCAAGACAATGGGATTTTTTTTGGACACATTAAACATCAGTGAACAACCGTGAATAGAAGTGATAAAAAAGTGAACAAAAGAAAACTTTCTTTCACTTCCCTTCACTTCTTTTCACTTTTTCTCTCTGCCCCTTATTCCAGTCGTTTTCGCGTTTTTTTTATGTTCTCAAGTTCTTCTAAGTATTTGCCAGTTCCCAAAACGACGCAGGTGGTAGGGTCTTGCGCGAGATAAACGGGAAGATGTGTTTCTTTTGACAAAAGGTCGGTCATACCGCGAGTTAAAGAACTTCCTCCTGCCATAACAATTCCGCGGTCAACCAATTCTGCCGCAAGTTCGGCGGGGGTTATTTCAAGAACCCCTTTTACCATTTCAACGATTGCTTTAACCGGTTCCATCAGTGCAGTTCTTATATCTTTGCTTGAAACATTTATTGTCCTCGGAAGACCATGTATCACATCAAGCCCTTTAACATCCATCGTTTCTTCTTTCTGCATAAGAAAAACAGAGCCGATTGCGATTTTTATATTTTCCGCCGTTCTGTAACCGATAGCCAGATTATGATGTTTCTTAAAAAACGAAACGATTGCTTCATCAAATTCATCGCCGGCAATCTGAATTGAGTCGGAAACAACCATTCCGCCCAAAGAAATAACTGCCGCCTCGGTGGTACCGCCGCCGATATCCACAACCATATTACCCGTCGGCTCGTGAATAGGAAGACCAGCACCTATTGCCGCAGCCATCGGCTCTTCAATAAGATAAACCTCGCGGGCCCCTGCCTGTTCTGCCGCCTCACGGACGGCACGGCGCTCAACCTCTGTAATTCCCGACGGGATACCTATTACAATTCTCGGGTGAAGAAGTGTTTTTCTGTTGTGGACTTTTTTGATAAAATACCGAATCATTTTTTCGGTGATGTCAAAATCGGCGATGACTCCGTTCCTTAAAGGCCTGATGGCCTCAATTGATGCGGGGGTTTTTCCCACCATTTTTTTTGCTTCTTCCCCGATGGCTTCTATTTCCTGAGTGTCCTTGTTATATGCAACTACCGACGGTTCTCTCAAAACGATACCTTGACCTTTTACATAGACGAGCGTCGTGGCTGTGCCAAGGTCAATTCCCATATCATTTGAAAATAATGAGAAAATAAAATCAAACATTTGTTTGCTCCGCAAACACACTGAACTGACACGGAACATATACACGGAACTGAAGCGGAACTTTTCCGTGTCTGTTCCGTGTTCCTTACTTCCGTGTCTGTTCCGTGCTACTCTACAAGTTTCACAACCGCCATTTCACTGCCGTCGGAAATTCTGCGGCCCAATTTGTAAATACGGATATAGCCGCCGGGACGGGATTTGTATCTTTCGGCTAAAGGACCAAATAATTTTTCCGTTGCAACTGGAGATTTTATATCCATCAAAACACGCCGCCTGTTTGCCAGCTCGCCTTTTTTCGCCTTCGTGATAATTTTGGATAAGAATTTTACCAGTTCCTTTGCTTTGGGAAGCGTGGTTTCAACCGACTCATTTTCTATAAGTGAGGCGGACATATTTCTCAGCATTGCAAAACGATGCTCGGTTGTTCTTCCAATTTTTCTGTTTTTTTTGTTTTTCATAAAAAACCACTGAACTGACACGGAACTTACACACGGAACTGACGCGGAAC
>JACRDL010000028.1 GCA_016218625.1 Elusimicrobiota bacterium
AACCGGTGTTGAAGGGCTTCATCATCTGGTTTATGAGGTTGTAGATAATTCCATAGACGAGGTTCTGGCGGGTTTTTGCAAGACAATTGATGTTGTAATCCACGACGATAATTCCGTCTCGGTTACTGATGACGGAAGAGGCATTCCTGTCGAGCCGCATCCGAAATATAAAAATAAGTCCGCTCTGGAAGTCGTTATGACGGTTCTTCACGCCGGCGGAAAATTTGACCATCAGTCATATAAGGTTTCAGGCGGTCTTCATGGTGTAGGTGTTTCCGTTGTCAACGCCCTTTCGGAATATCTTGAGGTTGAGGTCTACAGAAATGGGAAAATTTATTATCAAAAATATTTGAGGGGAAAAACGGATGCGCCCATAAAAACGAAGGGTTCCACCGACGATATAGGCACAAAAGTTACATTCAAACCGGACAAGGATATTTTTTCGTCCATCGTTTATTCATTTGATACTCTTTCAAGCCGCCTTCGAGAACTTGCTTTCTTAAATGCCGGAACCCGCATCACAATCATTGACGAAAGAGAGGATAAGGAACATACATTTTTTTACGACGGCGGGATTGTCCAGTTTGTGAAATATCTAAGTTTAAATAAACATCCGCTTCATCCCGAGCCGATATATTTTAAGAAAGAAAAGGACGGCATCATCGCAGAGGTTGCCATACAGTACAACGACAGTTATTCTGAAAACGTCCTTTCATTTGCCAACAATATCAACACCCATGAAGGAGGAACGCATCTCACCGGTTTCCGCTCCTCTTTAACAAGGGTAATAAATGATTACATAAAAAACAAGGGACTGATTAAAGACAAAAATGTTTCATTGTCCGGCGATGATGTCCGCGAGGGCTTAACCGCCGTAATTTCAATAAAAATTCCGGAGCCGCAGTTTGAAGGACAGACGAAAACGAAACTCGGCAACTCCGAAGTTGAAGGAATTATGAAATCAATCGTCGGGGAAGCGCTCGGCACATTTCTGGAGGAAAACCCGACGGTAGCGAGCAAAATTACCGAAAAAGCAATAGTTGCTGCCGAAGCAAGAGAAGCGGCAAGAAAAGCCCGCGAATTAACAAGAAGGAAAGGCGCTCTAGATTCCGGTTCGCTTCCCGGAAAACTTGCCGATTGCCAGGAACGGGACGCATCAAAATGCGAAATTTATATAGTTGAAGGCGACAGCGCAGGCGGTTCTGCAAAACAGGGCAGAGACAGAAAGTTCCAGGCGATATTGCCGTTGAAAGGAAAAATCCTTAATGTTGAAAAATCCCGCATAAACAAAATGCTTGCCAACGATGAAATTAGAACTCTTATTACTGCTCTTGGAACGGGCATAGGTCAGGAGGATTTTGACATCAATAATTTGCGTTATCACAGGGTAATAATAATGACCGATGCCGATGTGGACGGCGCACACATAAGAACACTTTTATTGACATTTTTCTATCGCCAGATGACCCAACTGATACAGAGCGGAAATATATATATCGCACAGCCGCCGCTGTATAAAGTCAAAAAAAACAAAAAGGAATTTTATGTTGAGACCGAAGAGAAACTTGAAAGTATGCTTTTGGAGGAAGGTCTTGCCGACATAAAAATTTACGAACTGGAAAAAGGGAAAATTTCCACGGAATACGACCAGAAAAAACTTTCTGTGATTTTAAAGAATTTGATTGAGTTTGAAACCCTTATAAAAAAACTTGCCAAAAAAGGCGTTTTGTGGGACGATTATCTTTCTTTTAAGAAAAAAGAAAAACTTCCGCTTTACAAAATTGATACTGACGATAAACCGGAATATATTTTTACGGAAAAAGAGTGGAAAAATTTTAAGTCGGAATACCTGAAAAAGAAAAAGGAGAAACTCTCCAAAGAATTTGCCGCTGCCGGCGAACTTCCGCTTGAAGTAAGTGACGAGGAACTCGGAACTGAAGTAAAGGACTTATGGGAACTTGTAAAACTTGACCTGGTCGCCAAGAAACTTGAGGCAGAAAATGTTGATTTAGAAAATTACGGAAACGGCGCCGGCAAACCGCTTTACAGAATAATTTCGTCGGATGCTGAAGAGTCGGATGTCCACAATTTTCGCCAGTTGATAGATACCGTAATGAATTTGGGAAGAAAAGGGTCAACAATCCAAAGGTACAAGGGTTTAGGAGAAATGAATCCGACTCAATTGTGGGAAACGACGATGGACCCGAAAAACAGAAAACTTTTGCAGGTAAAATTAGAGGATGCGATTGAGGCCGACAAAATTTTCACGACGCTTATGGGCGACAAGGTTGAACCCCGCCGTCTGTTTATTGAGCAGCACGCCCACGAAGTAAGGAATTTGGATATATAAATAAAGGTGTTATTGTAAAGTAAATCCCGCCAAGGCGGGACCATGCTCCGTGAAACAATCTCAAAAATTATGAAAAAATCATTAAAGAACACAATATTTGACAAGAAAAGATTTGAATGGATAGAAAAAAAGAAAGTGTTAGAATTAAAAAAAATGACAATTCACCAAGCACTAAAATTACAAAAAGATATTCTAGATTTTTATGATGGATTTAAAAAAATATTTTCGGAAGACAAACCGGTAAGTTATGAAATACTTTTAGGAAATAAAAAATGACGCTGATTGATGTTTATAAAAAAGTTGTGTTATTTCTGAATAAACAAAAATTTAACTATATTGTCATTGGCGGAATTCCGGCAGGCATTTTGGGAGAACCGCGAGCGACAGTAGATGTTGATATTGACATAATTTTAAACAAAAAAGATATTACAGGATTTTTGAGAAAGGCAGAAAAAGCTGGTTTTGAATTTGACGAAAAAAAATGTGTAGAGCGAGCAAAACAATCAGGAAGTTTTCAAATAAATCTGGGGGAGTATCATATTGATTTTATTATTGCATCAATTGACTTGGAGGAAGAAGCGATTAAAAGAAGAAAAATCATTGAAACTCATAATGTCAAAGCAAACTTTCCCACTCCCGAGGATTTGATTTTATTAAAAATAATTCCCGGTCGTCCGAAAGATATTATTGATGCCGAAAATATTGCTCAAAGGCACTCCGGAAAATTAGATAAAAAATATTTACTCGGTTGGTCGCAGAAATTATCAGATGAAGCGGAAGATATGAGAATTTACAAGGAAGTAGAAAGGTTGTTGAAATTGTAAATATTGTAGGCGGCCACCCGTCCACGAAGTAAAAAATTTGGATATATAAAAATGAAAGAAAATTTGAAAATTAGAGAAAGTCAAATTCAGTATTCGCCGTTCGCAACAACCTTTGATATTCCCAAAAAAGATGAACTGTCTTCGGATGAAATTCTGGAACTATTTGCCAAAACAAAAATTGATTACAGTTGGTCATTTTCAGAATGCACTCGCAAAGATACTGCGTATATTACCCATGGTTATCATCGCTATCCTGCAAAATTTATTCCGCAGGTTGCAAGACGGTTGATTGAAGAATATACAAAAACAGGTGATATTGTAGTTGACCCATTTATGGGTTCTGGTACCACAGTAGTTAAAGCGATGATGACAGAAAGAATCGGCGTTGGTGTTGATATAAATCCTGTTGCATATTTAATATCAAAAGCGAAAACGACACCTATAAAATCTGATAAATTGGAAGCAGAGTTTGATTCTTTGATTTTGAATATTGAAAAAACAAAAAAAGTAAGAATCCCGCAAAATGAAAGAATTGATTACTGGTTTCCTAATGAAATAAAAGAAAAACTTACAATTATTTTTTCAAACATAAATGAAATCAAAAATCAAGAAATAAAAATGTTTTTTCTTTGTGGATTTTCTAATATCTTAAAAAATTGCTCAATTTGGCTTCAAAAAAGTAATAAACCGACAAGAGATTATGAAAAAACTCTGCCTGAGCCGTTGGATATTTTCAAAAGACAGATAAAATTTATGTTAAAGAGAAACATTGAATTTTATGCCAAAGTTCCTGTAAATAATAAGTCCATTGTTAAATGTCAGGATGCAAGAAAACTTCCAGTTGATGATGGACAGGCAAGTTTAATTGTCACAAGTCCGCCTTATGTTACTTCATATGAATATGCCGATTTGCACCAACTGACTGCTTTGTGGCTGGAATATACGGATAATTTAACAGAATTTAGAAAAAAATTTATTGGGACAGCACATCATCATAAAAAACATTTGAAAATTGATAGCGAATTGGGACAAACTTGCGTTGCCAAACTGAAAGAAAAAGATAATAAAAAAAGTGAAGAAGTCGCAATGTATTTCGGCGAAATGCGAGAATGTTTTATTGAAATGTATCGTGCACTAAAAGTTGGTGGGAAAGCATGTATTGTTATAGGCAACACCTCTTTTTGTGGAGTTGAAGTTCTAAATGCCGAAGTTTTTGCTGAACAAATGCAAAATATCGGATTTGAAATTCACGATATAATAAAACGAGAAATCCCGTCAAAAAATTTACCTTCAACCCGTGACCCTAAAACAGGACAGTTTACTTCATCAAGTAATCACAATAAAACATTAGCATATCCAATAGAGCATATTGTTATAATGGAGAAAATATGAAAAGAAAAAAGAAAAACTCGTTTATAAAAGAAAATTTATCCGCAGGGACTTATTTAGGTTCTGATTTACAGTCAAGTAAAATAATGTTGCCTTCAAAAAATGAGAAGATTTTTTTTCATGTTGATTCTATTTATATTTATAATGATGATATTCTAAAAATAAATTCTATTGGTGATAGCACAGTTGATTTAATAATTACGTCACCCCCTTACAATGTAGATATTTCATATAATTCACACGACGATAAAATGGTATATCAGGATTATTTATCCTTTACAAAAAAATGGCTTTCTAAATGCTATGAACTAATAAAAAATGATGGGCGATTTTGCTTGAATATTCCGCTTGATAAAAATAAAGGTGGACAACAGAGCGTTTGTGCTGATATTACTACAATAGCAAAAGAAGTGGGATGGAGGTATCATTCAACTATTATTTGGAATGAAGGAAATATTTCTCGCCGAACTGCTTGGGGTTCCTGGCTTTCCGCCTCTGCTCCATATGTAATCGCTCCCGTTGAAGTTATTTTGATTCTGTATAAAGATTCTTGGAAAAAAACAAGCGGCAGCAAAAAATCTGATATAACGAAAAAAGAATTTATGGATTGGACAAATGGAGTTTGGACATTCCCCGGTCAAAGTAAAAAGGGAGCGGGTGGACACCCCGCACCATTTCCAATTGAATTACCAAGACGATGTATAAAATTATTTAGTTTTGTTGGCGATACCATACTTGACCCATTTCTTGGCAGTGGTTCAACCTTGGTCGCTTGTGCTAAAAATAATAGAAAAGGTATTGGAATAGATATTGATAAAAACTATTGTGAGTTAGCAAAACAGCGAATTATAAAAGAAGGGGAAATTAACCAATTAAAATTTTGAGATTCAGAAAGGAGAAATAATGAGTAAAAGTATATCTGATTTGATTATGGAATATTTTAAGAAACACTCTAACCAAGATTTAGAACACGGACCTGTTGTTGATTGGGTTGAAAAACAATATTTAGGACAGTACAACAAAAAGCCTCGTGATACTTGGAGAGGAATTAGAAAATTACATCAAGAAGGCATATTGATAAAAGTAAAAAAAGGAATTTATAGATATGACCCAAAATATATTAAAAAAGTGGAATTGTTTGAATTTCCACCTGATATAAAAGAAGCAATTTTCAAAAGAGACAATTATAAATGTGTAGCATGTGGTCGTAGTAGAGAAGACGGAGTTGAAATATGTGCTGACCATAGAATCCCCAAAGACTGTGGTGGAATAAATACAATTAACAATGGACAAACTCTATGTATGCGTTGCAATCTCTTGAAAAAGAATTACGGACAAACTGAAATGGGCAAGCGACTTTTTATAAAAATTTATGAAGATTCTGTTAAAAAAAACGAAGAGAAAATGATTAACTTTTGTAAAGATGTTTTTGATGTTTATGATAAACACCAAATAAATGGACACATTTCAAGACCAAATGGTCAAAAATAAACAGAAGAGAAGAGTTGAAAAAGTTTGAACGTGAAAACGGCGGTGAACCAAGATTTTCAAAGGGCGGATATTTTTATCGCCTTGTGCCTTTTACAAAATAGAATAGATTGCCACGGGCGATTCGCGTCCTCGCAATGACGATAACAAATTTGAAAGGAACTTAATTTATGCCGAGAGGAAGACCGAGAAAGATTAAAGACGAAAAAGAAAAAGAAGCAGTGCAGAGCGAAAAACAGATTGAACAGCCCAACGAATTGCCGAAGGAAATAACTTCGCCCGAATCCGCACCCGCCTCTACGCCACCGCCGATAAAACCGGTGCAATTAACCGAAGAAGAGCAAAAACATATTATCTCGCGCAACATTGAAGACGAGATGAAGACGTCTTATATTGATTATTCAATGAGTGTTATTGTCGGGCGAGCATTGCCTGATGTTCGCGACGGATTGAAACCTGTCCACCGCCGCATACTTTTCACGATGAAGGAAATGGGTTTGAGGCACAACACGGCGTACAAAAAATCAGCCCGCGTCGTCGGCGATTGTCTCGGTAAATATCATCCTCACGGCGATATGTCCGTCTATGATGCGATGGTTAGAATGGCACAGGATTTTTCGCTGAGGTATCCTCTCGTTGAAGGTCAGGGAAATTTTGGCAGTGTCGATGGCGATCCGCCGGCTGCGATGCGTTATACGGAAGTTCGGCTTGCACAGATTTCGGAAGAGGTGCTTGGCGATTTAGACAAAAATACAGTTGATTTCGGACCGAATTATGATGCGTCTATGACTGAGCCGCTTATACTTCCTTCCAAACTTCCTAATCTTTTGTTAAACGGCTCTTCGGGAATCGCCGTCGGTATGGCAACAAATATCCCGCCGCATAATCTTGGCGAAATTTGCGACGGTATAGCCGCAGTTATAGAAAATCCCGAAATTGATATTCCGGAAATTGGAAAAATTATTAAAGGTCCCGATTTTCCGACAGCAGGAATTATTTTCGGAAGGCAGGGAATAAAGGACTATTTTGCAACGGGCCGCGGCTCAATTCGCATTCGCGCAAAAGCGGAAATTGAAGATATAAAAAGCGGAAAGACGGCAATTATCGTCAATGAACTTCCTTATCAGGTTAATAAAGCAGTCCTCATTGAAAATATAGCCGACCTTGTAAAAGATAAAAAAATTGAGGATATCTCCGATATCCGCGACGAGTCGGACCGAGACGGTATGCGGCTTGTTATTGAAGTAAAACGGGACGGCAATCCGCAGGTCGTATTAAACCTGTTATTCAAACATACCCAGATGGAATCATCTTTCGGCGTAATAATGTTAGCACTTGTAAATAACCGCCCTCGTGTCCTCAACGTAAAAGAAATGCTTATGCATTATGTTGAGCATAGAAAAATAATAGTTGTCAGACGGACAAAGTTTGAACTATCAAAAGCGGAGGCCAGGGCCCACATTTTAGAGGGCTTGAAAATTGCCCTTGACAATCTCAACAGAATAGTAAAACTTATACGGGAATCAAAAGATACCGACATAGCACGCTCGCGTCTGATGGAAGAATTCCAACTCTCAAAAATTCAGGCACAGGCGATTTTGGATATGAAACTGTCGCAACTTACGGGGCTTGAAAGAAAAAAGATTGACGACGAATACCTTGAACTCATCAAGACGATTGAGCGTTTGAAATCTATTTTAGCCGACCCGAAAAAGGTTCTGACCATCATCAAAACTGAACTGGCTGAACTGAAAGAAAAATACGGCGACGAAAGAAGAACGAAAATCGTGTCGCAAGCGGTTGACCTGGACATGGACGATTTGATTACTGAAGAGGACGTCGTGGTAACTATTTCACATGCCGGCTATATCAAAAGAATGCCGACGACAACTTACAAATCACAGCATCGCGGAGGGCGCGGCGTAACCGGTATGACTACCCGCGAAGAGGATTTCATAGAAAATCTTTTTGTGACATCCACACATTCATATATGCTTCTTTTCACAAACAGGGGTCGTGTTTATTGGCTCAGGGTTTATGAAATTCCGGAGGCGCAGAGGATATCAAAAGGCAAGGCAATAATAAATCTTGTACAACTTTCATCAACGGAGGAAAAAATTACAGCCGCGATTCCAATAAGGTCGTTTGAAGAAAAAAAGAGTTCATATCTTTTAATGGCGACCAGAAACGGGACCATCAAAAAGACCGAACTTGCAGAATACTCAAATATCAGAAAAACGGGAATTATCGCTATCAATCTTGAAGACGGCGATTCTTTAATTGATGTCAAGCACACCGACGGAAAACAGGAGGTTATTCTTGCCACGAAAAACGGACTTGCCATTAGATTTAACGAAGAACAAATACGGGTGATAGGAAGATCCGGAAAAGGCGTGCGCGGAATTCGTCTCAACAAAGACGACGAGGCAATAGGTATGGAGACGGTTTCTAAAAAGGACACGGTTTTAATTGCGACGGTCAACGGTTTCGGAAAGAGGACGGACATAGAGGATTACCGTTTGCAATCCCGCGGAGGGAAAGGCGTTATCAACATAAAAACCACTGATAGAAACGGTTGTGTGGTCGGAATTAAAAATGTAAAAGACGATAGCGATATTATGCTGATGACCGAAAAAGGCATTATGATAAGAATGGCCGCAAAGGGCATTTCCGTGATAGGAAGAAACACGCAGGGTGTGAGGCTTATCCGCCTTGAAGAGGGGGATAAACTGGCATCAATAGCATATGCGGCGAAGGAAACCGAAAATGGGGACGACAAAGAAGTTTGAGACGATAAATCATACCTCTGATGTGGGTATTATCGCTTATGGAAAAACTCCTGGCAAGATTTTTGAAAATGCCGCGTTCGGAATGTTTTCGCTTATAACTGATATTGAAAAGGTTAGTGAAAAAATTTTAATATCCGTTTCAATTGACGCCCACGATAATGAGGAACTTCTCATAACCTTTCTCAATGAACTTTTATATTATTATTCAACGAAAAAAGTGCTCTTTAAGAGATTTGATATTCTTAAAATAAATGAAACTCATCTGGATGCCAACATCTCCGGCGAGCAGATTTCCACACATGTAATTTCAAACGACATAAAAGCCGCCACCTACCACAATATGAAAATAGAAAAAATCACCGACGGCTACAAAACCCAAATAATTTTTGATGTGTAGTAGGCACGGTCTGTGACCGTGCAATTAAAATGAATAAATATTCAACAAAAAAAGTGGAATTAAAACGCTTTTATGTGCCGGATAATATGTGTTTTGTTACAAGTGTAACGGAAAACCGCAAACATATATTTTCAGATGAAAAAAACATTAAAATACTGATGTATGCATTCAACGAATATAGATATAAATATTTATATAAAATTATTGCATATGTTATTTTGCCGGACCATTTTCACTGGTTGATTATTCCTGATGAAAAAGCAAATATCTCTAAAATAATGAAAGCCGTCAAAGGTTATACTGCCAAAAAAATAGGAGCAGGAAAATTATGGCAGCATCAATTTCTTGACCATTGCATAAGAAAAAAAGAAGATTACAAAATACACATTGACTATATTCACAAAAATCCTGTTAAACACGGTTTGATAAGTGAAATTAGTGAGTATAAATGGTCAAGTTTTAGAAACTACCAGTTTGATGACGATTCAGTTATCAAAATAGACAAAATTTCATAAATTGTAGGCACGGTCTTTGACCGTGCGATTAATTTTAAAAATCGCAGACACGATATTTAATTCCGAATTTTATCGGGACAAAATAGCACGAACACAGTTCGTGCCTACAAGAATCTTGAAGATTGAAAAGACAGATGGGACCGGTAAAACCCCAACAATTTTTGATATGTAAGGAGGAAAAATGTGGACATTAATATTGACAGTAATTTATTACTTATGGCTGTTTCTAAGTTGGCTTATGTTCTCAACAAATGCAGAATTGTATATTCAGTATTGGAAAAGGAATAAAAATAGTATGTCTTTTAAAAGAACGAAAATGAGAAAATTTATGGATTTTATTTGGATTTTCGGTACATTTATTTCTATTGTAGTATTTTGTGGGGGCGGATTTAATTGGTTGTTATATCCATGGTTAAAGTTTTTTGAACACGATAACGATGCAATATTTAGCATCGTTTCAGGTGTCGGTCTTATTTTTGCATACCATATAATATTTCATATTATTCCAAAATTCGTGGCATGGCAGAGAATTAAAAGATGGTCAACACAAACAATTTTAGAAGAGATTTCGAATATTCATCCGAAGTACATAACATTGGAAAAACTTAAACGAATGTCAATACAAGAAATTTTACATTATTATATTACTGGTCGATTATTTGACTATGAATGATCTTTAAAGGGTAATTTGTATGTCTAATCAGTATCCTCTGAAAAAAGTTGACGATTACAGATGGAAAATTGAAAAAACCGGCTCTATGAAAACCGAGGGGCTGATTTTTGCTTCCGAGAAAATGGTGACGAACATCTGTTCCGACAACGCATACCAACAGGTCTCAAATGTCGCTACATTGCCTGGCATCATCGGTAAATCACTCGCTATGCCGGATATCCACTGGGGATACGGGTTTCCAATCGGCGGCGTCGCCGCGTTTAATCTCAACGATGGAGTAATTTCACCCGGCGGAATCGGTTATGACATAAACTGCGGCGTGCGGTTATTGCGGACGAACCTTTCAAAAAAAGATATTGAAGGAAATATAAGAAATCTGGTTGCAGGACTTTTTATAAACATACCGTCGGGAGTAGGTTCAACCGGTAAGTTAAATCTTTCAGCGCAGGAAGTAAAAAATGTTCTTGAAAAAGGAGCATCGTGGGCTATAGATGCGGGTTTCGGCGAAAAAATGGATTTGGAAAACATTGAGGAAAAAGGAATACTTTTTGGAGCGGATTTTTCAGCGGTTTCACCCAGAGCGATTGAAAGAGGAAGAGAGCAGTTAGGCACGCTCGGCGCCGGAAATCATTTTTTGGAGATTCAGGAAGTTGTTGAAATTTACGACGAAAATTTTGCAAAAAAATTCGGGATTTTTTTGGGACAAATCACAGTGATGATTCATACCGGAAGCCGCGGTCTGGGTTATCAGGTCTGTGACGACTATATCAAAGTAATGCTGGATGCTTCAAGAAAATACGGAATAAACCTGATTGACAAGCAACTTGCCTGTGCGCCAATTTTATCCGATGAGGGAAAAAAATATTTTTCGGCGATGGCCTCCGCGGCAAATTATGCATTTGCGAACAGACAAATAATTACACACTGGGTCAGAGAAACATTTATGAAGGTATTGAAGAAATCACCGAAGGACTTAGGACTTGAACTGGTCTATGATGTCGCTCACAATATTGGAAAATTTGAGGAACACGCAGGAATTAAAATTTTTATTCACAGAAAAGGTGCAACCCGTTCATTTCCAAACACACCGGTTTTAATTCCGGGAACTATGGGCACGGCAAGTTATGTTCTAGTCGGAACTGAACAGGCGTTGAAAGAGACATTCGGAAGCACCTGTCACGGCGCCGGAAGGGTGATGTCAAGAACGCAGGCGTTAAAAGGAGAAAGGGGCTCCGAACTTGCAAAACGGCTTTTCGGAGAAGGCATAACGGTTCAGTCAAAGGAATGGAAAACTCTCGCCGAAGAATCGCCGGCTGCTTACAAAGATGTAAATCTGGTTGTTGAGGTCTGCCACCAAGCCGGCATCTCCAAAAAAGTCGCAAAAATGAAACCGCTCGGCGTGATAAAAGGTTGACTTATTGTTTTTAAAAAAGTAAAATAAAATTTATAAAAATATGCAAAACAACTCCGGACTATTAACGATAAAAGAAGCAAGCGAATGGGCAAGCGATCACTTGCACAAGAATGTTACTACTTCTAACATATCATATCTTGTCCAATACGGAAAAATTAAAAAAATCGGGAATAATGGAACAACATTGATTAATGTGCAAGAGTTGAAAAATTATTATCATTCTTATAATGGACAAAGAGAAGTTAATTGGAAAGCAAAATTAGGAGATGACTTAAATTGGGCATTATCATTTGACTATCTTAAAGAAGCAGATACGACCAAACATGTCCATCGGCTACATCCTTATAAGGGGAAATTTATTCCCCAGTTAGTCGGTTATTTTTTGGATAGTCATACGGATAATTTTAAAAAGGAAGTATATTTTGGAAAAGGAGATATAGTTTTAGACCCTTTTTGCGGCAGTGGCACCACATTAGTTCAGGCAAACGAATTAGGCATTCATGCAATAGGGATAGATATTTCTGCTTTTAATGTAATGATTAGTAATGCAAAAATCGGAAAATATGATTTGACGGAATTACGCTATGAAGTGAATAGAATCACTAAGGCATTAAGGCAATTTATTGCTGATTCTAACACGGTTAAGTTTGAATCGCATTTGTTGGCAGAATTGCAAAAATTTAATAATAAATATTTTCCAACTCCGGGATTTAGGTATAAAGTAGAATGCGAAGAGATAAATGAAGAAAAATACGGCAATGAAAAAGCGGAACTGTTTTTGCCGGTATACTTGGATTTAATCAGGCAATATAAAATTCAGCTGAAACAGGGAAAAACCGACAATTTCCTTGACAAATGGTACTTAAAACATGTGCGAACAGAAATTGATTTTGTTTTTAATCTTGTTGAAAAAGTGCACGACTCTAATCTGCGAAAAATAGTAAAAATTATTTTAAGCAGGACGATGCGTTCCTGCCGTGCGACAACTCATTCCGATTTATCTACTTTAAAAGAACCGATTACAACAACTTATTACTGTTCAAAACACGAAAAAATCTGTAAGCCATTATTTTCAATATTGGGCTGGTGGGAACGATATAGTGAAGATACTGTTTCAAGATTAGCCCAATTTGACAAATTGAAAACGGATACTTATCAAAAATGTTTAACAGGTGATGCCCGGACGATAAATATTTTTTCGAAATTCAAAAGAGCAAGAAACAAGTTTGATGTTTTATTGAAAAAGCAAAAAATTAAAGGCATATTTTCCAGTCCTCCATATGTAGGTTTAATAAATTATCACGAACAGCATGCTTATGCATATGATTTGTTTAATTTTGAAAGAAAAGATAATTTAGAGATAGGACCTCTTTTTAATGGTCAGGGATACGAAGCGAAAAAATCATATGTGCAGGGTATTTCTGACGTATTAAATAACTGCAAAAAATATTTAGTCGAAGATTATCATGTTTTTTTAGTTGCAAACGATAAGTATAATTTGTATCCGATAATCGCGGAAAAATCCGGAATGAAAATTGTAAATCAATTCAAACGCCCAGTATTAAATAGAACCGAAAAAGACAAAGGCGCATATTCTGAAATAATATTTCATTTAACGAAAGTATGAAAAAAGAAATACCAGAACTTATTAAGGATGTAGTATCCTCAATGATGGAATTAGTTTTAGATAAAGTTCTGTATAAAGACCCGTTTCTTTTTGAGAAATGGAAAGCTGACAAACCTCTATATGCTGCTTTAGTTCCAAAAGAAATATTTAAAGGCTCTCATTTTGAAAGAAGATTTGTAACGCCATTTGGTAGAGTGTGGGAAAAGTTAGCACAAATTGTTGCTAATAATTTTTTAGGAAATGCGTCTTTAGATTATTCAATAAATGGAACTGTACCTGAAGAACGGCTAAAAAGAATTTCAGAGGTTCTTAATAAACTTGAGCATAAGGGAACGGATAAAAAAAGAACAAAGCCAGATTGGGATAATGAACTTCAGTATATTTTAGATGGCAAAGGTGAGTTAATTCCGACTACCGTAATTTGTAATGTTTTCGCCGAGGATATTGCAAATAAAAAAAGATATGTTTTTGAAATAAAAACTCCTTTGCCGAATAGTGATATTACCAAAGTGAGCAAAGAAAAAATATTTAAGTTATATAGTATGAATCCTTGTTTAGTTAACGGAGCTTTCTTTGCATTGCCTTACAATCCTTATAGTAAAAGAGAAAATTATAATTGGACTTTCCCTGCGAGATGGTTTAATATGAAAGAAGATAAAGTTGTATTAATTGGAGATGAACTATGGAATTTTATTGGAGGAGAGAATACATATCAGCTTTTTATTTCCGAAATAAATAAACTCGGTAAAAATTATCGCGAAAGAATTTATAGAGAGTTTTTAGGAATCGAACCTCCAAAATCCGACTCTGAAATCATTATCTAAATTTAAAATTTTTTATGAAAGACAAAATAATTTATCAATTGTCTATTGAAGACATTTATGAAGTTTGCGAGCAATCTTTTAATAGAAAACCTACTAAAACAGAAATTAAATATGTTGAAGAAAAAATCGGAGACCACATTGCTTGGTTTGATGCAATTCAAAACGCACTGATTCATTATAAAATTGGAGTGGATCAAAGAAAAAAATAATGACTTTATTAAGTCGTATTCGCAAATGATTTTTGCATAGATGGCAAAATTGATTGGAAAAAATTATTGGAGTTTAATTCTGGGAAGAGAAATTAAACTATGATTGACATAAAAATTATCAGGGAAAATCCGGGGATTGTGAAAGAAGGGCTCAAAAAAAGGAACTCAAAGTTCAATCTGGACGAAATTGTCTCGTTAGACAGCGATTACAGAAAAATCCTTAAGGAAAACGAGGAACTGAAAGCGAAAAGAAACAAAATCACGGACGACATATCTAAAAATCCCGCCAAAAAAAATGAACTGATTACCGAAATGCAGCGTCTGAAACAAAACATAAAAGACGCCGAAGAAAAACTGAAAAAATTTGACGGACTATTTTTTGACAAGTTGCTTTATATCCCGAATATGCCCGACGATACGGTGCCGGTAGGGATGTCTCCCGCAGACAACAAAGTCGCTCGGCAGTCGGGTGATATAAAAAAATTCGGTTTTGAACCGCTTGACCATCATACGCTCGGCGAAGGGCTTAAAATTTTTGATTTCAAAACGGCGTCAAAACTTTCGGGCAGCCGTTTTGCATTGCTTAAAAATGAGGGTGCAAAATTGGAGCGTGCCTTAATAAATTTTATGATTGATATCCATTTGTCGCGCGGCTATAAAGAAATTTTCCCGCCTTTTATCGTAGAAAAAAAATGTCTTGTTGGGACGGGGCAACTTCCAAAATTTGAGGAAGAACTTTACAGGTGCGGCGAGAATGAATATTTGATACCTACGGCGGAGGTGCCGCTTGCTAACATTCACCGCGAAGAAATTTTAACTGAAGAACAACTCCCGATAAAATATGTTGCATATACCGCCTGTTTCCGCCGGGAAGCAGGGTCTTACGGAAAAGATACCACCGGGCTTATCAGAAACCATCAGTTTAATAAGGTTGAATTGGTGAAATATTCCAAGCCGGAAGATTCAATGGCTGAACTTGAAAAAATGGTTTTAGATGCCGAGGAGGTCTTAAAACAGCTTGAACTTCCGTATCGCGTTATGGAATTATGCACTAATGATTTGGGTTTTTCTTCGTCAAAAACTTATGATTTGGAAATTTGGATGCCCGGCGAAAAGAAATGGCGAGAGGTTTCTTCTGTCTCAAACTGCAAGGATTTTCAGGCGAGACGGCTTAACTGCAAAATCCGGCGCGATAAGAAATTAGAATTTGTCCATACATTAAACGGCTCAGGAGTTGCCATCGGCCGCACATTCGCCGCAATTTTGGAAAATTTTCAGAATAGCGACGGCTCGGTTTCAATTCCGAAAAATCTCGTAAAATATATGGGGTTTAAAAAAATCGGTTTGATGAATTACGTGAAAAAATAATGGCAAAAGAAAAGCGTCTTGCTTTTCGGCTTTCTGTTAATCTACCCGCGGAGTTGTGGGGTATGGATAATATAAGTTTTTTATGCGGAGTGCGTTTGATTGAACTTTCTCCGGGCGGTTGTAAAATTAGTTTGAAAGAACAGAAATTATCCCTGCCGTGTGACTTAAAAATTAAGTTTGCTCTGGAAAAAGCGAATCCGTTTAATTTTTCCGTAGAGATTCTTTGGTCAAATAAATCAGACGAGAAAACTTATGCGGGTATGAAATTTAAAAATCTGACGATGCATGACAAAGAAAAAATCAGAAAATACATTCATGACTTAAAATATATCAACAAAGACGGATATATAATGTAGAGAGGTTGATATGGAATATGACAGAAGAATTGACTGGCAGATTAACAATAATGTAAAGATAGAACTTGTAAAAAGATGGATAAGTGTTCAAAAACTGAAGATTACGACGACGAAAGGCAATGTGGAAATTAAAGGCGATTTGGAATTTACCGGCAAAGCGTCGCAGGATTTGGAAGAGTCCGCCGTTATGAATATGCTTAAGACACTGGATATGGCGTTAAAGGGAATACCAAATCTCCGGGATGTGAAATGGGACCTTGATTGTTTTAAAAAAGTCGGTTCTCGCTGGCAGGCAATTAAATCGCTTAAAGTAGATAAATCAAAAGAAAGAGAGAAAAAGGTAGAAGAAAAAAAGGACTAATTTATGAAAATATTTACCGATAAAATTGATTTTAAGACGAAAGGCAACTGCGATATAATTGATATTACGTCGGAACTTAAAAAGATTTCGGAAAAATCAAAAATAAAAAACGGCATCCTGAATGTTTTTATTGCTGGTGCGACGGGCGCCATCACAACGATAGAATACGAACCGGGTTTGGTTTCCGATTTACAGAACTTGCTTAAAAAAATCGCGCCTGAATCGGGTGAATACGGCCATAATAAGACCCATTCTGACAGGAATGCCCACTCGCATTTAAGAGCGTCGCTTCTCGGACCTTCGTTGACCATTCCGATTGATAACGGCAAAATGGTTTTGGGCGTCTGGCAGCAGGTAATTTTCACTGATATGGACAATCGTCCCCGCAAAAGAGAAATAACGGTTAAAATAATCGGAGAATAGTCGCTCGCAAACAAATTTGTTGGAAAAGTCCCTAAAGGGATTTCCTTCGGTCGCTCATCCGTAAAAGAATAACGGCGGTGATATGTTGATATGCTGATATGTAAAATCGTATTACCGTATCACCGTATAAGCATATAAGCAAAAGTAAATTTCTTGCTTCGCTCATATAGTAAAAGGTGAAAAAATGTTAATAGGCATTATGTCCGACTCGCATGACAATATGAATGCCATCAGAAAAGCGGTTGATTTTTTCAACAAAAAAAATGTTGAAATTGTTCTGCATGCAGGCGATATTATCTCGCCTTTTACTGCTCAGGAATTTTCAAAATTGAAAATGAAATTTGCCGGCGTCTTCGGTAATAATGACGGAGATAAACCGTATCTTTTAGAAAGGTTTGAGAATATAGGCAAGCTTCGTCAGGATTTTTTTGAAATAGAATTAGATGGAAAAAAAGTTGTCGTTATGCATCAGCCGAAATTCATAGACCAGTTGCAAAAAAGCACAAATTACGATGTTGTCATCTACGGTCATACCCACGAAATTGATATAAGAAAAAATTCCAATCTTGTCATAAACCCCGGAGAATGCGGCGGCTGGCTTACCGGAAGAAGCACAGTCGCAATTCTTGACACGACAAATCTCACCCCTGAAATAATTGATTTATCATAAAAGGACATTTGTCCTTTTATTCCTTCATCAAATGAAAAACTTTATCCTGTTTTTATTTATTGAACTTTTATTCTGTCAATATCTTTTTGCGGATGTTTTCTCTAAAGCGAAGGTTCTGAAAATCGGAAGTCCGGAAAGGGAAAAAAATGTTATAATTGAAAATGTTTCGTTGGAAATTATATCCGGCAAACATAAAAATAAAATCGTTGATGTTAAAAATTATTTATGGGATGAAAAAAATTATAACACTTATGTTAAACCCGGCGACACAATTGTAATTAGAATTGGCGAGACCATAGACGGCAAAATTGACAGTGTTTCAATTAAAGGTTACCAGCGTGATAAAATTCTTTTTTTGTTTTTGCTGGTTTTTTTAATTGTAGTTTTTGTTGTGTGCGGTAAAAAGGGGTTGATTGTAGTCGCATCTATTACAACGACAATTTCATTATATATGTTTTTGCTTTTGCCTATGCTGAAAAACGGTTATCCGCCTATTATTGCCTGCGGATTTGTTGCGATGCTTATTGCTTTAGTGATGTTATTGTTAATTTTAGGTTTCTCAAAAAAGTTTATAGCGTCAATATTGGGCTTATCAATCGGGATGCTGTTCTCCGTTTTACTTTCTGTAATTTTTGTCAATTTAACAAAGATATCCGGGTTATTTATGGATGGCTCCAGAATGCTTCTTACGGCAACAAGGTCAATAACCGGTTGGACTCTCTCTAATTTTCGGGGAATTATTATCGGCAGTGTTATCATTGCCTCGCTCGGCGTAACGCTTGACATCGTTGTTGATATAGTTGTCGGTATGAGCGCTTTGCATCATGCAAAAAAAGATATTACAAAAAAGGAGTTAATAGCGTCGGGACTGAAAATCGGCGGGGATGTTTTAAGCGGGATGCTCGGACGTTTGCTTTTAGTTTTTACCGCCGGTTCAATTATTATGCTCACCGTTTATACCGTGTTAAAAATACCGGTTTTGAGAGTTATCAACTGGGAATTTTTTGCTGTTGTAATTTTGGAAGTACTTATCGGCAGCATAACATTTGTTATAATAATTCCTGCCACTGTTTTTGTTTCAAGTTTAATTTTTATAAACAAATAGTATGAAAAAAAAACTTTTTTTGATTTTCATTTTACTTATTACTTATTACTTATCACTTATCACTGCCGTTAACGCCGATTCCTGGTCTGAAAGACCGGATTATGATTTTTACGCCCATCCTTTATTGGAAATCTCAAAATCAAATGATAAGTTCACTATCGGCAAGGTAACGGATATAGTTGAAAAACAAGGACAAAAAGAAACCCTGAATGTCCAATTACTCAACGGTAAAATTGTAAAAGCAGAAACATACAAAAGCGATTTTCCAATCATAACAAAAAAAGGCACGATGGTTTTGCTCACTCAAAACACATCTGAAAAAACGGTCGTGGTTGATTACGACAGAAGTTTCTATCTTTTAATACTTGCTGCTTTATTTATTTTTATCGTTTTAATTGTCGGCGGAATTAAAAAACTAACCGGACTTGTTGCGCTCGGCGCCGGTATAATTTTTGTTATTTTTGTTTTTTTGCCGCTGTTCCTTCGGGGCTGGTCGCCGTTATTTTTAACGGTAATTTCGGTAATTTTAATTACTGTATCCATAATAACAGGTATAAATGGCTTGAATAAAAAAACTGCCTCGGCAATAGCCGGTACAATTTTAAGTTCTATTTTTGTTATGATTTTGGGCTTGATTTTTTATCCTCTTGCGCATATAAACGGTTTTTCGCTGGAACCGGTTCAGATGTTGAATTATTTTTCTAAAAATTATACTTCTTTTCCGTTTGAAAAATTTTCCGAACTTTTAATTTCAATTCTGCTTATCGGCGCAACCGGAATAATTATTGATGTCGCCATCTGTGTTTCTTCCATAATGGAAGAAATGGTCTCAAAAAACAGCCGGATTGCGAGAAGGCAATTACTGATGCTTGGATTAAAAGCGGGCCGTGAAATAGCCGCTACCGTTTCCAATACGCTTATACTTGCATATTTTGGCTGTGAACTGATAGTCATACTTGCAACAACGATTTCAATCAAATCATTAGTTCAACTTTTTAATAATGAATGGTTTTTTATAGTTGTGTTTCAGATGCTGGCCGGTTCTATCGGCTTTTTTGTGGCAGTTCCCCTGACCGCCCTTGCCGCCAGTTTCCTGATGGTTAAAAAATCCAATTAGTCCAATTGGTCTAATTGGAAAAAAATTGAGTTTGGACAGTGATTTTCCATCGATAAATCCGCGTGAATCCGCGTACCTATCCGCATAAATCTGCGGTCTTTCAAAAAAGCACTTGACAGAATATCGGGGTATTTGTATAATTAGCATATGCCAATAATGTCCGGTTACATGATTGTTAGATCGATAGGGACAATCCGGTCCCCTTTTAAGACGGCGGGTGAAACACCCATACAACCGATTATGTCCGACAAAATAGGACAAGGAAAAGTTATATGCCCAGACCTTGTAAGTGCAGGAGAATAAGTAATATCCCTAATTGTAAATATTTTAAACCGTGCGGCGTCCCGCTTTGCTCTTTGAAAGAAGTAATACTTACTCTTGATGAACTGGAAGCGATACGGCTGGCGGATTTGAACGGTATGTATCACGACGCCGCGGCGAAGAAAATGAAAATATCCCGTCAGACATTCGGCAATATTATTAATTCAGCGCATAAAAAAATTGCGGATTTTCTGATAAATGCAAAAGCATTAAAAATAAAAGGGGGTGAAGTGGAAATGATAGAAAGACATTTTGTTTGTTACGACTGTAAAAATGAATGGTCTGTTCCGCATGGAACGGGTAAACCGCAGGAATGTCCGAAATGCAAAAGCACAAACATTCATAGAGCACCTCAGGACAGGGGCAGGGCAGGAGCAGGACGATTTGGCAGAGGCAGAGGAATGTGCGGGAGAGGAGGACAGAAAAATGAGAATTTGTATTCCGACGGAAACAAACGAGGGGCATAAAGCGAAAGTTCACGGGCATTTCGGCAGCGCTCCGTATTTCACCATTTACGACAATAAAAAGAATGATTATGAAATAATTGACAACAGCAATCAGCATCACGAACATGGGACATGTCATCCGACATCTTTATTAAACGGAAAGAAAATAAATGCCGTTGTATGCGTAGGGATGGGGGCAAGGGCAGTTAAGTTTTTCAACGAGGCAGGAATAAAAGTATACAGGACAGATGCGGATACGGTTAAAAAAATGATAGAAAAATTAGAAGAAAATAAACTGGAAGAAATTTCTGTTGAGAATGCATGCATCCAACACGGTTGCCATTAGTAAAAATATCAAGGTAAAAAACAAATGCCTCGCAATGGTCTCGTTAACAACATAAACAAGTGGGAACAATTGCTTCTGGCTGAAACGACGGAAGTCGTCGGGTGCACGGAGCCAGCGGCGATTGCTTTTGCATATGCGAAGATAAATCAATATCTTACCGAAAAACCGGCGGTGCAAAAAATAAAAGGTTAACTCAAATTAAAGAAAAAATGAATCAGGCAGAAAAAAGCACTCGCGGACTTTTATGCGAAGGCGCGGAAAAAATCTGCGCCGATAAAGCATATATCTGCTTTTCAGGAGTAGAAAAAATTTTGAGAATGAATAGCGTCAACTTGACAGTAACATCGACCATTTACCGTAAAAAAAGTTGACAAATTTTTTGGAATTTGATATACTGTTATCAATGAAAAAAGTTTTTGCCGTAATTTTTTGTTTAATTTTTATTTTTATATTTTTTGTAATATTCTTTCATACCCACCATCATGAATCAGAATCAACGGATTGTTCAATTTGTATTTCTGCGAGGATTCTAAATACAATAGATTTTATTTCTCATGGTATAACCCTTTTTATTTGTTTTACATGTATTTTTTTGCTATCCCTAACATATCTTAAAATACCCAAACCAATTTCTATTAAACTTTCAAGCCGTGCCCCGCCGCAAATATAAATTCAATTAGACCAATTGGACTAAATCGAAAAAAACAAAATCGGAGGTGCAAAATGCAAAAATATTTGTTTGCAGTTGTTTTGCTATTGTCTGCTAATTTATTCGCTCAAGATGTAATGGAAAAACCCACACCGCTTCCCGGAATGAGAGGAGTTCCGAGTAATATTCCCGACATAAGCGTTATTGGTAATTTTTATGGAAAAGTAAGCGAAGATAAAACGGATACTGAAAGAAATCGCCTGACAACAAAAGAGGTTGAACTTGCCTTGCAGGGATATATCTATCCTGAAATGAAAGAAAGCGTTGTTATCGCAGCACATAAGCATGGTGAAGATGTTGTATTTGAAATATGCGAGGGATATGTCAGTTTTTTGAAAGTTATTGATAACTTGAGTTGTAGTGTTGGAAAGATTCATGTTGATTTTGGCAAGATAAATAAAGTCCATCAACACCACAGGAGTTATGTTGACCAGCCGCAGGTTATAACTAACTTTTTTGGTGACCACGGATTAGTCGGTGAAGGCGCTAACTTGAGTTATTTAATGCCTTTGCCGTTCTTTTTCCAGATAGATATATCTGCATGGAGAATACCTGCACATTCCCACGAAGCGGAAGAATCAAGTGTTGCTAATTTGACAGATGCCGAAGGTAATACTATTGATAAAATTCTTGTTCCGGGCGAATGTGAAAATGAATTTGGACTTGCCGACGAGGTTTATACAACACGATACTGGTTTTCCTTCCCATCCACCGAAAAATCGGAAATTGAATTCGGTTTGAGCGGTGCAAAAGGCAGAGGATCTCATTACGAGCATCACAAAGATAAAGCAGAAGTTTTTGGAGCGGACTTAACCTATAAACTTTGGCTAACTTCATATGAAAGAATTATCTTTCAAAATGAACTACTGTATTTAATGCGGGAAGTTCCTGTCGGTACTTTGAAAAGATATGGTTGGTACAGTTTCTTGAATTATCGGTTCAATAAATACTGGGATTGGGGATTTAGATACGATTAGTCGGAAAACGCTTTCCCGGAAAAAGAGAAACAGAACTCGGTTACAACAATTGTAACAAAACATTTAACGGAAACAACATATTTGAGAGGTCAGTATAAATACAGAATAGACGAGAAAATAAATGAGGGTTTCCTGCAGATATGTTTCGGGTTGGGACCGCACAGCCATCCATTAGAATAAATTAAAAATGACACGAAGTGTCACCCTGATGAAAATCAGGGTCTCGAGATGCTGAATCAAGTTCAGCATGACATAATTAAAAATTGAGGTGAGTGAGATGAAAAAAATTTTTATCTATGTAATCTGTGAGATTGCTTCGTTGACACTCGCAATGACATTTCTGTGTAATCTGTGCTCTGCGAAAGGAAGAATAAATGTTGTTACATCTACCGAAGACCTTGCTGATTTAATAAAAGTTGTTGGCGGTGAAAAGGTAAATGTTGTCAGTTTGTCAAAAGGTTCTCAGGACCCGCATTATGTTGAGCCAAGACCTTCAATGGTTATACTCCTTAAAAAAGCGGATATGGTTGTCCGAATAGGGATGGATCTGGATATCTGGGTTGACAGTTTAATTGCTGCATCAAGAAATTCCAGAATTATCTATGGCGCAGTTGGCTATGTTGATACTTCTGTCGGGCTTGAAAGATTAGAAATACCAACTGGCAAAATAGACGGAAGTATGGGCGATATACATATTTACGGCAACCCCCACTACTGGCTTGACCCTGAAAATGCTAAAGTGATAACGAAAAATGTTTTGAATGGTTTGGCAAAACTTTCTCGCGGTGCTCCAACTTATTTTGAGAACAACAGAACGGAATACCTTAAAAAACTTGAGGCAAAAATAAATGCATTACAGGAAAAACTGAAACCTTACAAGGGAACAAAAATTGTTACATATCATAATTCATGGCCATATTTTGCTAAAAGGTTTGGTTTGGGAATTGTTGGTTTTGTTGAACCCAAACCAGGAATTCCGCCCAATCCATCCCACATTGCCGCTTTGATTGAAAAGATGAAAAAAGAAAAAGTCAAAATTATAGTTGTTGAACCGTATTTCAGCCAGAAAGCACCAAAAACCATTGCCAGTGAAACAGGTACGAAAATAGTTATTCTTCTGCCATCTGTTGATGAGAAAAAAGGGATAAAAACATTTATTGATTTGTTTGAATATAATATAAATAAATTGATTGATGCATTAAAATTACAGTCGGCCAATTAGTACAAATGTACTATAACTGCCGACGAGGAACTGACAAATTTTTGAAAATATAGGACACTTGTCCTATAAGTTTTATCGTCAGAAATTAGGACACTTGTCCTATAAAATCTAATGATTAAATTGGAGAAATTTTATGTTTGAATTAATGTTCACGCCTTTTGTTGCCTGCCTTATTTTGACAGGTATTCATGCATATCTTGGGATTCATGTTATTGAAAGAGAGGTTATTTTTGTTGATTTGGCTTTGGCACAGATAGCCGCCCTCGGCGCGATTTTTGCTTTTCTTTTCGGGATAGAATTTCACAGTTCTTCTGCTTTTATTGTTTCCATGTTATTCACATTCGTAGGTGCTACAATTTTTGCTTTAACAAGATTCAAAAAAAAGAAAGTTTCGCAGGAAGCAATCATAGGAATTGTATATGCCGTTTCTGCTGCCGCGGCAATTTTAGTTTTAGACCGCGCACCTTCGGAAGCAGAACATATAAAACATATGTTAGTTGGAAATATACTTTTTGTTCAATGGAGCGAAGTTCTTAAAATTTTTGTACTATATTTTTTGATAGGATTGTTTCATTTTATTTACAGGAAAAAATTTTTATTAATTTCACTTGATTCTGAAGCTGCAATCAATCAAAAAATATCTATAAAATGGTGGGATTTTCTATTTTATGCATCATTCGGTGTAGTTATAACCTCATCTGTTGAAATTGCCGGGGTTCTTTTAGTGTTTTCATACCTTATAGTTCCTGCTGTTTGCGCAGTACTATTTACAAATAGTATTGGTAAAAGATTATTAGTCGGATGGGCGGTTGGAATTTTTGCCAGTTTGGTCGGATTGTATCTTTCCGCAAAAATGGATTTTCCAACAGGTGCAGCAATTATCTGTTCTTTTGGGTTGGTTCTAATATTGCTTTCATTTGTGTATGTAATGAAACAAAAATAATACAAACGCTTACCTCAAAATAAAAAATTGAAAAAATAAAAAAAAGTACTTGACAAACTTTAGTAAATGTGCTACAATTACTAAAAAGGTGCTACTTATGGGAAAGTTATTCAGATTCGGCGTTTCATTAGAAAAGACACTGCTTGATAAGTTTGATAAACTTATAAGATCCAGAAACTACACGAATCGCTCGGAGGCATTGCGCGATTTAATTCGCCAGGAACTGATAAAAAAGGAATGGCGGGAGGGTAAGGAAATCGCCGGAGCGATAACCCTTATCTACGACCACCATAAAAGAGAACTGGTAAATAAACTTACGGACATTCAGCACGATTTTCACGACTTAATTATTTCAACCCAGCACATACATTTAGACCATGATAACTGTCTGGAAATAATTGCGGTTAAAGGAAAATCCAGTGAAGCCCAAAAACTATCGGATATATTAAAGGCAATAAAAGGCGTGAAACACACTGCATTGAGCATGTCAACAACGGGGAAGGAAGTGTAATTTTTTTTGTTTTATTGGTAGCACGATTTTTCTATTTGTAGCAAAAAAAGGAGGTGATAAAAATGGTTAGAAACAAAGAATCGCCTATAAAAAAGGCGGAAGCATAGCCCCGTTGAGAGAACTATACCCCGCCAAAAATATTATAGCAAATTTGTGGTTTGGTTGCAAGTGGAAAAAAAGTCAATTAGTCCAATTGGTCTAATTGAAAAATTGGAGGAAAAAATGTTAAGAAAAGCGATGATAATTTTTTGCTGTATATTTTTTACCGGGGCCGTTTTATATGCCGCACACCCTTTGACTACGGATGATATCGGGACCGTTGAAGTTGGCAAGTATGAGTTGGAAGTGGGTTATGATAACTGTAAAGGCGAGGATGTATTGAGAAATCACTCTTGCGGTTTATCGCTGAAACACGGAATTACGGAAAAAATGGACATTGGGATTTCTCTGCCGTATCAGATAGAGCCGAAACCGGCGGAACCATTCGGAACAACTACACTCGGTTTCAAATTTCTTTTATTAAAGGATATTTTTGCTCTAACCGTCAACAATGAACTCGGCTCTCCGGAATATTTTTTGAACGGGATTTTTTCAAGGGAAATTCGGCCCGTAACCGTGTACGCAAATATCGGCTATGCGGTTTCCGGCGATGAAAATACGGAAGGCGAAATAATTTACAGTTCCGCGTTTGAATACCCGTTGGAAAAAATTGATTTAGTGGGCGAAGTTGTAGCCGAAAAAATCGGGCTTCAGAACTGGCTTGTTGGATTGAGATATAAACTCGGCGAGGTTACTTCTTTGAATTGTGCTTATGGAAACGGGTTCAGAAACACCGATGAAAAAATCGCTTTCGGGTTTCACACGGAATTCTGAAATAAAATGTAAGCAAATGCTTACATTGATAGTTGAAAAATTTTTTATGGAGGTGTAATATGCACATGGCGGATGCTTTAATATCGTCTGCTGTCGGCGGGACAATGTGGGCTGTTTCAGCGGGGCTTATAGGATATAGTTGCAAAAAAGTTAAGGAAGAAGCGGATGACCGGAAAGTGCCGCTTATGGGTGTTTTAGGAGCGTTTATATTCGCGGCGCAGATGATTAATTTTACCATTCCCGCTACCGGTTCAAGCGGGCATTTGGGCGGAGGAATGATACTTTCAATTCTTCTCGGCCCATATGCCGCTTTTTTGGTTATGGCATCGGTGTTGCTCGTTCAGGCGCTTTTTTTTGCCGACGGAGGACTTCTTGCTCTCGGCTGCAACATATTCAACCTGGGATTTTTCACCTGTTTCATTGCATACCCGCTGGTGTATAAAAAAATTGTCGGCAGCAACCTGTCGCCTAAACGGATAATGCTCGGCGCTACAATAGCCGGGATTATCGGATTGCAGTTGGGTGCTTTTGGCGTTGTTCTTGAAACATTATTTTCCGGAATATCGGAACTCCCGTTCGGTGCATTTGTGATGCTGATGCAACCGATTCATTTAGGTATCGGTATTGTTGAGGGATTAGTCACTTCCGCGGTGGTTGTCTTTGTTTTAAGGGCGCGTCCTGAAATATTAAACGCTGCCGGACAATCTGCTCCGCTCGGCGATGTCAACATAAAAAAAGTTATTTTATGTCTGCTTTTGGCAACCGCTGTTGTTGGCGGTGCTTTAAGTTGGTTTGCGTCGGCAAATCCGGACGGACTTGAATGGGCTATGTTTAAAACATCGGGCAAAGAAGAACTTGAAAACCGCGGGAAAGTTCATTCATCTTTATCTGCTGTTCAGGAAAAGATGGCATTTTTGCCGGACTACGGATTTAAAAAAAGCGAGCATATACCGGCGGCAGAAACCAAAAACGAGCAGGAATCTGCGTCGGCGGAAAAATGGCCGGCAGTTGACGCGGGAACATCTGTTTCAGGTCTCGTCGGAGGAGCGTTGACCATTACTATGGCATTCCTGCTCGGTTTCTTGCTTAAACGTCGTTAATCAGATAAAATAAGCCACAGAATGTCACAGAATTTCACTGAAGTTACTTCTGTGTCTCTTCTGTGTGATTCTGTGGCGACTTTGAAATTTAGATACTGTAAAATAATACATATGAACAACATCGGAAAGAATATGTTTGATATAGGTTATATGGATATGCTGGCGGAAGGCGACAGTTTTTTGCACCGGTTGAATCCGGGAGCAAAATTAATTACAACGATGGCGTTCATCATTACTGTTGTTTCTTTTGACAAATATTCGGTTTCCGCATTGACGCCGTTTTTTGTCTACCCGCTGGTTTTAATTGCTGTCGGCGGATTGCCTGCGGGGTATCTCCTGAAAAAAATACTGTTTGTCTCGCCGTTCGCTGTTTTTATCGGTATTTTCAACCCGCTCATTGACAGGGAAGTGATTTTTCATTTAGGGTCAATAGGAATTTCCGGCGGCTGGATTTCGTTTATGTCAGTCATTATGCGGTTTGCGTTGACGGTATCGTCTGCGCTTATTCTGGTGGCATTAACGGGCTTTAATACTGTCTGCGAATCATTGCTGAAATTCGGCGTACCAAAACCTTTTATCGTTCAGCTTATGTTTTTTAACAGATATATGTTGATTTTTACAGATGAAGCGGGCAGGGTTGTCAGGGCGCGTTCGCTCCGTTCGTTCAGTAAGGGAGCCGCAGGTTTAGGAATATTCGCATCATTGGCAGGACATCTTCTTTTACGCACGATAGACCGTGCTGAACGGATTTACCGTGCAATGTGTTGCAGGGGTTTTGACGGGCGTATCCATATTATAAGAAAGACGAAAACCGGTTACCGCGAAATTGTTTTCGTATTCGGCTGGATTATATTATTTGTTTTGATGAGATATTATAATCTTTCCCTGAAACTGGGCGGGTTGGTTACAGGAATGTCAAGATAAGCCACAGAATATCACAGAACTTCACAGAAGTTTTTTCTGTGTTCTTTTCTGTGTCTTTCTGTGGCGCCTTTGAATTTCCGACACTATAAAATGAGTCATCATATTATAGAAGCAAAAGAACTTCAATATTCTTATCCGGACGGGACTGTCGGGTTGGCAGGGGTATCGTTCCGCATTTCGCACGGGGAGTCAGTGGCTCTTGTCGGCGAAAATGGCGCGGGAAAATCAACACTTCTGCTTCACACGAACGGTTGTTTGTTTCCTTCGTCGGGATCTCTTCGCATAGGCGACTGCCTGCTTTCTAAAAAAAATCTAAATACTGTCCGTCGCACAGTAGGAATGGTGTTTCAGAACCCCGACGACCAATTATTTATGCCGACGGTGTTTGACGATGTTGCATTCGGTCTGCTGAATCTCGGGATTCCGGAAAACGAAATTGAGACGAAAGTTATGCGGTCACTTGAAACCGTAGGAGCGGGGCATTTAAGAAAAAGGCCTCCATATAAACTTTCTCAGGGAGAAAAAAGGGCCGTGTCAATTGCCGTAGTTTTAGCGATGTCGCCGGATATTCTTGTGATGGACGAGCCGACATCCAGTTTGGACCCTAAATCGCGCAGGCGGCTGATTGAATTGTTAAAAACATTTAAGCACACAAAAATTATCGCCACGCATGACCTGGATCTCGCTTTGGATATATGCGAGCGCACAATTGTTATTCACCAGGGGCGGATTACCGCCGACGGCAGAACAATAGAAATATTTAAAGATAAAGAACTGCTTGACCGCAGCAGTCTCGAAATGCCGCTAAGTATGAAAAACTGCCGGGAATAATAAATTATATTTCAATGCTATCCAAATCGTCGAGCGGAATACATAAACATCTTTTGTTTAAGTAATATTTTTCTTTTCCGGGATAAATAATCCAGAGATGCTTTAAGGATAAATCTTTTGTCGCTATCTGCATTGATTTTGTCAATACGGGAGCATCCGAAAATTTGAACTCAAATCCGTATCGTCTTCTGTTTCTTATGAGTAACAAATCCAATTCTGCCCCGGCATGCGTGCCCCAGAAATATGAATCTCTATCACCGAATTTTTTCAGAATCTGTTCCAAGGCAAAACCTTCCCATGAAGCACCTAATTTGGGATATCCGAGTAACGCTTTGTATGTTGAAATTCCCAAGAGGGAATGAAGGATACCGGAATCCCTAATAAATATTTTCGGCGATTTTATAATTCTTTTACCGATATTCGCGAAAAAAGGCATCAACTGTCTTACCATAAATGTACCGCTTAAAATATCTATGTATTTTCTTGCGGTTATATGCGATACCCCCATAGAATTTCCTATTTCGGAAGCATTCCAGATTTGCCCGTGATAATGTGAAACCATTGACCAAAATCTCCGTAGGGTTGCAGACGGTATGTTCATTCCGAGCTGGAAAATATCCCTTTCCAAAAATGTTTTTATAAAGTCATACCGCCAGGTCATGCTTTCATCATCATTTTTTGCAAGAAATGATTTTGGAAATCCGCCCCTAATCCAGAGTTTATTGATTTTGTCAATTCCTGTTTCATGTATGGAAAAACCGGACATTTCTATGAAATGCACCCGCCCGGCAAGTGATTCCGATGATTTTTTTATTAATTCGGGAGAAGCACTTCCTAAGACCAGAAATCTTAACTTCAGGGGTTTCCGATCAGCAAATACCCTTATTATGGGAAGGAGCTCGGGTTTTCTCTGTATCTCATCTAATATAATTATCCCCTTTGTATTATCAAAAATTATCTGCGGCGTTCGTAATTTTGCTGCATCGGTCGGATTTTCAAGATCAAAATATTCGCTTTCAAATTTTTCGGATACTAATTTGGCAACCGTTGTTTTTCCACATTGACGCGGTCCCAACAATGCAGTTACCGGATTTCGCCGCAAACTTTCTTTTATTTCGTTTATGAGTCCGTCTCGCTTAACAAACATTCTATATCTCCTTGAATATTGAAAGCCATCATTTCATATTTCAAGGTAAGTATAACAAATTAGCGTTTTGTTGTCAAGTGTTTTTTGCTTTAATTTTTCTTGAAATCAGCCGGACCAAATCCAGAATAAACTTCCTGTCTTTTTTGATACGGCTATTTTTTCTTTCCAAAATGCGAACAAATATCTTTGAGAAGTTTAATAAGAAATTTTTTATCTGCTGGAGATCGTTGATTCAGAATTTTAGATATTTCTTTTAACAATAATTCATCTTTGGATTTCGTAACCTTAGCGGGAAACATATCGCCGATTTCCAAGTTCAATGCTTCTGCTATTTTTGATAGGGTGCGTATGCTTGGAGTATTCGTTCCTCTTTCAATTTGTCCGATAAAACTCCAATCCAGTCCTGTTCTTTCGGCAACATTTTCCTGGGTAAGATTCAATTCTTTTCTTGTTTCTCGTATTTTCCTTCCTATTTGAATAGATAAATCGCTTGTATTATTCATAAAATCACCCCTATTAAAATATAGTTAAAACAGGGCTATAAGACCAGAGATAATAAACCCTAAATAACTATTGACAATAAGCACTATTTTTGTTATATTATAATAAACACAATAACTGTTTTTATATTGTCATTGCGAGGCGTAGCCGAAGCAATCTCAATAGTATTGTCAAAGTGAAAATCAGGTAGGTGTTTTATTTAGTACTTGACACTATGCTTTTATTGGGGAAAAAATTAAATAGGATTGAAAGGGATAGCAAGATTAAGACAGATTTGTGGCAATTGTTTTTATTTCAATAGTAGAAAAGAAATTTGCAATCATGTTGATATGAGAAAAAAGTCGAAAGCGATGCACAACGAACAATTCATTCAGAAAAATGCCTAAAAAAAAGATAAAACATTCCGAAGTAAGAGCGTACAATTTCATACTAAATGATTTGGAAAAAATTGGATGGATTGCTAAAAATCCATCCTCTCATGATGAAGGCGAAGTTTGGACACAAACAGAATGTTTATCTGAATCAGGAATCAAAAAATATTTACAGTTAGAGCATCCTGAAAATATTGTCAAACTCAACGAATCTGATTTATACTTGATTGAAGCAAAACGAACAATCGTGGAATTAGAAAAAGCCACCGATGAAGCAATTTATTATTCCAACAAAATAAATAAAGGTAAGAATCTGAAAGTTAAAATAATTTCAGGTGTTGTAGGAAATCCCGAAGACGGCTATTACATAAAGAGCAAATTTTTTAAAAGCGGGAAATGGAATGATATTACCATCAATAATAATTCACTTACTTCATTAGTAAGTAAAAAGTTAGCCACTCAATTATTATTAGAAAATACTTTTGAGATAAAAGATATTCTAATTGTGACCTTCCCCTGTTTAGTGGACTCTTTATTTAGTTAAAAAGAACCTTTGTTCGAATTCAAAAGGACTCATATAACCCAGAGACGAATGCGCCCTTTTCCGGTTGTAATACATCTCAACGTATTCGAATATCACGCGCT
>JACRDL010000029.1 GCA_016218625.1 Elusimicrobiota bacterium
CGCAGAGAGTTTAAACTCCCTGTCAAACCGCTTCTTCTTCACTTCTTGACCTTCCATTGGACACCTCCCACTTTTTGAGGTCAGCGGCTATTATACCACTAACTCTTCTAAGTGTCCACTTTTTTGGGGGAAGATCAGTTAGGGTCATTAAGTTTGCCGTCTAATATATGTATATTGATAAATTCGGGATAGGCATTCAATAATTCTTTCATTACAGTAAAAGATCTTTTGATTTTCAATTGAAATCGCAATGTTTTGACATTATAGGTTATTTCAAACTGTTTTTTCTCTTCATTTAATATTCTAAAACTATAATTTTTCATCTATTTTTTTGTCCCTCATTTCATTCTTTCACAGACATTTAGATATAGCATCCAAAGAAACCATTATGTCGGTTTCCAAGCAGTAGCCGAGATGCCCTATGCGGAAGATTTTTCCTTTTAAGTCCTCTTGACCGCCGGCCAAAACAACGCTGTAATTCTGTTTAACCTTTTTTCTTAAATCATCGGCATTGATGTTTTCAGGCGGAAATACTGCCGTTACAGCACAAGAAGCAACATCGTCGGATGCAAGAAGTTTTAGGTTCAATTTTTTCAACCCATCTCTTGTTATATCACGCAATTTTTTATGTCTTTCAAAAATATTTTCCAGCCCTTCTTCGTCAATCATTTTGAGTGATTCTTCAAGTCCGTAATAAAGTGAAACCGGCGGTGTAAACGGATTTTGTCCTTTATCAGCCCAGTCCTTCATTGACTTAAAATCCCAATAAAAGCGCGGCATCTTTGATTTTTCATAATATTGCCAGGCCTTTTTTGAAAATGAAACAAATGAAAGCCCGGGCGGAAGCATAAATGCTTTTTGTGAAGCAGCAACGACGACATCCAGCCCCCATTCGTCAGTTCTTAAATCCGCAGTTATCAGTCCGGAAACCGCATCAACAACTATTAAAGTATCATATTTTTTTATTACTTGGGCGAGTGATTGAACATCATTCAAGACACCCGTTGATGTCTCATTTTGCTGAAAAAAAACCGCACTGTATTTTTTTGATTTCAATTTTTTTTCTACGGTCTCAACATCGGCCGCTGTTCCTCTGGCAAATTTTATTTCGTCAACATTCGCCCTGTATGCTTTTAATATCTTTGTCCATCGCGAGCCGAAGGCACCGATATTCAAAACGAGAACTTCATCGCCTTCCGAGAGAATATTTACAACCGCTGCTTCCATTCCACCGGTGCCTGACGACGGAATTATGAACAAATCATTTTTTGTCTTGAAACATTTTTTCACACCTTCCGTCACAGCCGTCAAAATTTTTGTGAACTCCGGTCCCCTGTGGTTTATCATTTCCCTGACCATCGCCCTTAAAATCCTTTCTGGAACCATCGTTGGACCCGGAATCATCAAGTACTGTTTTTTAATCATCTCACACCCCCAATGTTTTTTCTATAACTTCATCCATCATTTTTACCGTTATGAATTTTATCTTACCGACAATCTCCTTCGGTATTTCTTCCATATCTTTCTGATTTTCAAACGGCATAATAATCGTTTTTATTCCGCTCCTGTAAGCCGCAAGAACTTTTTCTTTAAGACCGCCTATTGACAAAACCCGTCCGCGCAAAGTTATCTCGCCGGTCATTGCAATATCTTTCTTTACCGGCTTGTTAGTTATAGCGGATAACATCGCAACCGCCATCGTTATTCCAGCAGATGGACCGTCTTTGGGAATTGCTCCTTCGGGAACATGAATGTGAATGTCCTTGTCTTTGAAAAAATCCTCTTTTATTTTGAATTTTTTTGAGTTTGAACGAATGTACGAAAGCGCCGCCTGAGCCGACTCTTTCATCACATCGCCGAGTTTGCCTGTGAGGGTAAGCACGCCTTTTCCTTTCATCACGGAAACCTCAATTGACATTGTATCTCCGCCGACTTCGGTCCACGCAAGACCGGTCGCAGTGCCGACCTGATTTTCTGATTTTTTATCGGCGTGATATTTCGGAACCCCGAGATATTTTTTGGCATTTTTTTCGGTTACCTTAATAACCTCTTTTTGCTTCTCGGATACGATTTCCTTGACGACTTTTCTTACGATGTTAGCGATCTCCCTCTCCAGATTTCTTACTCCCGCTTCAAGCGTATATTCTTTTATGGTGAATTTTATCGCTTCGTCGGTAATTTCCAATTGTTTGTCGGTTAATCCGTGTTCTTTGAGTTGTTTGGGAATAAGAAATTTTTTCGCTATGTGGATTTTTTCTTCCATCGTGTAACCGGCAAAACGCAAAATTTCCATTCTGTCAATTAGAGCCGGCGGAATTGAATAAAGCGTGTTCGCAGTAGTAATAAACATCACATCCGACAGGTCAAAATCAACTTCTAAATAATGGTCGGAAAATGTGGAGTTCTGTTCGGGGTCTAAAACCTCCAGAAGAGCGGATGCCGGGTCACCGCGAAAATCCATCCCCAATTTATCTATTTCATCCATAAGAAAAACCGGGTTTTTTGATTTCGCTTTTTTCAGCGATTGTAAAATCCGGCCCGGAAGAGCGCCGATATATGTGCGGCGGTGGCCTCTTATCTCTGCTTCGTCGCGAACGCCGCCGAGTGAAATGCGGACAAATTTTCTGCCGAGAGACCGGGCGATTGATTTTCCGATAGATGTTTTACCGGTGCCGGGCGGGCCGACGAAACATAAAATAGGACCTTTCAGTTTTTTCGCCATTTTACAGACGGCGAGATATTCAACTATTCTTTCTTTGATTTTATCAAGTCCGTAATGGTCTTCGTCCAAAATATTTTGGGCATGTTTAAGGTCAAGATTGTCCGTTGTTTTAACATCCCACGGAAGAGCGATAAGCCAGTCAATATAAGTCCTTATGACGGTTGCCTCCGGAGAAAACGGCATCATTTTTTCCATCCGCGAGAGTTCTTTCATCGCGACCGTTTCCGCATCTTTCGGCATTTTTGATTCTTTTATTTTTGAACGCAATTCATCTATTTCTCTCGCATTTTCATCTTTCTGTTTTAGTTCTTTTTGGATTGCTTTCATCTGCTCGGTAAGATAGTACTCTTTCTGTGATTTCTCAATCTGCCCTCTCACCCTTGACTGTATTTTTTTTTCAATGTTTAGAATTTCCAGTTCGCTGTTGAGTATTTCAATTATTTTTTCCAGACGTTCCGAGGGATTTACGGTTTCAAGTATCGTCTGTTTTTGGGCATTTTTTATGATAAGATGAGCGGCTATCATATCTGCAAGACGGCCGGGTTCTTCAATTGTATTCAATGCAGTTATCGTCTCAAAAGGGAGCCGCGGATTCAATCCGATATACTGCTCAAAAAGATGAATCGTCTGTCTCATCAACGCCTCAACATTCGGCGTTCTTTCAACGGAGAACTCAATTTTTTCCACGTTAACTTCAATATAATTTTTGCCGGTTACCAGTTTAAAATCACTGAATTTCGCTCTGACTAATCCCTCTATAAGAATTTTGGCGCTGCCGTCCGGCATTTTTAATAGTTGAAGAACCTCTGCGATGGTTCCTATTTCATAAATGTCCGCCGACGAAGGGTCTTCCGTCTGATATTTTTTCTGCGTGGCAAGAAAAATCAGACGGTTGCCCGACATAGCCGCCTCCAATGCTTTCTGCGATTTTTCACGGCCGACGACCAAAGGAAGCACCATAAACGGGAAAATTACTACATCCCTTACCGGTAAAAGCGGAAGTGTTTTCGGAATTAAATTGTTTTTGTTATTTTGTGCCATATAACTCCTTCAAAAAATTATATTCTCTTTTCAATAACCTCGTCTATAATACCGTATTTTTTTGACTCATCCGCCGTCATAAAAAAATCCCGATCTGTATCTTTTTCTATTTTGTCAAGCGAAAGCCCCGTGTGTTTCGCAAGAATTTCGTTGAGCCGTTTTTTCACTCTTAAAATCTCATTTGCCTGAATTCCGATATCGGTCGCCTGTCCCTGAACGCCGCCTAACGGCTGGTGAATCATAATTCTGGAATTAGGCAGGGCAAATCTTTTTCCTTTAGCGCCGGCAGCAAGAATAATCGCGCCCATTGATGCTGCTTGACCTATGCATATCGTTGAGACCTTTGATTTTATAAACTGCATCGTGTCATAAATCGCAAGACCGGCAGTAACAAGACCGCCGGGACTGTTGATATACAGAGAAATTTCTTTTTCGGCGCGCTCCGACTCAAGAAATAAAAGTTGCGCGATAATGATGTTCGCGAATTCATCGTCAATAGGAGAACCGATAAAAATAATTCTGTCTTTTAATAATCTAGAATAAATATCATATGCCCGTTCGCCGCGGGCCGACTGTTCTACCACCATCGGTATGAGATTTGCTTTTGCATGTCTAATAGACATTTATTGCCTCCTCATTCAACCTGTTCTTCTTTTATTTTTGCATATGAGAGAAGAATATCAAAAAGTTTTTTTTCCTTAATCTGAAGCGAAAGATACTCGCGGTATTTTTGGTAATTTTCTGCGACTTTTTTATCGCCGGCGGATATTTCCGCTATTTTTCCGTCAATTTCACCGTCGGTTACGGTTATATTTTCACTTTTTGCAATTTTTGATAAAAGATACGAAATGCGGACGGTTTTTCCCGCATCAACTCTGTATTTGTCTTTCATTGCGGGAATTGATTTTTTAAATTCTTCTTCGTTAAAATTGCGGTTGCTTACAAGATACTGTTTCGTTCTTTCTATCATATGATTAATTTCTTCGTCTACAAGCGACTCGGGAACGGCGAAATTATTGTTAGCCAAAAGCGACTCAACAATTTGACCCTCCATATCCTGTCTTGATTTTTCATCCTCGGCTTTCTCAAGTTCCGCTTTTATTTTTTCCCGCAATTGACTGATGTTTTCATGTCCTAAATCCTTGGCAAACTCATCATCAACTTTCGGCGATACCTTCTTTTTTATCGCTTTTACTTTTACATCAAATTTTGTGGACTTCTGGGAAATTTTTGTTTCTATCGTTTTGCTTTCGCCTATTTTCATTCCGATTAGTCCCGTTGCAAAACCGGAGGGCAGCGATTCATGGGATAAATCAATTATCTGGTTTTCGGCAGGCCTTTCCATCTTCTTTCCGTCCACTGTGCTTTCATAATCGGCAACGAGAAAATGATGCTGTTCGGCGGCAACATCACCGGCATCCACCAAAGTTGTCTGTCTGTCCTGAAGATTTTTGAGCACGCTATCTATCTCTTTGTCCGTTATTTTTTTAACCTTTTTTGTGATTTTTATTTTTTTATAGTCCTTCGGTTCAAATTCGGGAACACTTTCAATTTTTAACTTAAAGGAAAACGGTTTATCGTCGGCAAAATCAAGCGGTTCAACAATAGGCGTAATGACGGGATGAAGATTTTTTTCCTTGATAATTTTTTCCGTTGAGGACGTCATTAAATTGTGAATCGTTTTTTCAACTGCAGTTCTGGCGAATTCCCTTTTGACAAATTCCATCGGAGCATGTCCTTTTCTGAACCCGTCAATAGCGGCATTTTTCCGAATATCCGTAAAAACCGACTCCATTTCGCTTTTAACTTCTTCCGACGGGATTTCAACCTTAATTTCTACCGAACAACCTTTTTTTTCAAAAAAATCAATTTTCATAATTTTCTAATCTATAATTCTCCAATTCTCTAATATCTCGTTTTTTAATTGCCGCGGGAGGGAGTTGAACCCACACCCAAAAGGACACGGTCCTAAGCCGTGCGCGTCTGCCAGTTCCGCCACCGCGGCATTTTTTAATCGTGAGTGAGTAAGAAATTTCTGAAGAACCTCAATCGACGAAGTCGTTGCGAGGCGGAGCCGAAGCAATCTCATGAGATTGCCACGAGCCCCGATGTTCATTGGGGCTCTCGTAATGACACTTCGTGTCAATTTGCTTATGAGCGAACCTTGGGCTGTACAGGAATTGAACCTGTAACCTACTGATTAAGAGTCAGTTGCTCTGCCAATTGAGCTAACAGCCCTCATTTTCAGTTTATATTTTAATAAATTTTTTATCACTTGTCAACAATTTTTGCGCAACCCACACCTGTCCTAACGAAATCCCGCCGTCGTTTGACGGAACCTGACTATTTATAAAAACCTCAAAACCCGCACTTTTAAGTAATTTAACCGCTTTTTCAAGCAAAACAGAATTTTGGAAAACGCCGCCGCTTAACGCAACTTTATTGATTTTTGTCTCCTTTTTCAATTTTTTGCAGACATCCAAAATTATTTTTGCAAGTGTGTTATGAAATTTTACCGAAATTTTATTTTTTAAGGTTTGGGGTTTCAAGTCATTGACAATTCCCAAAATCATTTTTCTTACATCAATCTCATCTTTAATAATCTCATATTCATAACTTCTATCTTCCATCTTCCATCTTCCATCTATCAACTGTTCTAACTCAACCGCCGCCTGTGCCTCGTAAGTAATCTCCTGCCTTAAATTTATAATTGAGGCAACCGCATCAAAAAGTCGCCCTACCGACGATGTTAAAGGACAGTTCACTTTTTTTTCAATCATTTTTTTGACAACCGAACATTTGTTCGGGGCGAACACTTGTTCGGAGCCGAACACTTGTTCGGGGCGAACACTTGTTCGGTACAGGTAACTTAACCCCATCCGCCATATCTCATTAGTTGCACTATCACCACCGGGAAGTTCTATATATTTTAGGTGAAATTTTCTTTCAAAAGTTCCGCTGCCGTTCACAATTAAAAACTCGCCGCCCCAGATATTACCGTCGGGGCCGTAACCGGTACCGTCAAATGCAACACCAATGATTTTATCTTTAATTTTATGCTCCGCACAGACGGATGCAATATGGGCATGATGGTGCTGAATAGGAATAGTCCGAAGTCCGAAGTCCGAAGTCCAAAGTTCTTTAGCATATTGGGTTGAAAAATAATCGGGATGTAAATCATGCACGATAATTTTCGGCTCAACTTTCAGAACCTTTTTCATTTTTTCTATTGCTTCTTTATAAAATTCATAACTTTTGGTATCTTTTAAATCACCCATATATTGAGACGGATATGCTTCATTCCCGCGAGTTAGACAAAATGTATTTTTTAATTCGGCACCAGTCGCCAATATAGCGGGTAGGGGGTAAAAGGTAGGGGGTAGAGGAATCGGATTAGGCACGTATCCGCGGCTTCTTCGGACAATTTTTATATTGCTGTCGGTGTCAACTTGAACAATGGAATCGTCGCACCTGTTAAAAATATCCCTGTTATGAATAAGAAAAAAATCGCAAATTTTGGAAAGTTCTTTTATTGCTTCGTCGTTATCTTTGCAAATAAACGCATCCTGTTTATTGCCGGATGTCATTATCAAGGCAGGAACTGATCTAAACAACAGATAATGCAGCGGCGTGTAAGGGAGCATAACACCGAGGTAATTATTATTCGGAGCGACAAAACCAGAGATTGAGAGATTGAGAGATTGAGAGATTAGAGTTTTCTTTTTTAACAAGACAATCGGGCGTTCAGGTGAAAGTAAAATATTTTTTTCTTCTTCAGATACATAGCAGTATTTTTTGACCGTTTCAATATCCGGCATCATTACCGCAAAAGGTTTATCTATGCGGTTTTTCCGACGACGAAGTTTTTTTACCGCTTCATCGTTTGTCGCATCGCAGCAAATATGAAATCCGCCTATGCCTTTTACTGCGATAATTTTTCCTTTTTTTAATAATTCAACTGTCTTATGAATCGCTTTTATGCTTTGACTTCGGACTTCGGACTTCGGACTTCGGACTAATTTTACATCCGGACCGCAATCCCAACAGGCATCTGGCTGCGCGTGAAATCTTCTGTCCGACGGATTTTCATATTCTTTCTGACAATTTCCGCACATTTTGAATTCTTCCATCATCGTTTTTTTTCTGTCATATGGAATATCTTTTATAATGGTAAATCTTGGCCCGCAATTTGTGCAGTTGATAAACGGATACAGATACCGCCTGTTATGTTTGTCAAAAAGTTCTTTCAGACAGTCATCGCAGATTGAAATGTCAGGCGATATATGTAAGGAAATTTTTCCGCCGAGCCGGTCTGTGCTTTTTTTTATAATAAATCTTTTTTCAAACTTGGGCGGGATTTTTTCAGTGGAAATTTTTGCGATTCTTGACTGACTGGGTGGTTGTAACTTTAATTTTCTTAAAAAATTTTTGATGTTTTTTTCCGCACCTTCAACTTCTATAAAAACACCTTCTGCGGTATTTGAAACAAAACCAAAAAGTTTTTCCGATAATGCATAGCGATAAACGGTCGGTCTGAAACCGACGCCCTGAACACGGCCGGAAACTGTAATTTTATATCTTTTCATTTTGATTTCATTATACGATATTTGACTCGGAAATCAAGGCAGGCATTTTTATTTATTTTCACATTAGCGAGCAAGAAATTTCCGCAGAGCCTCAATTAATGAAGTCATTGCGAGGCAAAGCCGAAGCAATCTCACAGGAATTGCCACGGTCGCTTCGCTCCCTCGCAATGACACTTCGTGTCAATTTGCTTGCAAGCGACTATTCTCCTTCTATGGAAGCGACATAAACATCTTTCCCAGAGAGAATTTCAATTTCTTTGCTTTTGCAGGAGGGACAGTCAAAAATCATTTCTGAAGGTTCAAATTCGGTGGAACATTTTTTGCATTTTGCTTTGACATCTTCTTTTGAGATTTCAAGATAACAATTTTCTGCAATCGTTCCCGACAAAAGATGGTCAATTAGAGAATGTCTTAAGAAGTCCTCTTCAATGCCGGATGCTTCGCCTAACATCAGCGAAATTTTTGTGATTTTATTGAGATGATTTTCTTTTGCCTTCAATAATACAATGTCTAATAAATCCTTCGCAATTCCTAACTCATGCATGATAATAAGAAAACTTTGTAAACACAGATTAGCACAGACATACGGCACAGAAATTCACTGAATTTTCTACACGGCTTTAGCCGATGGTTTATTGTAGTCGTGGATTTTCAATCCATGAAAATCCGCCGATTAAAAATCGGCGACTACTCTGTGAAGATATATGGCAAATAACGGCAACCGCCCCAACTTGAGGTCGCAAAATGCGACCTCAAGATTTTAAATTCATCTCTTGTCAATTGAAACATAAAATCCTCTGGGAAACGTTTTATATTCCTTTTCACCTGTTCAACCAATCGTTTTGTTGGTACTCCATAAAGTTCAGCAAGATCTCTGTCCAACATTACATTCAGATCCCTAATCAAAAATATCTTTTTCTCAATAATATTTTGTTTAATAATATCTGTCATATTTTTTCTTTCATTCTAAAACTATCGGATTGCCTTATCAATTAAAAAAATATTATAAATGATTTCCATTAAAATTAAAAATCTGAATATGATTTAGAATATACTTCTCCATCTTTAGGATTATACTCCCATTCATTTTCGGGTTCAGGAATTTTCCTCAAATATTTTGGGACCAAATCCTGTAAAGATTTTGGATAAATACCCTCGTGCACACCATAATAAATCGTAAGTGCTGACCTTAATGCGCCGAGATTCTCCATCATTTCTCTTTTTTTCTTTTCTTTTTTACTTTCAAAAATTAGTTTAATTTTTTCAATAAATCTGATGAACAAATTTTCTTTACCAATTCTATTCCAACTGCCGCCAAAGTGGTTTTCTTCTACAACGCCAGTAATTTTATTACAGCGAACATGTCCAGTACCAGTAAAATAATATTTAGGATATACAATATAAAAAACCGCACCTATTGCAATAACAATCAAAATCCATTGCCACCACTTAAAGTTTTTCAATTTATCCTCCTCTTGAAAATTCAATACTCTTCTACTTTATCTTTTGTCACTCTTGCGTAAAAGAATTTTGGCGGTTTGACTTTTTTAGCGCCTATGGTGTAGGCATTCAGGAATTTATTCTTCGCTTCGTTGAATTTTTTTTCATCGCCGTCGGTGTGGAAGATTGCAAGCGGCTCGCCTTTTTCAATTTTGTCGCCGATTTTTTTCTTTAAGTAAATGCCGACCGACGGGTTCACAATATCTTCTTTCTTGGTTCTGCCGGCGCCCAAAATCAAAGATGAAATACCGACTTCAAGTGCATTTATTTTTTCAACATAGCCGGATTTTTCCGATTTAATTTCAACCAATTTTTTACATTGAGGTAAAAGTGAAGGATTATCAATCGCATCGGGATTCCCGCCCTGTGCCTTCGCCATCTGTTTCAGTTTTTCAAGCCCTTTCTTCGAGGTGATTATTTCTTTCAGTTTTTTCTTGCCTTCTTCCACCGTCTTAACAAGCCCGGAAATCAAAAGCATATTGCTTCCGAGTTCAACGCATAAATCGGTCAAGTCCGCAGGTCCCACGCCGCTTAATGTGTCAATCGCTTCCTTGACCTCAATTGAATTTCCGATAGCAAATCCCAACGGCTCTTCCATACTGGTGATAAACGCAACCATTTTTTTGCCAGCACCTTCGCCGATATCAACCATCGCTTTTGCAAGTTTGAGAGCATCTTCATATTTTTCCATAAATGCGCCGGAACCGGTTTTCACATCAAGCACGATTCCGTCGCTTCCGGCGGCAAGTTTTTTTGACATAATGCTTCCGGCGATAAGAGGAATTGAATCCACCGTCGCCGTAACATCTCGCAGTGAATAGATAACTTTATCGGCAGGTGCAAGTTTTGCCGTCTGACCCATCAGCGCAAGCCCGATACTATTTACATTCTCAACAAATTTTTCTTTTGACAATGAACAGGTAAAACCCGGAATTGACTCAAGTTTATCAATAGTTCCGCCAGTATGTCCCAGACCGCGGCCGGTCATTTTTGCCACTTTGCCACCACATGCAGCGACAATCGGACCGAGCACAAGCGAGGTCGTATCGCCGACGCCGCCGGTTGAGTGTTTATCAACTTTGAAACCTTTTATTTTTGAGAGGTTCACCCTTTCGCCTGAATCAACCATAGCCATCGTCAAATCGGTCGATTCCCTCGCCGTCATTGAGCGGAAATAAACGGTCATCAAAAACGCCGCCATCTGGTAATCTGGAATTTCGCCTTTTGTAAAACCACTGATAATAAAATTGATTTCCCCTTTTGATAGTTCCGCCCCGTTCCTCTTTTTGTAAATCAAATCGTACATTCTCATAAAATCCCTCCGTCTAAAAATCACTACAAATGTAGTGATTTACCGTCGGTCATTTTTATCTGTGTAATCGTCCCTACAAATCTGTATAATCTGCGGTTGGCTTTATATCCAAAATCATAAGTTGTGCCGATTCTCTTGATTGCCACACGTTTATTTCAAGATGGAATACAACATCAACCTTTTGACCTTTTCTGAAATCCGCGGCGCGACGACCCAACTGCCAACCGATACCGCCGATGCCCATTTTATCATTCTTAAAACGAGCACGCAAATGTGCCCCATCAATTCCTACACTTGAAAAATCGCCTAATATGACATCACTGGCAATAAAAATTGGATGTTCATTGCCAAAACCATATGGTTCTAAAAGTTCAAGTTCTTTTATAAGATTAACTGAAATATCCGAAACTGAAATCGCCGTGTCAATTGAAAGATGAGGCACGAGCATTTCGTCCGTTATCAAACTATTTGCCACAAATTTTATACGCTTTATAAATTCTTCCAGATTTTTTTTGGCGACGGTTAAACCCGCAGCAGCCTTGTGCCCACCGTATTTTACAACAATATCTTTACATTTTTCAATCGCAGACACGATGTCAAATCCGCTGATGCTTCTTGCCGCGCCCATTGCCTCATCATTTTCCAAAATCAGAAGTATTACCGGCTTTCCGAACTCTCTTATTATTTGGTTAGCGGCGATTCCGGTAACGCCATGTTTTAGATGAGCAACTATCGTGACAAAAATTTTATCGTTTTCAATATCATTTTGCTTAACGGTCTCGTCAATAAAACTTTTTATGTTGATTTTCTGCAGGTCCTTTCTTTCGCCGTTAATCTCAAGAATTTCATCAAGCAGAAACTCGGCGCGGGCTTTATCGTCGGTAATAAGCAACTCTGCAGATAATACTGCTTTTCCGTAACGGCCGGCGGCGTTCAAAAGCGGAACTATTGACCAAGATACCTTTTTTGCCGTGAAAGATTTTTTTTCAATTTGGAGGTTATCAATCATCGCACATATCCCTGGTTTTTTTGAACCATAAAGAAGTGGCACACCGTATTTTACAAAAATTCTGTTCTCCGATACCAGCGGGACTATGTCGGCGATAGTACCTAATGAAACAAGATAAAGATACCCCTCAATAAATTTCCGTTGTTTTTTTTCCGTAAATATTACAAGTCGTTCAAAAACTTTTGAAGCAGTCGCCGCATCGCTTAATGCACGGTGATATCGCGATATTTCTATGTCCATATCTTTTGCGAGGGCGTCAAGCCCGTGTGACTTAAAAGGATATAATTTACGGGAAAGTTCAAGCGTATCTACAACATCATTCGGAATTTCTCTTTTTATTTTTTTTGCAGCGCGGTATAAAAATGCCATGTCAAAATTTGAATTGTGGGCGACAAGAATTGAATCGCCGATAAAACTTAAAAACTTTTTCATAACCTCGGAAATATCCGGCGAAAGTTTACAATCGTCATCCGTTATACCGTGGATGGCGCTGACATTTTTAGGAATTGATTTTTTGGGCTTGACAAGTGCGGAGAATTTTTCAATTTCAATAAAATTGCGAATTTTTACGGCGCCGATTTCAACAATTTCATCCATCAACGGCGAAAGACCCGTCGTCTCAATATCCAGAACAACAATATCTTTTGCAAAATAATCAGAGTATGAAAATGCGACCGCCTGAAAAAGTTTGAATGCAACTCCGCATCCGGCAAGTTCCTTAAAAGGATATAATTCATTCGGACATTTCGGGTCAATTATCGCGACTGCTTTCGGAAGTTCTCTCGGCGGTTCGTGATGGTCGGTAATTATTATATCAAGCCCGAGCGAATTCGCAAAATTAACTTCTTCAACGGCGGTTATCCCGCAGTCAACCGTTATTATCAGACCGACCCCTTCCTTTTTATATTTTTCAATTAACTCATTATGCAAACCGTATCCCTCGCCCGACGGTATATACCACAGTACATCCGCACCGAGTTCTTTGAGATACAAATAAGCGATATTGGTTGAAGTGATACCGTCGACATCCCGGTCGCCGTAAATAAGAATTTTTTCTCTTTTGTCTATAGCGAGACGGATTCTGTTAACCGCTTTTTCCATATCCGCAAATAAAAACGGATTATGTAAGTCGGATATCCGCGGATGAATAAATTTTTCTATTTGTCGGGGCGTGCTTATCCCTTTCTGCAAAAGAATAGAAATAACTATTTTGGAATAACCGGTTTTTGTCGAAAGTTCGTCTATTAACGCGATATCGGATTGTTTAATTTTCCACTGTTTCATAAAATTTCACCGAGAGAAAATCACTACACTTGTATCACTTTACCGTCTAAAAAATCTGTTCAATCAAATCACTTTCACTATTTCTTTGATATAACTGCTTAATCGTTTTTCAATTTTTTTGCCGATTGCAATCACTTCCTGATGATTCAGCGGCTGTTTCAGAATGCCGGCGGCCATATTGGAAATGTATGAGATGCCGAGAACTTTTATTCCACAGTGATTGGCGACAATCGCTTCGGGGACGGTTGACATCCCGACAACATCCGCACCCAAAATCCGGGCCATATTCACCTCCGCCGGCGTTTCATATGATGGACCCGTACCGGCAAAATATACTCCTTTTTGAATTTTGATTTTTAATGCTTTCGCACACTTTTGTGCTTTTTCAATTAACTCGCTTTTATACACCGTCGACATATCGGGGAAACGGGTTCCCTGCAAGGCGCCCTCGGTGCCCATTAGAGGATTTTCTCCCATAAAATTGATATGGTCGCGAATCAGCATAATATCGCCGGGATGGAATTTTTTGTTTACCGCGCCTACAGCGGCGGTGATAATAAGTTTTTCAACCCCGAGATGTTTCATAAGCCGCTGGGGATAAGTTATGTCTTTCATTGTATGTCCTTCATAAAAATGAATGCGGCCAGCCATAATCATAACATTTCTGCCGGATAATTTTCCGATGACAAGTTCGCCTTTATGTCCTTCAACGGTTGATTTCGTAAAATGGGGAATTTCTCCGAAAGGAATCCGGACGGCATCCGAAACTGCATCGGCAATAGACGATAAACCCGAACCGAGAATTAAAGCGACTTCCGGTTTTAATTTTGTTCTGCCCTCAATAAACTTTTTTGATTCTTCCAAGTTTTCTAATAATCCCATTATGACTCCTTTTTAATTTAATTTCCTTTTAATCGTGGAGCGAGGGAAAAATTTCTGCAGAGCCTCAATTCGTGAAGTCATTGTGAGCGATAGCGAAACAATCTCGATTTTAACAACGAGATTGCCACGAGCCGATAAATCGGCTCTCGCAATGACACTTCGTGTCAATTTGCTCCCGAGCGACCGTTATGTAATTTTTACCAAAATATCATTTACTATATCGGCGGATTCAGCGGCGCGGTCGGCGGCGTTTGAAAGATGTCTATAAATCTCCCGTTTCTTTAAAATACAAATAATGTCGGTCGTCTTAAAAAGTTCAACTAAACCTTCACGATAACGATGCTCTACGAAATTTTCTGCCTTCCTTGCGCGGACGAGATGTTCGGCAGCGACACTCGGATGGTTTTTTATCTGCTTAACTGCATGGGAAATATCTTTTGCCGCAGTATGCAATGCCTCAACCATTTTTTTCATATAACCGTCTGGTTTTATTTCAAAAAGCGTCATCTCCTCAACGGTGGATTTCGCATAATCCATCATATCATCCACAACACGGGACAACGCAAAAATATCCTCGCGGTCAATCGGCGTGACAAACGACCTGTTCAGTTCATCAACAAGAATCCTTCTTACTTCATCCGCGTTCTCTTCGGCATCATTCACTTTTTTCCCGTTTTCAGGTGTAGGATTGTTAATGAACTCAACGAACAACCCGAGCCCTTCTTCCACTGCCGCCAGTTGGTCCATCAACAATTTAAAAAAATCCCTTCTCTTCGGAAATGGCCACATACTCTTTATCCTCCTTTTTATTTAAATATCCTGCTTAATATAAAAAAACATAAACCCGCTATCAAACCGCTGGAAGGTATAGTTATCAGCCATGCAACCGCCATATCCTGGGCGACCTGCCATCTTATCATTTTAGGACGGAAAGCGGCGCCGGCGCCCATCACCGACGACGAAATTACCTGAGTTGTGGAAATAGGAAATCCAAAAACAGCGGTAAAATAAATGATTAAAGTTGAAGCCGTCTGGGAAGCAAAACCATGAATCGGTCTTATTTTATAAAGTCCGGACCCCAAAGTTTTGATTATACGCCAGCCGCCAAGAGCGGTGCCAAGACACATCGCAATTGAACAGGAAATAATTATCCAATGCGGAACAGTAATATGTCCCTCGGGCGGCTTATATAGTCCAAGAATTATCAGCGCGAATACAATAACACCCATTGTCTTTTGAGCGTCATTTGTTCCATGCGAAAGTGCCTGAGTTATAGAAGACACTATCTGCAATTTTTTGAAAACCTCATTTGCTTTAGGTGTTGACCATTGGGAAAAAACCAGCGTAAGCCGTGTAAAAATATATGTGATAATAAGTCCGACGAAAGGTGACGCAATCATTATTAAAATTATATGCCAGACCTTGTTCCAATTGATGGGCTGGGGGCCCCAACCAAAAAAGAAAGCACCAATAAGACCACCAATCAAAGAATGGGAAGAGGATGATGGAATGCCAAAATACCATGTTATAAGATTCCATAAAATTGCTCCAACTAAGGCAGATATAATAACAACGGAACCAGATATGCCGACCATTTTCGTAGGATCAACAATTCCTTTTCCTATTGTTTCCGCAACAGCAGTTCCCAAAAAATATGCTCCGATAAAATTTGCGGCTGCGGCAGAAAGCAATGCAACTTCCGGCGAAAGGGTGCGAGAAGCAATTACCGTAGCAACCTGGTTGGCACTGTCATGAAAACCATTTGTAAAATCAAAAAATAATGCGAGAACCACAACAACACCGGCAATTAAAATAGTTGTATCCATTTAAAAATCTCCTATGATAATTTTGAAACCACAGATTAACACAGATTATTTAATCCGTCAAATCCGTGGTTTCATTATATTATCTCTTTTAAAAAACTTTTTCCATTTTTAAGTTCTATTTTAAAAATTTCCGCAATCGTTTGACCCAAATCCGCAAATGTCTCTCTTGTTCCGAGATTAACGCCTTTTTTTAATTTTTTTCCGAATACAAAAAGCGGAACATATTCTCGGGTGTGGTCAGTGTGCACGGTGTGAGTTGGGTCGCAACCGTGATCGGCGGTAATAAAAAGAATGTCGTCATCAGCCATAGCATCAAAAAATTTCAGAAGATATTCATCAAACTCTTTTAAGCCGTTGTAATACGCCTGAACATCCCGTCGGTGGCCCCAGAGCATATCAAAATCAACAAGATTGGTAAAAATAAATTGACGGATGACGGATGACGGATGACGGATGACGGCTTCAAGGGTTTTTTCCATACCATCCATATTGGATTTTGTAGTCGCAAAATTGCTAATTCCGTGACCGTTAAAAATATCTTTAATTTTCCCGATACCGTGAACCTCACCGCCGGATTTTACTATTTTATCAAGCAAAGTTTCGTCTGGGGGGTCTATTGCGTAATCGTGCCTGTTTGATGTCCGTTTGAAATTTCCGGGAGTTCCTATAAACGGCCTCGCTATTACCCTTCCTATATTATGCGGCGCAACGAACATTTTTCTGGCAATCTCGCAAATTTGATATAAACGTTTTAGACCAAAAATTTTTTCATCCTCGTGTGCAGCAATCTGAAAAACACTGTCGGCAGAAGTATAGACAATTGGATAACCGGTTTTGTAATGTTCGTCGCCGAGTGCTTTTATTATTTCAGTCCCCGATGATGCGTAATTTCCGAGCGTTTTTGTGCCGATTTTATTTTCATATTCGGCAATTAAGTCCTTCGGAAAACCGTTCGGATAAGTCGGAAGCGGTTTTTCTGTAATTATTCCCGTCATTTCCCAGTGGCCTATCGGAGTATCTTTGACGTTTGATGCTTCGTTCATCTTGCCGTAAGAACCAATTAAATCAGTATTAAGTGGTAAGTGGTAAGTGGTAAGTAAGTGATAGAGTCCTAATTTTGCCAAATTCGGAAGATTAAAATCCATAACCTGTTTTGCGATGTTGCCGAGTGTGTTGGCACCCGCATCGTTATATTTTTCAGCATCGGGCAAAGCCCCAACACCGACAGAATCAAGAACAATTAAAATGATTTTCATACAAAAAGTTCTACAAGTTTCATCTTACTGACATCTACAAGTCCTTTGTCGGTTAATTTTAATTCGGGGATTACAGGCAGAGCCAGAAACGAAATTGTCATAAACGGGTCGTCTAATTTACAGCCGAGCTTTTTCGTCACAGCAACCAATTTTTCAAGTTCAGATACAACTTTTTCAAGCGGCTTGTCCGTCATAAGCCCGGCAATGGGAAGAGGTAAATGCCCGAGAACTTTTTCACCGTCGGCAACGCATAAACCGCCGCCCATTTTCACAATTTCAACGCAGGCGGTAAAAATTGACTTATCATCAACACCGACGCAGATGATATTGTGAGAATCATGTGACACCGATGATGCAATTGCACCTTTTTTTAAACCGAAACCTTTCACGAAACCCTTGCCGATATTTCCCGAAGCAAGATGTCTTTCCACTACAACCATTTTTAATATATCATTTTTTATATCGGAGACAGCTATCTTATTTTCAATTTTTGCCCGGCAAATCTTTTTTTTCGTAATTATCTGGTGCGGAACAATTTCTACAACACGAATCTTTTTTGCTTGAGGTAACGCGGAAATTTTGAAATCGTTATCACGAAGCCATCTGACATTTATTGAACCGCGAAGCATCCCGGTAAGTTTCACCTTTTTTGCTACGAATTCACCGTTGACTGAAGCCAAGTCGCCACGGCGGAAAACCATAACGGGCTTTATCTCTTTCAGATTATTTAGTATAACAATATCCGCCTGATAACCAGGAGCAATGGCACCGATTCTCGGCAGACGAAAATACTCGGCAGTGTTAATGGTAGCCATTTTTATCGCAGTAATAGGGTTTAACCCAAGTGAAATTGCTTTTCTTATTATAAAATCAATAGAGCCCTCTTTCACCAAATCCTGAGGATGCCGGTCGTCGGTTACAAAAAAGAAACGGGAATAATTTTCTTCATTGACAAGCGGAATTATATCTTTTAAATTTTTTTCAGAAGTTCCTTCTCTCACCATTACATACATTCCCTTTTCAAGTTTTTCTTTCGCTTCCAACATTGTTGTTGACTCATGGTCAGATGCAATGCCGGATGTTATGTATGACGATAATGCTTTTCCCATTAGCCCCGGGGAATGACCGTCTACCCTTTTTCCGGATGCGATTTTCATTTTATTTAACAGGTCATCGTCGGCAGATATAACGCCCGGAAAATTCATAACCTCACCCAAGCCCACAACCCATTTTTCTTTTAGAAACGGATACAAATCAAAACCGGTAAGATGCGCCCCGGCCGTTTCCATCTGAGTTGCCGGCACACAGGACGGAAGCATAAAGAAAACATTTAGCGGCTGGTTTTTAGACGATTCCAACATATATTTTATGCCGTCAATTCCGAGAACATTTGCAATCTCATGAGCATCTGTGATAACGGATGTGACGCCTTTCGGGACAACTGCGCGGGCAAATTCGGAGACGGAAACCATTGAACTTTCTATGTGAACATGCCCGTCAATAAATCCCGGGGCGATGTATTTTCCGCTTAAGTCCAAAACCTTTTTTGACTTGTAATTTCCGAAACCGACGACAAAACCCTTGTGAATGGCAACACTTTCTTTGCGAATCTCACCTGAAAAAACATTTATCAGTTTCCCGTTTTTTAACAAAAGGTCAACCGTAATTTCGCCTCTAGCCGCTTTGATAATTTCACGAATATCCATAAATAAATCAGCGAGTAGCGAGTAGTAAGTGGTAAGTAGTAAAACCCAAAAACTACTTCCTACTTGCTACTTACTACTTACTGCCTCTTGTGTTCTTTACGAATTCCTTAATGGATGCAATCTGTGATTTAACATCCAGGCCAGCCTGTTTCAGCACTTCACCGCCGGGGCCACTTCCGAGAAAAACTCCTTTCCTGAACGGGTGAAGCGAAAAATATCTGCCTTTTTCCGAAAGCAGATATTCGTACATCGTATCTATCGTAAAACCGGTTACCGCCATCGCATTGCGTTTTAGTTCCTCCGGCAGAATTTCTTCCTGCTTTTTTTCCGGCAGATATGAAAACAACTCCGAAGACGAAATATAAAATATATTGACATCAATTTTTTCTTTGTCAAGTTCCGATACCACCGCCGGAAGTTCTATGCCGACTTCCGCACCCTGATAAATAACTGTTGCTTTTGATTTTTTGGCGCGGCGAACACAATAAATACCGTTAGCCGAAGTTGAAACATCCGGAAAACCGAGTTTTTCTCTGTCAATTACTATTTCTGCCGGACGCGTGACATATGGTAATACGACTGCCGGATTATGCTTTAATGCGGCGGCCATAAGCGGCCAAATTTCGTTGGCATCCCACGGAGTTAGTGTTATGACTTTCAATTGTAATTTTGAGAAACTCTTCCAGAAAGACAGCGTCTGGGGACAGGCATGAGTCGGACCATCCTCTCCGGTTTTAAGCCCGGCATGAGCGTTTATCAATATCATCGGCGACATTTCTTTCCCGTGCTTCGCCTGAAAAGCTATACAAAATAATCTGGCGGCTGTAAAACCCATCGGACTCATAAATGTAGCATATGAACTTCCCACACCTATGTAATGTCCGGTTGCGGAAATACCGGATACCAAACTTGCACCACCATCCTCGCATATACCGGTAGGTATAATTTTTGCGAACGGATTATCTAATGAAAGAAAACCCTTTTTCTGAAAATCATCGCATATAAGATTCAAACTTGTTGAACCGACTAAATCCGCGGCAAAACCATATAGCCCGCCCTTTGTAATTCTGTTAAAATAATGTAAAGTTCTGCCAAGTGATTCCCGCAGAGTAACGGAACTGCCCGGCTTATTCCAAACTTCTTCCGGCGGTTTTTTTATGTCAAGTTGTTCCGGTTTATTAAACAAAACAGACAGGGTTGCATGTTCCTTTTTCGGCTTACGGGCAGAAGAGTTCAGGCGGTCACGCGACGCTATCAAACCGTTAAAACAAAAATCAAGCAGTTTACCATCGGAACGCAAACCCTCCTCAATGATAAGCAGATTTTTGTAAAAATATTCTTCCCTGATTTCAGGGGTGACCGGCGTAGGAGTTTTGATGAGTTTCACATTAAAGGTCGTTTCAAAAATTTTCTGCGAGTTAAAATACTCATCAGAATCCATCTTGTATCCGGCTCCGTGCGATTTTCTGCCTTCCCAATAGCCCTCGCCTTTTATAGTGCGATACACAAGCATATTAGGGGAATGTTTTTGCGGAATAAAATTATCAAAAGCAAAATCCTGGGCGGCCTTGATATAATTATTATCGGAACCGTTTTCTATATATGCTACATTGTGTCCGTGCAAAAGTCCGAGTTCGTAGGGTTTCCAATTGACATATTGTCCGACACATTTCTCATCGGTACAAACAGCATCGGCGTCTATGCTCGCATTGTTCCAGTCAACATGAACTATCAGATTATATAAAGAAACCGCCCAGAAATGGGCAAGGTTCTCGTGAACGCGGCCGGGAGTCATACCGCCTTCGCCTTCTATAATATTTATTATCGGAGGAGAATCAAAATATTCTTTTTTCGCAAACGCATAACCGCCTAATGCACCGAAACCCACGCCGGATGCACCGGTTGCAACCACAACACCCGGCGTTTCAGGAGTCGGATGGCCGTCCAGACGTTTAGAGTTAAATTTTTTCATCAAAGGCGTTACAGTCGCAGGATTTTTTCTGAAACCGAGCAGGTCCTCAAACCGCATTTTATGTTTTATTGAATTGTAAAGTTTTTTATCCTTAAGTTTTACTATTTCAAACAGCAGCCCGAGATACGAATACAACCCAAGCGCCTTGTGGCCGGCTGCCATTCCTATAATATCCGAATCGGAACGGTTCAAATCCGTAATATCAATTTTCGTGTTTTTGTTGAAAAGGAGATTCAAAATAATTCTGCCGGCGGAAATAGAGCCTCCGGGGTGCCCCGATTGGACAAAATTAAACAGAAGTATGACAATTGCACGGTATGCTATAAACAACCGCTCCATTATTTGCAAATCCTGTTCGGGATATTTTTCTTTTTCGTTAACCAATACCGACGACCTTACAAGTTTTTCGCTTTTCCCGTCCATTTTCCCTCCATTTTTCTTACATTAAGATTGTTTTTTATTTCTCCAGTTAATAAAAGAAAAACTGGCAAATTTATTCCAAAATGATTACTGTCAAATTCGTTGAAAGATGGAAAAGTTAAACTCAGAACACTTTATTAAACAGAAACGGGAACTCGGAAATCAAATTCTTTTTGTTTTTTAAATGATCTTATGGGAATAAATTTCTCCGCTTTATTACGCGAAATAAAAAACAGATATTCTATGTTCCTTTGATTGTTTAGCGACGCGTCTGCCGAACCATTAAGCCATTCTTTCGTCCAAACCATACCAGCCATTACATTTTTTCTATAATTAATTTCTAAAACATCGTATTTTAATTTTAACTCGTCAAGTATATCAAGAATTTCTTTGTAAGTGCTTCTTCCTTCATTACTATACGAAAGAATTACATATTTGGAATGTGTGTTATCAATGAGTTTTTTTATCGCTTCGGAAACAATATATTTTCCATTTTCCGTTTTTCTGAATTCCTCAAATACCGACGAACTTATTGTATCGGCCGCGTCTTCCCGTCTGTTTGACACGCCTACAAGTTTTGGTTTGTCGTTAAGACAAATCGTTTTCCAAATATGATAATATGAGGCATATCTTACACGGGAAGGCGGCATTTTTTCGTTGGCAGAACCATATGGAGGGTCAAAATATGCCAAATCAATTTTTATATTTTTTATCAGTTCAAAAATATCTTTCTGAAATACTTTATGTTTTTTATCATCAATAATCAGTTTTGGCACTTCCATTTTCATTGTGGAATAAGCCCGCGGCGCCCACTCCCTCAAATAAGAAACTTGATGCCCTAATGTGCTATCTATTTTATCCATAGCAAGAATTAAACTTGTCAGCAAGACGGATTTTTCTACTTCGTTTTTTGCGATATTATCTATTTCTTCACGGATGGCATCCAATTTCATTGTGTTGTGCATCTGCCAGATCCTTTTTTTCCCGTCTTTCTGAATAGAACATCTACCGTTAGGTTTACCGCCGTAATTTTCAGAAAACCATCCGTATTTACCTTTTAGTTTGTTAAGATATTCGATAATCGGCAGATAATAATTTGGCGGTTTCCGATTTATAAGATAACATTCGGCAAAGACCTTTGACCAAACCGCTACATCGTTAGAAAAAACGGTATAACCGCCCTTTTTTAATGCCTGTGAAACACGGGTTGTGCCGGAAAACCCGTCCAAAACAGTTTTTACTTTTAATGGTTTTATCAATTCTAAAATATGAGAAATAATTAATCTTTTTGAACCGGTATATTTTATGCCTTCTGTTTCCATATAATAATTTGTTAAGAGTCGCCGTTTAATTGACGGAGTAAATCCAGTATTTTTTCGTGTTTTTCTCTCGGCGAAACAAGAATTTTGGTTATTAACTTAATCAACGGTTCGTTTATTTCATATGTCCCGTTTAATATTTCATTAAAAAACGGTTTTGCATTTTCAGTATGCGTCCACATCCCGCGTTGTAATGCATTGGCGCCGGCGCCCCCGTATCTTACTTCAAAAATATATTGTTCATCAGTAGCAAAGAATTTATAAATAGGAAATGTCTCTCTATTTTTCCCATATTTTCTCGGCGGGAAATACTTTATTTTACTAACTGAATTATATGCCTTTTCAAGATCAAATAAAATAATTTTGAATGTTTTATTTTTTTCGTCATAAATAAGCGGAAGAACATTAACTTTACCGAAATCAAAAAAACAGGGATTTTTCAATATGTCTTTTATCTTTTGTGAATTTATAATTTCACTCTTACCGATAATTTCGGTTAAACATGAAAACATAGAGCCGGTTTTATTCGTAGATAATTGTAAGGGGCCTACGCCATATGTTTTTATGCTTATAGGAAAAATTGCACCGGTAAGTTTATTGGTTACACTTATATCTTCTTCAAATTTTTTTGCCCGAAATTTTTCTTTGCCCGTATGTATCGCCGAATAATCTTCAACAAATTCGTTTATATATTCCGTCAGAGCAATTTCGGCAAGGTCGCCGTGTGTTTTGTTGCCGATAACTCTCATAGAAAAAACATTTCCCAAAACACTGTGAATAACCGGTTTCGTTCCCTTAAAACTTTCTCTGAATTTTAATAAAAAATCTTCAAAAATAGACATTATTATTATTTAAAAACGGCGGAAATCAAGTATCAGAACCGTCCCAATTACACACACAATTATATTGTTTTTGCTTCTGCAATTAAACGGTTCCATAATAATTCAATACCTAACTCTTTTTAATAATTCCTGTTGTGACATTTTTCCAATCGCTCCATTAGTATCCTTTTAAATTCCACTTCTGTTAGATTTGGAAATCTTTTATGTAATCCATAAATAAAAAGTTGTTTTGAAAATTCAGATAGTTCAAATGCCTTTAATAATCTTTTTTCAGGAGACATTTGTTTTAATATTTGAATATACTTTTTGTGATTGGGCCGATTTTTTATATTCACAGTTTCTTTACCGCATCATCAATTTTTTTCAGTGCCTTTTTGATATTCTCAACGGAATTGGCATATGAAAATCTTAAATAGCCCTTGCCGTAAGCGCCGAAAGATGTTCCGGATAATCCCGCCACACCCGCCTCGTTTAATAAATAATCTGCAAGTTCCTTTGATGATTTTTTTGTTTTAGTTATATTCGGGAAAACATAAAAAGCACCGTGCGGATTTTTGCAGGAAAAACCGGGAATTTTATTAAGACCGTCAACGATAACATCGCGCCTTTTTTTAAACTCCGCTACCATTTTTTTGACATCATCTTGTGGACCTTTGAGTGCTTCAATACAGGCAATCTGTGTAAATGTTGCTGTACAGGAATTAGAATTAGTTTGCAGGCGGGCAACATGAGTTGCAAGTTCTTTATTCATCACGCCGTAGCCGGCTCGCCAGCCAGTCATCGCAAAAGTTTTTGAAAACCCGTCCAAAAGAACTGTCTGATTTTTTATTCCGGGAATTGATGCGATTGAGTGATGAACTCCGTCGTAAATTATTTCGGAATAAACCTCGTCGGAAAGAATAAGTATGTCATCGTCGCCGCCGATAATTTCTGCGATACCTTTCAATGTTTCTTTATCCACAACGCCGCCGGTCGGATTTTGAGGCGAATTAAGTATCACCATTTTTGTTAAGGGCGTCACCAGTTTTTTAAAATCGTCTACGGTAAAAGAAAAATCATTCTCCTCTCTCAAAGGAAGCAATATCGGTTTTGCACCGACGAAATTAACCATTGATTCATAAATCGGGAATCCGGGCGAAGGTAAAATTACTTCATCACCGGGACGAAGCCATGTTAAAATTGTGAAAAATAGAATCGGCTTGGCGCCTGGGGTTACAACTACCTCGTCGGGTTCAACCCTCATATTTCTCGTTTTAGAAATATACTCGGCGATAACACTTCTTAACTCCGGAAGGCCCGCTGAAGGACCATAATGGGTGTAGCCGGCATCAATTGCTTTTTTTGCCGCTTCTCTGATGTTTTTGGGTGTGTCAAAATCCGGCTCGCCTATTTCAAGATGAACAACCTCTTTTCCTTTTGCCTCCAGAGCCCGTGCTTTTGCCAAAACCTCAAACGCCGTCTCTGTTCCCAACCGCGACATCCTGATAGCTGTTCTCATTTTCAACCTCCGTTAATGTCAGGATTAAGTTATAAGTTGTAGCGGTCGCATTGCTATACGACGAATATAGCGGGATAGCAATCCCGCCGCTACATAATCCTTAATCCTATTTATTTATCAGTTTTTCTATGCTTTCTAATAAATTATCCGGTTCAAACGGTTTTACGATATATCCGTCGCTGCCCGCCATAAGTCCCCGCATAACCTCTACATCCTGACTTAACGCCGACAAAAATAAAATAGGAATTTTCGCAGTTTTTTCGTCGGCCCGCAATTTTTTACAGACCTCAATGCCGTCCATCTGAGGCATCATCACATCCAAAAGAATCAAATCAGGCATAATTTCTTGCGCTTTTTTAATCCCGTTAACACCGTTAGTTGCCACCGTAACCTCATATTTGTGTTTGGTTAGAAAAAAATCCAATAACTGTAATGTTGTGGTATCATCGTCTATCGCTAATATTTTTGACACGGTCCCTCCATTCAGGATTAAGGATTAAGACGCTTCGCTTTAAGGATTAGGCCAAAACTTAATTCTTATCACTTACCACTTAATCCTGTCTTCTTAATCCTTACAACTTTATCACTTAATCCTGCCCTTTTTATTTTCGGTATCAAAAATGAAAATGTTGAGCCAGAGCCAGGCGTTGAATCAAGCCAGATATTGCCGCCATGTAGTTCAATAATTGTTCTTACTATAAAAAGCCCCAAACCCGTTCCGCCGACAATACGGGTATGCGTTGAATCAACCTGATAAAACTTTTCAAATATCTTTTTATGCTCTTCTTTGGGAATTCCTATGCCATTATCTGAAATGGAAGAACAAACAAAATCACCTTTCTCTCTCACAGTAATTGTGATTTGTCCTCTAATGTCGGTAAATTTCACGGCATTTGAGATAAGATTGTTGTAGACCTGCATTAACCGCGAATGGTCGCCGTTAATTTTAGGAAGTTCTCTATCAATTTCAATTTGCAGATTTATATTTTTGTTTTTAATCTGATTGATGTTCGTTTCAACCGATTTTCGTATGACATCAGCCAAATCAAGTTGCTCTAATTTAAGTGTTATAAGTCCGCTTTCAATTTTTGAAAGATCCAAAAGGTCTCCGATGAGCCGGTTCAGATGATTGCTTGACTGGTCCACTATGCCTAAAAATTTTTTTTGCTGTTCGTTAATTTTTCCCGCCTCTTCGTTCAAGATAACATGAACAAAACCTTTTATGGCGGTAAGCGGTGTTCTCAATTCATGGGAGACCATAGACACAAAATCATTTTTAACTGAATTCAGCCGCTCTAATTCCACATTTACTTTTTTAAGATGGTTGTGAATCCTGGCATTTTCAACGATAGCAGCCGTCTGTCCCGCCATAAGTTCCGCAAGCTGTATTTTGTCATCGTTGAAAAAATTCTGCAACTTGGAGTAAAAACAGAAAAGCCCTATATTTTTTTCTTCCACTTTTAACGGGACAAAAAGATGCGACTTGATGCCAGATGTTTCCCGCAAATTATTATATGCTTCGTTCTGAAATTTCATCTCATTTGTCGTTTGTACCTTCTCTTCTGCGAATATCTTGGAAATAAGTGCATCCGATTCTACCGGGATTTTCATTATATCTTTTTCGGCGTAATCCGGCGGAAACAGCGGCATAAGAAATTTTTGAGAATCATCTACGAGCCAGAATATGGCGTAATCCGACTCCAATGCCCTTATGGTTTTATCGGCAAGAACTTCAATTATTTCATCTAATTGCGGTTCCGTCTTTATTGTATTTGATATGTCTCTCAAAGTTATTAAATCGTTTACTCGTCGGGAAAGTTGTTCGTAAATTTTCGCGCGGTCTATCAGCCCCGCTATCTGGGAGGCAACCACCGATAAAAACCTTAAATCATCATGAGAGAATTTTCCCGTTACTTTGTTGCCCAAAACAAAAAGTCCGATAGTTTTCTTTTCCACCAGGGGAAGTACTATCAGGGAAGTCGCACCGTAGTCCTTATAAAGTTTTTGAATATCCGGCGACGATTCCATAAATAATTCGTTGGAAATAAATGTTGAGACATTTTTGAATGATTTTGCCAGTATGGAAGAGGGTTCGTCTGATAATGCCAATTCAAAACCCTTGAAATCGCCAACACCGACCAGCGTATCATTTTGTTCGTCGTAAAGGATGAATCCGACAAGTGAAACGCTGGTAACAAACTTGATTTTGTCAATTACCGTTGCAAACATTTCGTCTATGTTAATCTTGCCGGTAGCGGAAAAAATTATGTCGTTGAGCGCTTTCATTTCCTTTACTTTTGATATCAGACGAAGATTCGTATTTGTTAATTCTTCCGTTGTCGCCTCTACTTCTAATTCAAGCCGTCTGCTAAACTCCTGCATATCCTGATACATTTTTGAGTTTCCCACCGCAACCGCAAGATAATCGGCGAGCGTAATGAGCGTTTTAACAAGATTGGTATCAAAAAATCTTTTGGTCCTTGAATTGACATTAAAAACGCCTATCGCCTTATCGTTGACTATTATAGGAATGTGCACATATGACATTATGCCTTCCTTTTCTTCCAATATGGCGGTTTCGGGATTTTTTTCTTTCGTGGCATCGTTTATGATGAGCGTTTCTTTTGTTAAAAATGCTCGGCCGGCAAAACCTTCGCCGGGATGAAGATGAATGTTCCTTACAAACTGGTCGGTTAATCCGCGTGAGGCCTTAATCCGTAAAAGCCCGTCATCATCCAAAAACAGTATGCTTGTTGAAGGCATCATCATTTTCTGATGAACTAAATCCAAAAGCATATTTACAACATCGTTAATTTCTATCCGAGAAGTAATTGTTTTTGATGCGGCGAATAAAATATTCAGTGATTCCTGAGATACCATCTGGCGGTTGAAAAGCAGATTAAGTTCTTCCCCAATTCTTCCCGCTTTACCTAATATGTTTTTCTTTATTGAAACTTGTCCCAAACTTGTTCCAGAATAATCGCCGTTTATGGCCGAAGATACCATTTTTTCAACAAAAACAACCGGTCTAAAAATAAACATATATCCGAAAATAATAATCGCTACAAGAAACGAATAGTAAATAAGGGGAATATCGGCAATGAATTTTACAAATATAAAAAATACTGCAATAAGCACAATAAAAAATATCAATCTAAAACTCAATCCTTTTTTCATTTGTTATTTCCCGGTGCATTTTTTATAAGCGTTATATCAAGTGCGATATTTAAGTATTTATACTGCTTCGTTAAATCGGCAAACGGAACTATTTCCGCCGAGATATTGTGAGCATCACATTCTTCAATAAGCATATTGTTAAAATCATCCTCGGCAATAAATTGGGAAGGCGGAGGACCGAGCAGAACCATAATAGATACATTATTTGTAATGCATAGTTGTGCAAAAAGGGAATAATTTATCTTTTTATCAAAATCATAACTTTTTTCAAAAATACCGGCGAGACGGAATTTTAATTTATGTTTTTTTATTACTTCCCTAAACTGTTCTTTCATTTTTTCAAAGTCCTTTTCATGTTTTTCGGGATAAAAATAAGCGACCTCCACCGGTTTAAGCAAATCATATTCGTCCTTAACAACGGGCTTCGGTGAAACAACTTGAGGCGGGGCGGGAGGAATTGTTTTTTTTGCCTCCTCAGATGGCACAACCGGTTCGGGTTCTTTTATCACTGCGCTTGGTTCAAGTTTTACTGGCTGCACCGGGATAGGTTTTGCCGGCGGCGGTTCCATCACTTCCAGTTCTGTTTCTGGAAGAAGTTCGCCTATAAACTCTTTTACCAACTCCATATTCATCGGAAGATTGGTCATTGCAGAATATGCTTTAATTCTTTTTAGGAAACCTTCAAGTTCTCTGATGTTTGATTTCAATTTACTGGCGATATAGATAAGAATTTTATCGTCCACTTCAACTTGCTCGTTCTGAGCCTTTTTCTTTAATATCGCGACGCGCGTTTCCAAATCCGGCGGTTTTATATCTGCTATAAGCCCCCACTCAAACCTGGATTTCAGGCGGTCTTCAATACCGGCAAGTTTTTTCGGCGGCTTATCGCTTGTCATGACTATCTGCTTCTGATTTTCGTGCAGTATGTTGAAAGTATGAAAAAATTCCTCCTGGGTGGATTCCGCCTCCGATAAAAACTGAATATCATCTACAAGAAGTAAATCCAACGACCTGTAATGTTCTCTGAATTCCAGAAGTGTACCGTTTTTCACCGCCTCAATAACTTCTGCAGTGAATTTTTCGGTTGTGATATAAAGTACTTTTGCCGAACTATTTCTGTCTTTTATCGTGTTTCCTATTGACTGCATTATATGGGTTTTTCCCAAACCGACGCCGCCGTAAATGAAAAGCGGGTTATATGTTTTACCGGGATTTTGAGAAACTGCCCATGCTGCCGCCTGAACAAAACGGTTGCTGGATCCGACGATAAACTCGTCGAAAATATACCGTATATTAAGTTTCGGTTTCCAGAAATTATCCATTTTTTCCGTGGTAGGAGGGGCGGATTTCTCTTCCTTAATCTTTGACGGCTGATTTTGAACTGCCTGAATCTCTTCAACTTTCACTTCCGGGGGAATGGATGCTGACGGGGCCGTTTCAGCCACTTTTTCCAAAATTTCTTCAAGGTCGCTTCCGACACCGGCGATATCAACTTTCCCTACGGAACATTTTTCTTTAAGAAATTTTTCTACTGCCGATTTTTTTACATCCGAAAGGTTATAAATATACATTGCAAAATTGTACTCCTGAGAAAGCGGCGTGAAAGGTTTCCCTGCGTCGCTGCCGACAAGTTTTACAATCTCGGCAAGGTCAATGTCAGAACAGGATATTAAAAGTTTATATCTGTTTTTATCGCGGTCACATGGCGATGGCATCAAATCCCATTTTTTAATCATAGTTTGCTTCGCAAATACACTGAACTGACACGGAACTTCTACACGGAACTGAAGCGGAACTTTTCCGTGTCTGTTCCGTGTTCCTTACTTCCGCGTCTGTTCCGTGTTTTTTTCTGTTTCTGCTAAAATAATACTTGTCGCTATGTTAAAGTAAAGCGATTTCTTATTCACATCCGTTGTGTTTATGTGCTCGGTAAAAATACCGGCGGAATTTAGTGTTTCATGTAAAACCTCGGCAAGTTTTGACTCACCCGCTATAATTACCGAAGATACATTTTTCTCATAGCATTCCGCAATCACATCATTTATATCATCTTTTGAGAAAACCAAAAACCCTTTTGCGAATACAACCTTAATTTTATATTTTAGTTTTTTGCCGGCAACGCTCCTTAAAAGATTTTGCTCAATAATTTTTGAGGATTCATTCTGCCCGCTGCGAAAAACTATTCCTACTGATATTGTCCTTTGTTCTATTCTTTCTGATTTTTCCTGAATAATCGTAGCGGATACAGAAACCGGCTCCTCTCCCTTCTTAATCTCCTGTTCTTTGTTTTCCTTTTTTATTTCTATAGCTTCTAACTTTTCCGGTTCAAAAACATCAAAATCAATAATTGCAGAAATTTCTTTTGCTATTTTTAGTTCCTCGGAAGTTGCTTGTTTTTTCGAAGAGCGAGGCGGAAAAACTGACGACCTTATTTCCCTATCAGTTTTTTTCGCAAAGCGTTCAATTATCTGTGGGGATTCCGCCCTACTCTGCAATTCTTTAATTTTATTTTCAAAACCCTCAACTCCTTTCGGAGACATCTTGTAGATATAAAACGAAAAACTGAACTCTGCAGATTTTGATTTCCACGGTAAACCACAACGTTTCCCGTAAAAATCCATTATTTTTTTTAAGTCGGCATAATCGCAACTGATGTTAACTTTGTATCTGTCCGGATATTTTTCCGACGGATAAGGAATTATCTCCCATTTGTTTATCATAACTTAAAACGATTCAAACAGATAAAAGCACGGATGTAAACGGATTTCAATCTGTCTGAATCCGTTTTCTATCTGTCTTCATCGTTTCATTAAGACCTTAATTTTTTCTTTATAAGAAGTAACTCAATCGCCATATCCACAAATAAAAATTTTTTATCAAGTTGGCTCTGCTGGGCGACCATATATAAAATTTCATTTCTCCTGCAAGCAGTATCTATAAAAAGTCGTATATCATCAATACCATCGGGGATAACGGCTAAAATAATGTCCGCTTTTTTTAATTTTGCGGCCGCGATAATTGAATTAAAATCATTAGGTCCGGTAGTGTTATATCCGGTTTCTGACACTTTTTCAAGATAAATCGGAATTTTCATTGATTTTTCAGTTATCATTTTTAATTGACTGATAAATTTTTCAAGTGACTCCGGAGACGGCAACGGATATAAATAGCCGACTTTTATTGATTCGGCAACCGGAACCGACGGAGCGGGTTGAGACGGAACCACCGTTTCTTTAACAGCGGGCAACGACGCAACCGATATTTCTTCTTTCGCAGGATAAGACGATACTGATAAAGATGCAAGTTCGCCGAAGCGTTCAATCTCAATTTTCAAATCTTTCGGTGTTTCCTGTTTTGTTTCTACGGATACGGAAGGCGGTGAAATTTCTGTCTTTGTTTCGGCCGATGGAACGGACACTTTTGTTGAAATATCAGCCGATTCAACAAGCGTAACATCCTGAGGTTTTGCCTCTTCTTTTACAACAGGAACAGTTTCTAAAGTGTTCGCTTCAACTATTTTTTCCTCAGATTGTTTTTCGGCAAGTTTTTCTATAATTTCTATTTTTTCCGGTATTTCTTCCTCTATATGCCTTTGTTCGTCTTTTGTTAAAGTAGAAAAAATATTTTTGAGTTCCGAAATAACATCCTTAATTTCTTCTTCTTTTTTCAGTTCCTGAACGCTGTCCGTTTCACCTAAAAAAAATTTATAAATGTTTTTTCTTTCATCACGGGTTGAATTATCAACATAAAGTCCCCATGAGTATCTGTCGTTTTTCAATTCAAACGGCTCTGAGCAAATTTTTGGAAATTTTTTTGCGACACTGTCGGCAACGGGCCGGTCGGATACCATAACGATATACCTATTCTGATGACCTTCGTCAAATTCCGGAAGTATAGTCCAATTATTATCAGCCATTTTTCTACCTATTTCTATCGTGGAGCGAAGCAAGAAATTTATTTTGCTTATATGCTTATACGGTGATACGGTGATACGATTTTACATATCAGCATATCATCATATCACCGCCGTTATTCTCTTACGGATGAGCGTTTCCGTTTCCGAGAAATTTGCTTGCGGGCGACCAACGGAAGTCCCTTTAGGGACGACTATTTTTCTTCCCTGTCAATCCCTTTTATTTTCAGCATTAAATCATCTGGATTTGTTGCATTTTCAAGTGCATCCTCAAGCGTAATTTTTTTATCCTTGTAAAGTTTGATTATATCATTGTCAAATGTCTTCATACCATAATACTCGCCCTGCTCCATCAGTTTATAAATTTCAGATGATTTACCCTCCGAGATATTTTTTCTTATAAGTGAAGTTCCTATTAGAATTTCTGTGGCAGGAATGCGTACATCCCCCCTGATGGTCGGGATGAGCCGCTGCGCTATGATGCCTTTTACTACATTTGACAGGGCAATCCTTACCTGATGCTGCTGGTGCGGCGGATAGGCATCAACAATCCTGTCCATCGTCTGAACGGCATCCATAGTATGAATCGTTGATAAAACAAGATGTCCTGTTTCGGCGGCGGTTAGCCCTGCTGATATCGCCTCAAAATCCCGCATTTCACCGATACAAACTACATCCGGGTCCTGTCTTAATACATATTTCAATCCGCGACCAAATGACTTCGTATCGGCACCGACTTCCCGCTGGCTTATAAATGATTTTTGATCTTTGTGAAAATATTCTATAGGGTCTTCAATGGTTACAATTTTATAGGCAAAACTTTCGTTTATGTAATCTAATACCGCATTCATCGTAGTGGTCTTTCCGGCGCCGGTTATACCTGCGAATAAAATAAGACCTCTTGGTTCTTCTGCAAGTTTCTTTAATATGTTAGTGGGCAGATTCAGTTCTTCAAATGTTTTTACCTTTAATGGAATTACTCGGAGTGTAAGTGCAACTGTTCCGCGCTGACGGTAGATATTAACCCTAAACCTTGAAACATCTTCTAAACCATATGACATATCAATTTCATCTTCAGCATCAAATATCTCTTTCTGTTCTTTTGTCAAAAGCCCATATGCAATTTCTTCTATATGTTTGGAAGTAAAACTTTCAAAACCGGTTGACACGAGTTTTCCATTAATTCTGATTGTGGGAGGACTGCCGACCTTAAAATGTATGTCCGAAATACCTTTTTTCAACATTGTTTGCAAAAGTTCAGGAATATTCATAATAACCCCTTTTTTTCAGGATTAAGACGCTTCGCTTTAAGGATTATGTAGCGGCGGGATTGCTATCCCGCTATATTCGTCGCATAGCAATGCGACCGCTACCACTTACCACTTAATCCTGCCTCTTAATCCTTACCGCTTAATCCTTAATCCTGCCTTATTATCTTAATTCCTTTTTCCTGAATAATTTCAAGAGCAAGCGGGCCTATAATAGTATCCTTAGAAATTTCTAATGTTTTCGCTCCCACTACAATTATTTTTCTTACTTCAAACTCCGTAATAAGATTTTTTTTTGTTGTAAGAGTAGAATGCGATTTGAGCCACTTATCCTTTGTGAAAAAACCGCTTTTGCCTGCCCGACGGTCGTCAGGCGGGTACAATGCAACGCTTCCGCCTGACATTTTACCAGCCATTTCGTCCGCTATCACATCAATAATTTCTTTCTCGGTAACCATATTTGCTTCGCAAATACACTGAACTGACACAGAACTTTGAAAAACACACGGAACTAACGCGGAACTGTTCCGTGCCTGTTCCGTGTTCCTTCATTCTGTGTCTGTTCCGTGTTTTTTAGAAGTTGGATTCTATTTTTTTGAGAACTTTTTCCAACTGTTCGTCGGGTCGCGGAATTACATGAATTGCCACAAGTTCACCGACTTTCTGTGCAGCGGCGGCGCCGGCTTCAACTGCGGCGCGCACTGCTCCGACTTCTCCTCTGACCATAGTTGTGACAAGTCCCGTGCCGATTTTTTCAAACCCAACAAGACGAACCTTCGCTGCCTTAACCATCGCATCCGATGCCTCAATCATACCGATAAGTCCCCGCGTCTCAATCATCCCCAATGCATCTTTTACTTCTGCCATCTTCCCTCCCCTTAAAGTCAGGGAGTAGACAGTAGTAAGTAGAAAGTAGTTAAATCAAAACCACTTACCACTTACCACTTACCACTTCCTGTTTTTAATATTTTCCTTTCCCTGCATCCTTACCTTCAACAATTGCAACAGACGCCGATGCACCAACTCTCGTAGCGCCCGCCTCAACCATTTTTCGCGCGTCATCCTGAGTTCTAATTCCGCCGGAGGCCTTGATACCCATCAACGGCCCGACTGTTGCACGCATAAGTTGTATATCTTCAACCGTTGCACCTGACGGACCAAAACCCGTAGATGTTTTTACAAAATCCGCACCGGTATCTTTTGACAACTGACATGCTTTTATTTTTTCTTCGGATGTTAGATAAGATGTTTCAAGAATTACCTTTAAAATTTTCCCGCGGGTTGCCTCACGAACCGCTTTTATGTCATCCAACACAAGTTGATAATTCCCGCTTTTTAATGCGCCTACATTTATAACCATATCTATTTCGCCGGCACCGTTTGCAATCGCATCCCTTGCCTCAATCGCTTTTACCGTCGGGGTCGTAGCGCCGAGCGGGAAACCAATTACCGTGCAGACCTTAACGGATGTGCCGGCAAGAAGTTTGCTCGCCTGCGAAACATAACCCGGATTTATACAAACGGATGCAAACCCGTATTTTTTTGCTTCCTCACAGAGTTTTCCAATTTCTTCCTGTGTGGCATTTGCTTTCAATAGTGTATGGTCAATCATCGGTGCCAACTGCTCTCCGATGTTTTTTGTATCCTTCGCAGAAATTCTATCTGCACCGGCGGCAACGATTGTTTGCACAGAACCCGACTTTTTTTCTACACATTTCCCGCATTCTACACATTCTATCTCCGGTTTTGTAAATGCCGGGCATTCATCGCCGACAATCGCTTTGAGTTTGAAAGATGACTTGCTTGTTTCCAAAGACGGTCCGCCGATTTTAGAGCCGCTGTCAAAAATTTTCCCCGCAGTTGAGACGGTAATTTTCGGCTTTTGTTCGGTCTTTCCCTTTTCCCGTGAATAACGTTCAATCACTTCTCTTACAATTCTTTCCACAAGTTCTTTGTCCATTTTTTTTCTCCTAATCTCTCAATCTCTTAATCTCTGTCTTTTCAGTCCCACCAGTAATGCACCGTATATGTAATAGTATTCTCGCCGTTCTTTGGAATCTTTAATTTATACTCTATTGTCCGTGAATCTTTTTTCTCGTAGTCCTGTGATTTCTGAGTTATCTTCCAGTTAGACCACCTGTAAAGTTTTTCAACGACACAAACCTCAACCGGCTCTTCTTTGTGATTTCTAATTGTTATTTTGAATGTCTCATCGCAGAAATCATCCCCGTTTTTGAAGTCCGTCTGGACTCTTTCGCCGACGATATCAAATGCATCACCAAGATAAATTCTTACTTGTTCATCTTTGGGCGTATGATCAATAAAATCCTCGCCGATAAATTCTAATGACTTGTCGGAGTCCTCTTTATAAACACGCATTTTGCCTTTCGGGAGCGGAATGCCCAGATTATTTTCTTTTGAATTTTTGAAATCAAGCATTACATAGACCTTTTTATTTGATTGAACTCCGTAATTTCTGTCCGCCCGAGACCATTGATTATATCCGTAAAATTTTTGTGCGACGCCATCGTAAATAAAAAGTTTTTTAATTGGGACATTTGTCCCAGAAACAAATTCTATCTGCTTTGTCTCATTATCCCGAACAGTTGTTCGGCGTTGCAAAGTATAGAGATGATATTCAAAAAAAGATTTTTCTTCAAACTGCGGGACTGCGGCTTTTGTTCTTGCTGCATACATCACATTTTCAGCCGCCACGCCGGTCGGTGATGCGCGATGAATATCTCCAGCAATTAGTTTCAGTTTCGCATCTTTGTAAGTCGCACCCGATTTGTTGTCAATCGTAACCCAACCGGTTAAATCCAGATTTTTATCATCCTTATCGGAAACAATAACATAATCAGCATTCCAGTTTATTCCGTTTGTCAGATAATCAACTTCTATCTTATGCTCTCCGGAAATTTCGTTTTCCAATAACCACGAAAGTGTCGGTTTAAGTATAAGCCCTTCGGGAAGTTTTGATAAGGAAATTTCGCCCGACGGATTGACAAGAATTTTGTCGCCGGATTTTATCGTAAGCCCGCCCGCGGTTGAAAGAAGCGTGCCTTTGATAATTTCTTTTTTCTCGCCGTCTTTTCCGAATCGTCTTTCAAGTTCTATTTCTTTACCAATATATTTCTGTAAAAGTTTCTCTCTGGAAATTAAATCATACTCAAAATTCTGCTCCAAAACCGAACATTTGTTCGGAAATGATAATGACTTAAAATGAACGCTCGTCGGGTCAATCTGCGCTGCGACATCCGAGAACTCAATTTTCTGCACACCCTTATCAATTTTTATTTCCCGCCTATCCTTAACTAGCCCCAGATTCTGGTTATACACAGTCAAATCAATTTCCTGTGAAAAGGAACTCGCTGAAAATAAAACAAAAATTATGAAAAATAATATTTTCTTCATTTCAGCCCTCTACATATCCGCCACAATAGGGACAAGTAATAACACCCATATATTCAATTTCTATCCCAAATTTTTCTTTACAATGAGGACATTTAAGTTTAGCACCTATAAAATAAAATTTTTCAGAATCAAATTTTTTTAAATTTTTAAAAGTTTTATCCAAAAAACCGCTTTTATCTAATTGGCTCATAACACTCCAACAAGAGAAACCTTCGTGCCGAAATTGAATTTTCTTGGGTCAAGTAATTTATCGTTTATACGATATTGTTTTCTGTTTTTTGTCCTTCTTTCAAATTTTGGTTTTCCGTTTTGGGAAATTATTTCATAATGTTGATTCTTATTAAATAACTCCTGTTGTTTTATCCCCAATTTTTCTTTGATAACTTCTAAAAATTCCGGATTTACTTCATAGCCAATTGAATTTCTCTCTAAAAAAGCAGCAACTTTTGATGTTGTTCCGCTTCCTAAAAATGGGTCAAGGACAGTATCTCCAACAAAACTATACATTTTTATTAAACGACGCGGAAGTTCTTCGGGGAACATCGCTAAATGTCCGTTTTGTTTTTCACCGGCAAAATTCCAATGCCCGTAAAAATATTTTACCCATTCTTCATATGTCATTTTTGACTTTTCTTTTTGCTCTTTTGTAGGAACGGGTGCTTTGCCCAATTTTTTAAATAACAAAATAAATTCATAATCAATAGAAATCATTCCGTTACGCGGATACGGATAAGAACCCATCACCGTCGCACCGCCTGTCGTTTTACATGTTGTAACTTTCTGCCAAATAATCGCTCCCATATAATCAAAACCGATTTTTTCACAAAAATTTACAACCGTTTCTCTAATCGGAATAATTTTATATCTGCCGTAAATTACAGCACGAGCAAATTGGTCGCCGATATTTACACATAGACGACAGCCCGGATGTAAGACACGATAACACTCCGACCAGACCTTATTAAGCGAATCAACATATTCTTCATAATTCTGATGAAAACCAATCTGATTTTTACAACCATAGTCCTTCAATTGCCAGTAGGGCGGAGATGTAACTACCAAATGAACCGAATCATTTTTCAGTTCATTCATATTCCTTGAATCGCCAATAATAATTTTATGGTTGGTTTTCATCTTTTCAATAAGCGAATAATTGTATCTCTGTTTGTTTTTGTTTATAACTCGGAATTGCTTCTCTACCCTGACGAACATTTTCTAATCTTCTTTCTGCGATTTCAATATATTCTTTATTACTGTCTATTCCAATAAATCTGCGTCCCAATTCTTTCGCCGCTACCGCAGTCGTTCCACTACCGACAAAGGGATCCAAAACAATAGCGGACTTTGAAAAAGATGTAAGTTTAATTAAATATTTGCATAGTTCCAACGGTTTTACCGTCTTATGAATATTAAAATCACCTTTTTCTTCTTTTGATGGTTTCGGCAAAAGAAAATACTTATCTATCTGTGTATCAATACTTTGTGCGGTTGCAACATTGGAAGGAAACATATTCTGCCCGATTTTTACATTTGTGTTTATAAGTCCTACTTTGTGTTTCATCATATTTTTTAGGAAAGTTTCGCTTACATTTTTTTGAGCCATAACAATGGGCTCAAAACAGGACTTTACTTGCGGGGTTTTCCATCCATATAATTTATCTTTGAGCATCATTTTATTTTTTTCATCGGCAGGCAACTTATCTATAAAATGATTTAATGACATTGCTTTGGGTTGATTCTGAGTGTAAAGCCATATAAAACAATCTCTGACTAAAAAACCGGCATCATCAATCGCCGAAGCCATTCTATGATAAAGTCGCGGACTTGAAAAAGAAAAAAAGAATCCGCCGGGTTTTAAGACCCTGTGTAATTCACTTGATATTTTTAAGTACCATTTATAAAACCTTTTCCCCTGTTCCTTGTCAAATTTCATCCCCGGGGGAAGTGACTTTATAGTATTACAATAATCGGTTATATTTGAAACCGTTTTATGACTCCAGTTATTATCCATTTTATCTAAAAAATAAGGCGGGTCGGTTAGCACAAGGTCAACCGAATTATTTTTTATTTTTTTTAATACTTCTTCCGCATTGCCTAATATAATTTTATTTATCATTTCTTTATTCATTTGGATTTTTTCCCTTAAATTCTTCGTATAATATTTTGTAAACTTGCCATCTGATTTCTTTATCCGACCTTTTAATCACGAGCGGGTTGGCTAATTTTATAACACGACCCCTTTCATCATAAACCCAGTTATTTCTATCGGCACGATTACATTTTTGACATTGCGGAATGATATTCCCGGATATCAAAGGTTTCGTGGGATCTATGTGACTTTTTTGCAACTGCGTAATTGTATTGGGCCAATGAATATTCGGTTTGCCTCGTTCTGAACCGCAAGTGGCACATCTGTTTCCATATTGAGATTTTATACTATCCCAATTAGCTGTTTTTTCTATTCTGTGCCCGTGAAAAGCAGGATAAGTTGTTTTTAAAGTTATAAGTTTGTACCCTCCGACAGGCAAATTAATATCTCCTCTTCCTCCTGCAACAATGAACCAACCTTTTTGTGCTCCCAAATGTCTTGCCTGCTGGACATCATTTGTATCAGGATAATACTGACGAACAAATTGAGTCAATTCACTTTTTGAAATTACCTTTGTTTTTGGATAATCTTGCGCAAGATAAACTAACACGAGTGCATCTTTTGTATAATTTCCTTTATTATCGGTTAATTTTGGAAGTTTTACTCCGTGTATTTTTAAATACTTATCGTAATAATCGCAAATCATTTTGTAAGTATCTTTAATTTCATTATCTGAAAATTGTTTTATCATAAAGATTTATTATACCTGTATTTTTCCACTTTTCTTCTATAAAAATATTTTTTTAATATGGAAACTATTTGCCGACCTGTTTCAGCCATATCTGACAAATCATCAATAGTCCATTGCCCGTCTGTCGGCGGGTTTTTCCGCTCTTTAACATAGAAAATGTCTTCGTATATTTTGCACATCTTAATAAGTTCTTTTTTATCGTTTGAAGTCATTTTAACCATGTTTTTTCAATGCCATTTTTTGGTTTGACCTTTGGAAAAGACCGTATCAACAATCCCGCAGATGACGGTTCGCACCGGCGCTTTTTTGTCGTTTAATATCTGGCGTGCGGAATTTCCTTCGTCCATAATCAAAACGGTATTGCCAACGCCGGCACCAATGTATTTGTCAACTGCAAGCATAATATCCTCGTCAATAAACTTTCCGGAAATGCCGTCCATTCTTCTCACCAGAAGAAGTTTTGTGCTTTCTAATGCTTTGTGTTTTCTGGTCGCCCAGACATTACCTACAACTTTTGCTATGAACATTTCTTATCCCTTCCTTTTTAATCGCGAGCAATGGAGAAATTCTTTCAAGACCCTTGAGGAGCGACTACACTTTCAAGAGCGCCCGCAGGAAGTCCCTTTAGGGACGACGATTAGAGCGAAGCCGACAGGGTGGTCGGCGAAGCGTGTCTGAAAGAATTTACTCCTGAGCGAGCTTTACTCCGTCGATTATTCCTACGATTGCGGCATCAATAGGCGGAGTATCCGCCAGAGAAGTTCCGCCGCAGGCAACTGCCGCTTCACGGGCAGCAACATAAAATATAAATTCACCGGTACCTGAACCTACAACATCTACTGCAACAAGCGGTTCGCCTTTTGGCTTTTTATCCCAACTCATCGGTTGAACCAAAAGAAGTTTTTTTCCTTCTAACGATTCGTATTTTTGAGTTGCAACAACCCTTCCTATAATTTTTCCCGCAAACATTTATTGTAATTCCTTCCAAAAAGGTTTCAGCGATTTTTTAAGCGAATTAACAACTAATCCAACTGCTGTATTTATATCCAATGCTTCATAACTTTTCGAATCACTCCATACAACTTCGCCAGTTGAAACATCTGTAATTTTTGCGGAAATAGAAACAGAGGCAGATACACTATAAACATTTGCATCCTCCAAACCAAAAGCAGAACCCGTCGGAAGAACAGTGGTCCCGCTTATTGGATATGCCCTATCTGAAATTGTGATTTTGCCTTTTTCTTTAAATACTAACAGCTTGTTTGACGGATTAAACTCAACAACATTTCCAGAGACAACAGCATCAACACCGAGTGATTTCACATCAGCGGTGTTTTCTATATCTGTTCTGTCTACAACGCTAACACCAGCAGACAATAATTGTCTTATGAATTCATTACTAACCGCTTCACCACCATCACCGGAAAATTTCAAGACAGCAATTTTTTTTATATTAGAAAAATCATAACCTTTTTTTACTACCGTTTTTGTTGTAGCGCAACCGGTAAAGATAGCAAGTAGGGAGTAGGCAGTAGCAAGTAGTAAAAGATTTAATCTGTGCAATCTGTTTCCGCTATCTGTGTAATCTGCGTTTTTCATTTTTCACCTCCTAAAAACTGAAGGTGCTTTTTAGCAATGTTTTTAAAATCAGGATTTTTACTGAGTTTATTCCAATAGTTTATGGCATTTTCTTTCTCACCATTTTTTTCGTAAAGAAGTGCAAGCGTATACTGGATTCCGCACAGTTCAGGGTCAAGTTTTTCGGCAGATTTCAGATGCGTTTCGGCCTCCCACAAACTGTCTCTGCGTAAAAACATCATTCCAAGCGCAACATCGGGAAGCGGCGATTTGTCGTCTAACTTTTTTGCTTCCAAGAGCATTTTTATCGCCTCATCATACTTTTTTTCTTTTATAAGTTTATTGCTCTCCACAACAAGTTGATTTACATCTTGAGAATAACAAAAGGTGAGTAAGTGAGTAAGTGAGTAAGTGAGTAAGAAAAAAATCCAACAACTTTTAACCTTTAACCTTTTACTTTTAACCTGCCTCATTGTGTCTCCTCAATTTTTTTTATTTTTTGAATTCTCATTAAATGACGACCGCCTTCAAATTTTGCTGCAAGGAATTTTTCAACCGCTTTTTTTACAGTCGCAAACGGAAAATCCTCCGAAAAACAGATTATGTTGGCGTTATTGTGCCTTACAGAAAACTCCGCCGCTTTTTCCGAATATCCGATTGCGGCGCGAATGCCTTTAACTTTGTTTGCAGCAATACATATACCGTTGCCGGAACCGCAGATTAAAATTCCTTTTTCAAATTTTTTTGATGCCACTGATTTTGCGACGATATTCGCGTAATCGGGATAATCGCAGGACTCTTCTGAAAATGTCCCGAAGTCCTTTACATTATATTTTTTTGAGAGATATTTTATCAGTTCAGTTTTATGTTTAAATCCCCGATGGTCACTACCGATTGCAATTTTCATTTTTGCATTTTCCTATTTAGGCAAATTAGAATTATTTATTAAAGTATTTTTTTTCTATTTCAGAGACCTTGTCAAGACGGCGTTGATGACGACCGCCGGCATATTTTGTTTCAAGCCAGACCTTTACAATTTCCTGACATTCCAAATCGCCAACCATTCTCGCACCGAGACACAAAATATTTGCGTCATCGTGTTCAGCCGCAAATTTTCCGGTAAGTTCGTTATATGCGCAAACGGCGCGGATACCCGGCACTTTGTTTGCAGCAATCGGCATTGCACCGCCGGTACCATCTATCAAAATACCCTTTTCATAATCTTTTTTTGAAATCGATTCCGCAACAAGAAACGCTATATCAGGCCAGTCAATTGCTTCCTCAGAATAACAACCGAAATCAAAAACGGTGTGTCCCAACCCCTGTAAAAATTTTTTCAGGTTTTCTTTCAACTTAAACCCCGAATGATCCGAACCAATAACGATGTTCATAATAAAGTCCTTTTTAATTCCTGATGGGCTTTTGGGATTACCACACGGCTGATTAGCACGCCGTCGTCTTTTATTATTTCGCAACCGGCATTGACTGCTGAACGGACAGCGCCGATATCGTCCGAACAAAGTGTGACGAATGATTTCCCGCCGAGCCCTTTTGCAAGCCGAATTTCTATCAAAGAAATTTTTGCGGATTTTGCGGCGGCATCTGACGCACGGATACAACTTGCAACCGTAAACGTTTCTATTACGCCGACCGCCTCAAAATTATCTATTTTTGAAGTTCCCAAAATCGCGGGGACTATCTGCTGATTAACATTTGGTATTATAAACTTATCAATTAGCGTTACACCGGCGGTTTCTGCACCCAGTTCCACTGACGGTTGCACATCGGCAAGCGGACCAGTTATAAAAACCAGATATTTACCCGGACAGATGGGGTATGCATCTATGAGTTCCACATTCGCAACTTTCATCATCGCATCGGATGCCTCTATCCCTTTTGCAATTGAATTCGTCTCAATAAATCCTATCGCCGGCTGAATCATACTTACCTCTCAATTTTTATGGAACTGTTTATTTCCGTAATTTTACCGTCTATGGATGCGTGAATGTTCGCTGATAATTTTCCATCTGGAATTTTCGCTATGAGTTGTCCTTTCTTTACAACATCACCCATTTTGACTATGGATTCTGCAGGCACACCGACATTTTGATGAAGCGGAATAGCAACTTTTGAAATATCAAATTTTTTATCTGTAAACGGAGCGGGTTTGTCATATTTGATTAAATCCAGCCGACCTAAAACCCTTTCAATCGGGACCCGCCTGTAATCCATCATTGGATGAACTGCTGTCGGTGTTTTGTGATGCGGATTTTCTACGCCCTGTTTGAATAGAAGTTTTTTACTTTCCTGATTTACGCGGCGAGGTAAAAGTTTTACCGGACAAATCCAGTCGCAAAGCCCGCACTCGCAGCACATAAATGCCTGCGTGATATTGTCTTGTAATCCCACAGAAGTTGAACGCTGAATTTTATGACATTCAAGTTCGTGCCCCAATAAAAATCTCGGACAAATCTCGGTGCAGTCCTGACACTGCTCGCAGGCGCTTTTTATCTGTTTCACTGCATGCCTGTTCGTTTTTTGATAAACTACTTCGCTGTCCGACGGAAGCACAAGTATTCCGGATGTTTTTTTTGTAATTGAGGATTTTTCCGGAATTATTATTCCCATCATAGGTCCGCCGTCAAGGATTACATATTCGGCAAGATTTGGACCGCCGGCAAAATTTATTATTTCTGAGACGGAAGTTCCGATGGGAAAAAACGCCGTGAAAGGATTTTTCACCGCACCACAGACGGTTAAAGGTCTATCGGTAACGGGTTTCTCGTCAACAGCATTTGCTATATTCATTAAGGTGACCGCGTTATTAACGACAATCCCCACATTCAGCGGAAGCCCGCTTTCGGGAATGATTTTTCCGGTGACTTCATAAACCAAAACAAACTCGTCACCGGCAGGATAAAAATTATCAAGAAGATGTAAGGAAATTGTGCGATTGTGCAATTGTGCAATTGTGCGATTGAGTGATTCTATTGCTTTATGATATTTTTCCTTTAAGGCAATAATGCCGTTTTTGGCACCGGTTGATTCAACTGCCAATTGAAGTCCGCGGACGACCCGCTCGGCATAAAAATCCATTATCTGCTGGTCGCAGCGTAAAAGCGGCTCGCATTCGGCACCGTTGACAATAACTGTATCAACTTTTGCTTGAAGTTTAATATGAGTCGGAAAACCTGCACCGCCGGCGCCAACGACACCGGCATTTTTTACAAGTTCAGCAATATTCATTTTTCCACAATTTCAATCGCTTTTCTTTTATTTCTTCTTTCAGTGAATGTTTTTTCATTCTGATTTACTTTTCTTCAAAACTTTAATCGCCCAAATGACCGACCTGACAAATTGTAATAGAAAATATGGGCTTAAAACAAAAAAATAAGCTTCTATTTCTAACTTACAGAAAGCTTCAATTAATTCTTCAGTTGTTCCCAAGGCAATACATAATATAAAAATGCAAGTAATACCGAATAAAATGCTTCCTAATAGCAACAACCATTCTTTGGCAATTATTTTCTTAATCATATTTTTCCCATTATGCAATCCTAAAATAATCCACTAAAACGCAGCGAAGGGGTCTTGTAAAATTTCTGGCTTTTACCAAACCGTCGCCCGTCGGTGTCGCGATTGAAAGCGAGGCATAACCCTCGCCCATTCCGAGCCCCATATATGAAGGACCGTTTTTTACAAAAATTGAGCCCTGACACAGCCGAGCCATTTTTGTAAGATTTGCAACATTTAACGAATGCATTATAAATGTGTGATGATTACCACCCTCAACTTCAACAGCAAACTCAATCGCTTCATCGGAATCCTTCATTTTTACAACCGGCATTACCGGCATTAACTGTTCCGTCCATATGAACGGATGGTTTTTATCAACGATACCCCAGAGGAGCCGAACATCTTCAGATATATTCAACCCGATTGCTTTTGCAATAACAGATGCATCTCTTCCAACGAAATCACGGTTCATCACGCCTTCTTTGCATTTTCCGCCCGGCTCTTTTATTACGATTTTTGCCAGTTCATCCATCTGTTTTATTGAGAGTTCAAACGCTCTTTTATCTTTTCTTAACGCTGATAAAAACTGTTCAAAAATTTCGGCAACGACCAGCGTTTCTTTTTCCGCCGTGCATAAAATTCCGTTGTCAAAACTTGCACCTGAAACCATATCGGTAGCGGCTTTTTCTATAATTGCAGTTTCGTCAACTATACAGGGTGGATTTCCGGGACCTGCGGCAATAGTTTTTTTACCGGCGGACATTGCAGTTTTTACAATCGCGGGACCGCCTGTGACTATATTCATTTTCACTTTCGGATGTTTGAGTAGTGATTGCGTGAATTCTACCGACGGCGGATTTACAGTTGATATAAGAGCAGAAGGACCACTGGCTGAAACGATTGCATCGTTCAAAATTTTTATTGTCTCGTGAGAGCAATTTTTCGCGGCGGGATGCGGAGCAAAAATTACGGAGTTGCCCGCTGCGATTATTGAAATCGCATTGTTAATTATTGTTGATGCCGGATTTGTAGAGGGTGTGACGGAAGCGATAATCCCGTAAGGCGCATTTTCTACAAGCGTCAGTCCGCGGTCGCCTGTGTAAGAAACCGGCTGCAAGTCCTCAATGCCCGGCGTTTTTTCTGCGGCAAGAATGTTTTTTTTCACTTTGTCTTCCCACCGCCCCA
>JACRDL010000032.1 GCA_016218625.1 Elusimicrobiota bacterium
AGCGCGTGATATTCGAATACGTTGAGATGTATTACAACCGGAAAAGGGCGCATTCGTCTCTGGGTTATATGAGTCCTTTTGAATTCGAACAAAGGTTCTTTTTAACTAAATAAAGAGTCCACTAAACAGGGGAAGGTCAACTGCCCGAGGTATGAGATGGGTAAATGGGTAATTATATGTTTATCAAAAAATAATGCCAGATATCAAAACTGGAAAATATGAAGAAAAAATATTAGTTCTTCATTCCGGTAAATTCACTGAAGCAAATATGAATGAACAAAAAGAATATCAAAAATCAAGGAATTCAGTTGATTATAAGGGGAACCATTACAGAGCGGATATAGATGGTGTATGGAAAAAATATAATAAAGAAGGTAAATTAGTGTATGAATATAATTTACATGGAACTCGACCATCCGGAAGCAGTAGTATCGAAGTTCATTATAGAATTTGTTTTGAACGCCATAGAGAATGTTTTTATGGAATGAAAATGTTTTCTTTTGATGAAGATAATTGGGAACATGTTTACTCGCCGAACGGTGGCGGCATTCAGATAGTAAAATGGTGCAAAAAAGAAAAAATTTGATTTCTCCAACTTTCAACATTTTTGACAGTAATCATTTTGCAGTAAAGTTGCAAGTTTTTCTTTTATAATCTGCAGGAAAAATAAAATAATTGGGACATAAACGATTAAAAGATTTTGAGATTGCTTCGTCCCGACAAAATCGGGACTCGCAATGACAGATTAAAAATCTTCACTGAAAAACGCTGATTAAAAATCAGCGACTACAAAACATGTGGGCGACCAAAGGGAGTCCCTTTAGGGAGTTTTTTTTATTGCATTTTTTATTTTTTTTTGTATAATTTTTGTATGTCATTCTGTCAGAAACAGGAAATCAGGTGTTCCTGCGGGAAAGAGTTTGAGTGGGAACTGTGGGATTCCGTAAATGTGACCACCGACCCCGACCTGAAGGAAATGATTTTAGACGGGCAGATGAATGTGGTCGTTTGCCCTTTCTGCGGGCTTTTATTTTATTTTGAGAAATTTTTATTGTATCACGACGAAAAAAAACGCCACCTGTTTTACATTTACCGGCATGACTGTAAAGACGACCGGGTGGAATTAAAGAAAAAAGCAATTTGCGATTACGAAACCGTAAAAAAGCAATCAAGCGACACGGTTTTCGCCGATTATAAAATTGAAGTTTTTTTCGGACTGGATGAGTTGATTCAATTTTTAAGGGAGGAGGAACTTTTATGAAAATGGGGGCGTTGAAATTGTTTGTAGTATTCGGCTTTGTGTTTTTTATGTTTACCGGATTACAAAGCAAGGAGAAGAAACAGATGAAAGAAATCGCAGTGATTGAAACGGATAGGGGCATAATAAAATTTGAGTTTTTTGATGCGGATGCACCAAATACCGTTGATAATTTCAAGAAACTTGCAAATAAGAAATTCTATAACGGCTTAAAATTTCACAGGGTTGTTCCGAATTTTGTTATTCAGGGCGGATGTCCGAAAGGCGACGGAACAGGCGATGCGGGATATAAAATAAAAGCGGAGTTCAACAAACGGCAGCATCTTGACGGGACGGTTGCTATGGCGAGGGCACAGGACCCCGATTCCGCCGGCAGCCAGTTTTACATTTGTTTGGGACCCCAGTCGTTTTTAGACGGCAAATATACGGTTTTCGGTCAGGTTATTTCCGGGCTTGATGTTGTTCACAAAATCCAAATCGGCGATGTAATGAAAAAGGTTTATATAGAAAAGCAAAAAGTAAAAATCAAAAAATAAGCCACAGATAAACACAGATGGACACAGATAAAGTCAGATTAAAATCTGTGTAATCGCCTTCAAAAATCTGCGTAATCTGCGTTCAAATAAATGAAATACATTGATGATGTGAAGTTTCATAATCCTACCAATTTTACGGATAGATACAAGAAGTTGAGAGATTCAACTTTTGTAAAAGAAGCGGAAAAACCTTATAAGGCGACAAGACAGCCGGTCACGGAAAAACTTGTAAAAACGATCTGGTTTGACCAGCAGATAGAAAGAAGGGGATTGAGAACCACCGACGGTAAAAGGATTGCGATAATATCACCCGGTGAATGGAATTTTGATGAAGGTCCCGATTTCAGAAACGCAAAAATAAATATAGACGGGCAAGAGATAACAGGCGATGTAGAGGTTGATATTTACTCGTCAAACTGGAGAACACACAAACACGATAAAAATAATAATTTTAACAATGTCGTCTTGCATGTGTTTCTTTGGAGTAAGGGAAAGGAAGCGAAAACCATAACCCGAAATAAAAAAATAATCCCCTCACTGGAACTTATTGATTACATAAACGACGATTTAGAAATTATTGACAGCAACTTTGATGTTGAAAATTACCCTTATTCCAGCAAAGTTAGGGCGGGCAAATGCGCGAAATGGACTTTAAAAAAATACTCCTTGCTTGAATATATCGTCGGGCTTGCCGGCGATGAAAAGATAAGGCAGAAAAGCGAGACCCTTGCAAACCGACTGACAAAGGAATCAATTAATGAAATAATTTACAAGGGCATTATGGACGGTCTCGGCTACGGTCCTAACAGGGACAATTTTAAGAAATTAGCCGAAATACTGCCGCTTGAAAGAATATCGGAAATAATAAGTCAGGAGAAGTTTGAAGAAAAATCGGTAAGAATTCAATCGCTTTTTTTCGGCGTTGCCGGTCTTATTCCTGAAATTGAAAAAATTGAAACGCTTGACGACGAAGCAAAAAGTTATATCGCCAAAATTAAAAAAATCTGGAAAACACTGAGACAGCAAATCAAACCTTCCGAAATAATAAAAAAAGAAACTTGGAAGTTCAGGGGCTTAAGACCTTATAATTTCCCGTATAGACGACTTGCCGCTGCAAGTTTAATAATTTCAAGATATATCGACGATAGCGGTTTTGAAAAACTTTTGCAAAGTTTCGTGACTAATATTCTTGACGGCAAATTCAAATTAAAAAAATTTGCTGATAACTTAAAAACGGACGCGGAAAACTTTTCTAATTTCTGGTTTTATAGAGCTACATTCGTTTCAAAAAAATTTTCTAAACCGGTCGCTTTGCTCGGCGAAGAAAGAATTCTTTTAATTTTAATAAACACTTTCTTACCTGCGGCAATTGCAAAAATTAACAAACCGGAAGATGACGCTTCGTTAAAAATTATCTATCAGTGGTGGTTGAAACAGCCGGCTATATCAACAAACAGGACCGCACGCATTACATCATGGAGATGCGGCTTCGGGAATATTTCCGGGCAGACGGAAAGAATTCAGCAGGGACTTATACAGATATTCAGAGATTTCTGCGATACTAAAAAAGGCGTATGCACCGACTGCAGTTTTCAGTCAATATTCACAATGCCGACGGGAACATTCTTTTAGAAAGGAACGCGGAACAGACACAGAACAAAACACGGAACAAGCACGGAAAGTTCCGCGTCAGTTCCGTGTCAGTTCAGTGGTTTTTAGGGGGAACAATGGAAATTTTTGACATTCTGACAAAAGCAGTGAAAATAGGGGCTTCTGATATACATATTGTCGTCGGAAAACCTGCTATGGTAAGACATATAGGCGAAATGAGATCACTTGACGGTTTTCCCGAGTTAATTACACCCGAAGAAGCAAAGCGACTGATTTACTCAATGCTTTACGACGAGCATAAGAAAAAATTTGAGGAGGAACTGGAACTTGACTGCTCTTTCAATCTTCCCAATGTTTCAAGATTCAGAGTGAATGTTTTAATGCACAGAAACGGAATCGGCGCGGTGCTCCGCGTCATATCAACAAAAATACCGTCACCCGAACAACTGCGGCTTTCTGATGCAATTACAAAACTTGCGTATTTACCGAGAGGACTTGTTCTTGTTACCGGACCCACCGGAAGCGGCAAGTCAACAACCCTTGCCTGTCTGATTGATATCATCAACTCAACAAGAACAGATCATATTATTACGATGGAAGACCCGATTGAGTTTGTTTATGAATCTAAGAAATGCGTCGTGACACAGCGAGAGGTCGGACAGCACACTCTTTCATTCGCCGCGGCATTAAAACATGCTTTGCGTGAGGATCCCGATATAGTTCTCGTCGGTGAAATGCGTGATTTAGAAACAATCAGCGGTGCCATAACTATTGCGGAAACGGGACACCTTGTTTTTGCCACACTCCACACGACGGATGCACCGTCAACCGTTGACAGAATTATAGATGTTTTTCCGCCGCATCAGCAGCAGCAGGTTAGAATGCAACTTTCAACTTCTTTACAGGCGGTTATATGCCAGACACTGATTCCGACAGCAGACGGAATGGGTCGTGCTGCGGCACGGGAAATTATGATAGCGACACCGGCAATTGCAAATCTTATCAGAGAAGGAAAGACGCATCAGTTATATCAGACGATAGAAGTTGGCGCGAAAGCGGGAATGATATCGCTGGATAAAGCGCTGGCAGGGCTTGTCCGAGACGGTCTTATTAAAACGGAGGATGCTATGGCAAAGGCGCACAATCCTGAGTCGGTAAAAATGGCGATTTACGGACGCTAATAAGGAACACGGAACAGAAGCGGAACAAGACACGGAACAGACACAGAACAGTTCCGCGTCGGTTCAGTGTACAAGTTCCGAGTCAGTTCTGTGTAATGAGCGGAGCGAATTATGAACATTGAAGAACTTCTTAAATTAATGGTTGAAAAAAAGGGAACCGATTTGCATCTTAAGGCGGGACTTCCGCCGATGGTAAGAATTAGCGGCGACATTGAACCGCTTACCGATTCTGAAAAACTAACATCTACAAAAATAAAGGAACTTGTCTCAAAATATATCGGTTTTGGCGAAGATAAAAAAATTCAGGAAAATAAAGAGTTTGATTTTGCGTTGGAACTTCCGGGAATTGCACGTTTTAGAGGCGCACTTTTTATGCAGAAAGGAAATTACGGAGCCGTTTTCAGAACAATACCTACGAAAATTCCGACCGTTGATGATTTGAAACTACCCGCCGTTCTAAAAGAAATCGCCTCAAATAAACAGGGCTTGGTACTGGTCACAGGTCCCACCGGAAGCGGAAAATCAACCACTATGGCTGCAATGATAAATCATATAAACGACAACTTCAAAAAAAATATTATTACGATTGAAGACCCCATTGAATTCGTCCACACCGATAATAAATCAATAATAAATCAGAGAGAAATCGGAATGGATACAAACACTTATGCAACAGCACTTAAGTCCGCCATGCGTCAGGACCCGGATGTGATTTTAGTCGGTGAAATGAGAGACCCCGAGACAATTACAACGGCAATTACCTCATCGGAAACGGGACATCTTGTTATTTCAACACTTCATACGAATGATACCAAACAAACTATTGACAGAATAATTGATTCATTCCCGCCGGAGCAACAGACACAAATACGATTTCAACTTTCGCTTTTTCTGATAGCCGTCGTTGCCCAGCGACTTGTAAAAAGAAAAGACGGAAACGGAATGGTTGCTGCAATAGAAATTATGATTAATACGCCGTTAATACGGTCGCTGATTGCAGAAGCCAAAACAGGTCAAATCTCCAAAGCAATTGAAGATAGCGCTTCATTTTACAAGACACAGTCGTTTAATCAGTCGCTTTTGTCATTATACAAAGACGGTGTTATTTCTGTTGAAGATGCTCTTGCCACAAGTAACAATCCGTCGGATTTGAAAATTCAGATTCAGTCGTCGGATTATGCTAAAAAAGGTTCTGTGAAATGAAAAAATGAAATCTTGTATGATGAATGTTGAGGGTGAATTCAACCATTAAGTGCAACAGTGCGAATTGAAAACCTCGTTTGGAGTAGAGAACCCGAGACATTTTCTCGGTCTGTTGTTGAGCCAAGATTCGACCTTTGAAATATCAGCATCAGAAATAATATCAAAATTAG
>JACRDL010000033.1 GCA_016218625.1 Elusimicrobiota bacterium
AAATTACGTTCTGCTTCCGTTAAATGTTTATATGTTTTTTTCATACCTGCCTATTATAGCAGGTTTTCAATCAGGTGTTGCACTAACACCTTGAACTTAAATTGCGCATTTTTCTCTTGACAAAGAGTGAATAATATATTATTATGTTTTCGGAAACAATAATTCCAAATATGGACTTAATATGGAAACTCTAATACCCAGAATTTTTACGCCGCAAAAATATAATTTTTTTCTTTTCGGTCCCCGCGGTACGGGTAAAACCACATATCTGAAGCAAAACTATCCCGATGCTGTTTGGATAGATTTACTTGAAGCGGACGTTTTTCGTTCATACAGCGCTTACCCCGAACGCCTGCGGGAAATTGTTCTTGCCAACCCGGATAAGAAAACGGTCGTTATTGATGAAATTCAAAAGGTTCCGGAATTATTGGGCGTTATTCACTCGCTTCTCGCTTATAGAAAAAAAAATAAAAAAACAGTTTATCCTGACAGGTTCAAGTTCGAGAAAACTTAAAAGAACCGGTACCGATTTACTCGCCGGAAGAGTTATAAAAAAAACAATGCATCCTTTTATGGCTGCGGAATTGGGAAAAAAATTCAACCTAAACAATGCTTTGAATCAAGGTTTATTACCTCTTGTAGTGTCGGCTCAAAATCCCGACGGTGTTTTAAGGACATATGCATCTTTGTATGTAAGGGAAGAAGTGCAGGCGGAAGGTTTGGTCAGGAACATCGGAAATTTTTCAAGATTTTTGGAGGCAGTCAGTTTTTCGCATGGTTCAGTGCTTAATATAACCAACGTCGCCCGTGATTGTGAAGTTGAAAGAAAAGTGGTGGAGGGATACATAGCAATTATTGAGGATTTGCTGTTAGCGTTTCGTCTGCCCGTATTTACAAAACGCGCAAAAAGAGCCGTTATTTCTCATCCGAAATTTTATTTTTTTGATGCGGGAGTTTACCGTTCGCTTCGTCCTGCAGGTCCTTTGGATAAACCCGAAGAAATCGGCGGATGTGCGATTGAAGGATTAGTCGCCCAGCATCTGATGGCTTGGAATTCATACAGCGGAGAAAAGAATAAGGTTTATTTCTGGCGGACAGCAGCGGGTTCGGAAGTTGATTTTGTAGTTTACGGCGTGGATGTTTTTTGGGCGATTGAAGTAAAAAATACATCAAAAATCCGCCCCGAATATTTGCGTGCATTAAAAAATTTCAAGGAAGATTATCCCGAAAGCACTGCCTATTTTGTTTACCGAGGTAAAGAACGTTTAATGAAAAACGGGATATTGTGCATACCCTGTGATGAGTTTTTATCAAAACTTCACCCCGAGAAAATTAAAATATCTTAGTATACAGGATGTCTTACGTGAATTGAGAAATGGCCGGGTTGTTAACGGTCGTTTTTTTATTGTATTTTTCGGAAAATTTTGTATAATTTGCAGTAAAATTATGGATTTACAACTTTATCTGAAAAATAAAAAATCGGTTGTTGATAATGCTCTGAAAAAATATTTTCTGAAAAATACGGATGAGTCGGCGATTATTAATACTGCGATGAAATACAGTGTTTTCGCAGGCGGGAAACGGCTTCGTCCGATTTTGTGTCTTGCATCGGGTGAAATCTGTGGGGGTGATATAAAAAATATAATGCCGACCGCGTGTGCGATTGAAATGATACACACTTATTCGCTTATCCACGACGACCTGCCTGCTATGGATAATGATGATTACCGCCGGGGAAAGTTAACATCACATAAAAAATTCGGCGAGGCGATTGCAATACTTGCCGGCGACGGACTTCTTACAAAAGCGTTTGAAATTATTCATCCGAAAGTTGTGAAAGAAATTGCCGTCGCAGCAGGAACAAAAGGAATGGTTGGTGGGCAGGTGGCGGATATAAAGTCGGAAGTGGGAAGTGGGAAGTCGGAAGTGAAAAAAAAAGTTGATTATATTCATATACACAAGACGGCAAAGATGATTGAAGTGTCGTTAAAAGCCGGTGCGATAATATCAATCGCTACAAAAGAAAAAATTGAAGCACTTGCTAATTACGGCAGAAAAATCGGTCTCGCATTTCAGATTGCCGACGATATTTTGGATATTATCGGCAATAAAAAAAAAATGGGAAAAACCGGTTCCGATATAAAAAATAAAAAACTGACCTATCCGTTCATCTACGGAATAAAAGAATCATATCAAAAAGCGACGGCATTAATTAAAAGCGCGAAAAACGATCTAAAAATTTTCGGCAAAAAAGCAGATGTACTTAATGAATTAGCCGACTATATTGTCAAAAGGGATTTTTAATGAGCATTCTTGAAAAAATAAATAATCCAAGTGATTTACGGCTGATAAAAAAGGGACTTTTGCCTGAACTTGCAAAAGAAATACGGGATTTCATAGTGTCCAGTGTTTCTAATACCGGCGGACATCTGGCACCGTCTTTAGGCGCGGTGGAGATTGCAATTGCTCTGCATTATGTTTTTGATGCGCCGAAGGACAAAATTATTTGGGATGTAGGACATCAGGCATATGCTCATAAAATTCTTACCGGTCGCCGCGAAAAATTCGCTACTTTGCGCCAAACTGACAGCATCAGCGGTTTTCCGAAAATTTCAGAATCTAAATACGATGCTTTCGGCGTTGGACATTCATCAACTTCAATATCTGCCGCACTCGGTTTCGCTGTTTCCCGCGATTTGAACGCGGACACCCATAAAGTTGTTGCCGTCGTAGGCGACGGTGCTATGACCGGCGGACTTGCATATGAAGGACTGCTTAATACGGGGCACTCGGGAACAGACATTCTTGTAATCCTCAACGATAACGAGATGTTTATTTCCCGACGCGTCGGCGCTCTTGCAGCATATCTTACAAAACTTTTAACAGGCGGGCTTTACAATAAACTTTACAAGAGGGTTGATAAATTTCTTTCCCGAATACATTTCTGGGGTTCGCAGATAATGCGGGTCGCAAAAAGATTCAGAGTGCTTCTTTTTCCCGGAATGCTTTTTGAGGAAATGGGTTTTGCGTATTTGGGACCCGTTGACGGACATGATATCGGCAAACTTATAGAAATTTTATCGAAGGTGAAAAATCTCAAAGGTCCGGTTTTGCTTCATGTTTTGACTAAAAAAGGCAAGGGCTATGCGCCCGCCGAGGATCATCCGACGGCGTTTCACGGCGTAAGTTCGTTCAATATTATTACCGGTGAGCCGACAAACAATTCAAAGTTTCCTACATACACAAAAATTTTTTCTCAAACGCTTGTCCATCTTGCCAGAAAAGATGAAAAAATAATTGCGATTACCGCGGCAATGGCAGACGGGGTCGGGCTTGTCGATTTTCAGAAAGAATTTCCAAAAAGATTTTTTGATGTAGGGATTGCCGAAGGTCACGCCGTAACTTTTGCCGCCGGGCTTGCCGCTTCCGGCTATAAACCGGTGGTTGCGATTTATTCCACATTTTTGCAGAGAGCAATTGACGAGATAATTCATGATGTTTGCTTGCAGAAACTTCCCGTTGTTTTTGCTATTGATAGAGCGGGTATCGTCGGTGAGGATGGTGCCACTCATCAGGGCGCCTTTGATTTGTCATATCTAAGAATGATTCCGAATATCGTTGTGATGACTCCTTCCGACGAAAACGAACTTCAAAATATGCTGAAAACCGCATTTACGCTGAACTGTCCCGTTGCCATCCGTTACCCCCGAGGCATCGGTGTGGGCGTAAAATTGGAAAAAGATATTAAGGTTATTTCCGTCGGTAAATCCGAAATCGTCAGGGACGGTAAAGACCTTTTTATTTTGGCAGTCGGAAATTTGGTCGGCGTATCCGTTCTCGCCGCGAATAAATTTCAATCCGAAAACATTTCCTGCGGCGTCGTAAATGTTCGTTTTGTAAAACCGCTTGATATTGATTTAATAAAAAATATCTCTAAAAAAATTAAAAGAATAGTTACCGTTGAGGAAAATGTAATTTCCGGCGGGTTTGGAAGCGCCGTCTGCGAACTTCTGAAAGATACCGATGTCAAAATTCACACAATAGGTCTTCCCGATAAATTCGTTGAGCACGGCAGACAGAATGAGATTAGAGAAAAATACGGTTTGACCTCCGATAAAATTCACACCAACATAAACCAATGGCTAAAAAAATCCGGTTAGATACCCTAATTTTTAATAGGGGCTTCGTCTCATCCTTAAATAAATCAACAGCGTTTATAATGGAAGGCAAAGTTAGTGTGGACGGTAAAATTATTACGAAACCCGGTTTTGCCGTTTCGGAAATATCTGAAATTTCCGTAAAAGAGTCGGCTGAATTCGTTTCTCGCGGCGGAATTAAACTAAAAAAAGCGCTTGAAGAATTTTCCGTTTGCGTTAAAGATAAAATCTGTCTTGATGTCGGCGCTTCAACCGGAGGATTTACCGACTGTTTGTTAAAAACCAGCGCCCAAAAGGTCTATTGTGTGGATGTCGGTTACGGGGTTTTGGATTTTGAGTTAAGGAAAAATCCGCGTGTTGTAAATATTGAAAAAACCAATATCAGATATTTTGATAAAAATTTGTTGAAAGATGAAATTGATTTAGCGGTTGTGGATGTTTCATTTATCTCGCTTGTAAAGGTTCTGCCGAAAGTAAAAGAACTTGTGAAAAACGGCGGTGAAATAATTGCACTTGTCAAGCCACAATTTGAAGCCCCTAGAGGCTCTACCCAAAACGGCGTTGTAAAAGACGAAAAAATCCGCCAGCAAACCATAGAAAAAATCAAAAATTTTTCGAAAGGGATCGGCTTAAAACTTCTCGGTGAAACCCCCTCTCCCATAAAAGGTCCCAAAGGAAATTTAGAACATTTCTTGTATTTTAGGAAATTAAAAAAATAGTTGACAAAATGCAAAGAAATTTTATACAATAGCAACGATATGAGCGAAGAACTATTACAAAGAGACTTATTAGAAAATCCTCAAAAAATGGGGGAGTGGAATTTTTATAATATTGGTGCAACTACAATCAAATCTCTGAAAGAACACGGAATAATCAGGAATATAAGTTATAGCGAGATAGAAAATAAAAAGGTTGACGGTATTGTTACAAATGGTTATAAAGGAGTGGTCGCTGTAATTGAAAATAAAAAGCCCTCTAAATTTAAAACAGAGTCTCAAAAAGATAAAGCCATAAAACAGGAATTAAAAGTTGCTGGAAAATTAACTAAACTTCTGATTGTTACAGATACAAAAGAAACTATTTGGGTTAATGCCTTAAATGGTAAAATTATTAAAGACGAAAATGGAAATGAACTAAACCAAGTATTTAATCCAAAAAGCGAGGAAACAATTAGTTTAATAAATAAAATTAACGAATCCATAAGCAAAGAAAATTCTAAATTAAAGCCGATTGAATTAACTAATCCAACAGAATTGGCAAAACAAGTATGGCAAGATATTTGGATGGTGAGCGGTGCTACTCCTGAAAATTGTTTATACACTTTTGTTGAACTTTTTATTTTCAAATATTTAAGTGATTTAGAAGTCCTTAAAGGAGATTATAGTTTTTATGAATTAGTGAGGATGTATGAGAAGAATATAGATGAAGAAGTTTTGGAAAAATATGCAAAAGTAATAAGACCGAAAATTAAGGATTTATTCAAAGAAAATCCTGTTGACCACACCACAATTATTAACGGGACTATATTTGTAAGCAAAGACCAAAAAGCAGTTCGGGGTTACAGCACCGTATTTAAGAGAGTGTTATTTAGATTCAGGGACTATAAAAAATTAGAAAATATTGATTATGATTTCAAGAGCAAATTATTTGAAAGTTTTATGAAACAAAGCATAAGTAAAAAGAATTGGGGGCAGTTTTTTACACCGCTTAAAGTTGTAAAATCTATTGTTAAAATGGCAGATATAAAAGAGGGCGATAAAATCTGCGATCCCGCTTGTGGTGTCGGAAAATTTTTGCTAGAACCTCTTGTAGATAACCTAGACAGATTTTATAAAATAAAAGGTGATAAAATAGAATCAAAAATAACAATAATGGGTTATGACAAAGGTTTTGATAATGAAGAACAAAAAACCATTATTCTTGCAAAAGCAAATATGTTAATTTATTTATCTGACTTAATTAAAAAACATCCTAATATAACAGAACAATTTTCAGATTTATTTAATGAGAGTTTTGTATTGAAGACAAATTCTATCCTTGGAACATTGGCAGAGCCAATAACAGAAGAATATGACCTAATCTTAACAAATCCGCCTTATGTTATAACGGGTAGTAGTAACTTAAAAGAAGAAATAACTAAAAGCGGTTTAGAAAGCCATTACAAAATAAATGCTATGGGTGTTGAAGGATTATTTATAGAATGGATTATAAGAGCATTAAAACCAAACGGAAGAGCATTTATAATTATTCCAGATGGGATACTAAACAGAATAAACGATAAAAATTTAAGAAAATTTATCAGGGATGAATGCTATATTGATGGTATAATCTCTCTGCCAACAAAAACATTTTTTACTACAATTAAGAAAACTTATATCCTGATATTAACAAAGAAAAATAAACCTTCTGATGTGCAAAAACATCCCGTTTTTACTTATTTAGTTTCAAATATCGGAGAAAGTTTAGATATTCATAGATTTGAGACTTCTGGAAGTGATTTAAGTGAATCTGTTGATTTATTTAATCAATTCAAAGGGGCTAAACAAACTTTTAAGTCAAATTCTGAAAGATGTAAAATAATTTCTATCGGAGAATTTAGGTCAGAAAGCAATTGGGTTATAGATAGTTTATGGAGTAAAAAAGAAAAAGTAAAATTAAAAATTATTGAGGAAGAGAATAAGGTTAATATAACTGATTTTTCTTCTATGCTTGACGAAACTTCAAACAATATAAAAGAGTTTATACAAGAAGTTAAGTATATTGAAGAAGGCAAGAGAACTATCTTTAAAGAAGTAAAAATAACTGACATATTTGACATAACTCTTGGAAGTGCTAAATACAATCATAAATACTTTTCTATTCATAGGGGCATTTATCCTGTTTATTCTGGACAAACAAAGAATAATGGAGAAATTGCTAAAATAAATAGTTTTGACCATAACATAGAGGGCTTGACTTGGACTATTGATGGTTATGCTGGAAGGGTTTTTTATAGAAATGGAAAGTTCAGTTTAACCTGCCATTGTGGATTATTGATCTTAAAAAAAGAATTAAGAGATAAATTCAACTATGAATTTCTTAAATATCTTTTAGATAATGAATTGCCAAATTATGCAGTTGGAGAAGGGAACAAGAGATTAAAGAAAATCCATATAGAAAAAATAAGTATAAAGATACCTCTTGACAAAGGGGAATATAACTTAAATAGGCAAAAAGAAATTGCTAAAAAATATAGAGTTATTGAACAGATAAAAAACGAACTTAAAAAAGAGTTAGAAAAAGTCGCCGAAACATCGGTAGATTTTTCTTAAATAATTAAAGGAAATAATGGAGGCGGAGGTAATTAAAAAGTTTTGAGATTGCTTTAGCGAGATTCCTCGCTTCGCTCGGAATGACAGATGAGGGACTCGCAATGACAATCTTTAAAATCCTCACTAATGTCGCATAGTTCCGCAAGCGGGATGACTGCTACAAATGGTAGGGATTTTTTTGTTGCAATTTTTTCTGAAATTTTGTAAAATCACATTATGTTCAAAAAACTAAGAGAGGATATTTCGGTTATTTTTGAAAAAGATCCGGCTGCGAAAAATATCGTTGAGGTGCTTTTTTGCTATCCCGGACTTCACGCTATGTGGTTTTACCGTATTTCAAACTGGTTTTACAGGCATAAAAGATTTACGGTTGCCCGTCTGATTTCCGAACTCGCGCGGTTTTTTACAGGCATTGAAATTCATCCTGGCGCCAAAATCGGTAAAAGATTTTTTGTTGACCACGGGATGGGAGTTGTAATAGGTGAAACAACGGAAATTGGCGACGATGTTTTGATTTATCAGGGAGTTGTGCTTGGCGGGACCTCTATTAAAAAAGGAAAAAGGCACCCTACAATCGGAAATAATGTTACTATCGGGACCGGTGCGACAGTGCTTGGCCCTGTAAAAATTGGCGATAATTCCCGTATCGGCGCCGGTTCTGTTGTCGTAACCGAGGTGCCGCCGAATTCAACTGCCGTCGGTATTCCCGCCCGTGTAGGAGTAGGTTTTTCGCAGAAAGATATTGAAATGCTTGAGCACGGCAAACTGCCCGACCCTGTGGCTGATGCCATAAGATTTATCGTGAAAGAGCAGGAAAAAATTGAAGAGCGTCTCAAAAAAATTGAAACGCTTGATGGCATCACAGCCGAGATAGATAAATATCTTGAAAAGAAAAAGAAAGAGATTAAAGAGGAATTTTTCACACCCGAAGAGAAGTTTAGTCACGGCAGCGGAATATAATAAGTCGCTCGGGAACAAATTTCTTTGAGACACTCGTCAGAACTCGTTCTGCAATTTACTCCTGGAACGAATAAGTCGTAAATTGAGGCTCTTCAGAAATTTTTCCCTACGCTCCACGATTGAAAAAACGGCATATTTATATCGTTTAATAAACTATTCTTCCATATTTTCTTCAGGCGTATCCGGTTCAAACGAATAAGTCACAAGAAATTTGTGCCGGGTTTCAAAATCGGTAAGTTGCAGCCCGTAATCGCACCTGATTTTTGCCAGTCCGAATCCCGCTCCGAAAGACAGTCCTTCCGTTGAATATCCCAGCCCGTATCCCGCCCGTATACTGAAAGATGTAAGCGGTTTCGCCAGCCATTTGTCAAATGCGGTCAGTTCAATTCCGAAATTGTGATGAATGTCGGAGCCGGTGATTTTTGAAATATCGTAGCCGACGACAAGTTCGCCGACATTTTTTTTATTTTTTTTAATTGCCACACCGCCGCGTAAAATCTGGGGAAGGTCGTTATATTTCTCGTCATATTTTATTTTTTTGCCTAGATTCTGATAAGAAACCCCGACGGAAATTTCGCCGATTTTCGGATGTTTTAGTCCTCTTAAAAGAAACCCTCCGTCAAAAGCAACCGTTTTTGCGATATATTCCTCGGCAAGTTCGGAGTGCAAAAATTTCACTCCGCCGCCTACATCTATAAATCCGCCGACGGGCACTCCGAGTGCAAACATAGCGATATAATCGCTTTCCGGTCTTAAATTGTATGCCGCCCGTGTTTGCGGAGTTATTTCGATTTTTTCCGTCTGAAGTGCTGAGACAGAAACGGCTGCGGTAAATTTTTCCATAGGCAGTGCGAATGCGATAAATCCGTGGTTTGTGCCGGAAATGTCGTCTGAAAAAAGCGCCGAGACAACGGGATATTCAATTTCGCAAATCCCCGCGGTATTAAACCAAAGTGCTTCTATATCATTTGAAATTCCGGTATATGTGTTTCCAAGTCCGAATGACCGCGCACCGAGCGGTTGTCTCAAAAATATCGCCGATGTCGTGCCGGGACCCTTCGCATGGAGACAATTAAAAATGCAAAATGTAAAATGTAAAATTATTGACGGTAAAAAACATAAATTTTTAATTTTAAATTTTAAATTTTTCATTGCTTCTATCTTATCAAAATCGCTTTTTTTGTGGTTTCAGCGTCAGCAGTTTTTATTCTCACAATATAGACACCTGCCGATGCCGTATCCTCGTCTCTGTTTTTCCCGTTCCAAGCCCAGAAATATGTTCCCGGGTTTGCGTCGAACCTTTCATAATGCTTTACAACTTCACCGTCCAAAGTAAAAATTTTTACATCCATTTCACCCGCCTGGGAAATATAATACTGTAATTCGGTCCATTCCTGCCTGTCCGGATGAAACAGATTATTAAAAAGAGTTATGTATGTTGAGTTTAATATCTCTTTTTGCGGTTGAGGCAAGTCAACAATCGGCGGAACATAATTCGGCGTTATGGCATAACTCCCGTCGCCTACGGTTACGACCTGCACAGTGCCGTCAACCGAACCGTAAGGATTATTTCCGGTATAATATATTCTCGTCACCCCTGCGGTTTTTAAACGATTTACGGCATCAAGCGTCGGGTGTCCGTAGGAATTCGCTCCCACCTCAATAAATGCGTATTTCGGCTTGAGTTTCGCTAAAAATGATTCGGTTGAAGAAGTGCTGCTGCCGTGGTGATGGACTTTGTAGCAGTCGGTTTGCAGAACATCGCCGTAGTTAGCCGTTAGATAATTTTCAATGTTCGTTGACGCATCTCCGCCGAAAATAAATGTGGAACTGCCGAACTTTATTCTAAAAACAACAGAGTTATCGTTAAAGTTTCCGGTGACCGCCGTACTTGTATGTAAAATTGCGGCTTCGCAACCCCAATCCGGATTTTCAGGAAAATTACCGGTTGATAAAACAAGTTGATAACAGCCGGATATTGCTTTTGCATAATTTCTTATAGAGTCATCTTTTGACGAGTTTGGATTGTCAACACCCGTGTCATAAAATTTTTCAACTTTATATTTCTGAAATGCAGCGTATAAACCGCTGTAATGATCTGAGTGCGGGTGCGAGAGAACCACATAATTTATCGTTGTAACGCCTTTTGAATCAAAAAAATTTATCAGAGGATTCGTGGGCAGGGTTGAGGAGTTCGGTCCACCGTCAATAAGAAGATTTTTACCGTTGGGAAGTTCTATGTATTCGGCGTCGCCCTGCCCGACATTTATGTAATATACCGACATCTGTGCCGCAAAAGTGCGAGAGCAAAACAAAATTTGAACAAAGAAAATTATTCCGATGGATAATTTAGTTTTTCTCATTTCGGTATTATTATACAACGAAAGTCATAATATGTAAAGATTTATTTTCAAGCGAGTGAGAGAAAAACAATCTTGTTTGTTTTTTCGAGCGAGCGCTGAAAACAAAGGGTTTAATACCCTTTATTTTTTACTTTATTTTTTCAGTTTTTTTTGTATAATTGCAATTATGCTTACGAAAAACGAATCGGAGAGATATTCAAGACAGATTTTAATTGATGGGTTTGGCAAAAAAGGGCAAGAAAAATTGAAAAATGCCATCGTTTTTATCGCCGGTGCCGGAGGTTTGGGTTCATCCTGTTCAATGTATCTTGCTGCCGCGGGTTTGGGCAATATAAAAATTTGCGATAACGACAGTACCGAACTTTCAAATTTAAACAGACAGATTTTGCATGGCGAATCAAAAATCGGAATCAATAAAGCGGTTTCCGCAAAAATTACATTAGCCAAAATAAATCAAGATGTTAATATTGAGGCGATTGAAGAGAAAATAACAGAAAAAAATATATGCCGACTTGTCGGCAACTCTAAAATAATTGTTGACTGTATGGACAATTTTCCGACCAGATTCATTTTGAACAAATGTTCAAAAATGAAAAAAATTCCGCTTGTTCACGGTTCCGTCTATGGTCTGGAAGGTCGGCTTACTTTTGTAAAAATTCCCGAAACACCGTGCTTAAAATGTATTTTTCCAACATCTCCACCGAAAGAAATATTTCCTGTTTTGGGTGCTACTCCAGGTGTTATCGGCTGTCTTCAAGCAATGGAAGTAATAAAATATATTGTTGGTCTGGGCGAAAATATAAAAGGTCGTCTTCTGATTTTTGACGGCAAGAATATGAATTTTTCGGAAATGCAAATCTTTAAAAATCCGAAATGCTCCGTTTGCGGTAAAAAATCTAATTAGTCCAATTGGAATAATTGAAATTTATGTTTAAAATTATAGAAAAATCATCGCATGCAACAGGCATCAACAGGTTTGTTATAGAAGTGCCTGAAATTGCCAAAAAAGTTTTACCGGGCCAATTCACAATTTTGCGGCTTCATGAAAAGGGCGAAAGGATTCCGATAACAGTTGCGGATTCCGATAAAGTCAAAGGCACGATTACGCTTTTTGTTCAAGAGGTCGGTAAGACAACAATTGAAATGGGAAAACTTAAAACTGGCGATACCATTCTTGATGTCGTGGGTCCTCTTGGCGTCCTATCACACATAGAAAATTTCGGAACGGTATTATGCATCGCCGGCGGCGTAGGTGTCGCGGTTATGTATCCCATCGCAAAAGCACTGAAAGAAAAAGGCAATAAAATTATCAGTATTCTCGGCGCCCGGTCAAAAAACTTTATAATTCTTGAAAACGAAATAAAAAAAAATTCTGATGAATTTTTTTTGACGACTGATGACGGCTCTTACGGACAAAAAGGTTTCGTTTCCAATGTTTTAAATGACTTACTCGCCATTCGCCACTCGCCACTCGCTAACATTGTCTACGCAATAGGTCCCGTACCGATGATGAGAGTCATTTCGGAAATTACGAAACAGCATAACTTAAAGACCATCGTAAGTTTGAATCCGATAATGGTTGACGGAACCGGTATGTGCGGCGCCTGCCGCGTGTCCGTAGGGGGCGTTACGAAATTTGCCTGTGTTGACGGCCCCGACTTTGACGGCCATCTTGTCAATTGGACGGAACTCACGAGTCGGCTTTCCGTATTTAAGCGAGAAGAAAAAGAATCATTAGACCATTACTGTAAATATCTAAAGACAGTTCGTAATTCGTAGTTCATAGTTCATAGTAATCTTTAAATTTTCTAAAACAAGTTTTAAGTTCTGATTTATTTTTATGGAAAAAATTCCCCGTCAGAAAATGCCGGTCCAGGATGCAAAAGAAAGAATAAAAAATTTTTCTTCCGTGGCACTCGGTTATTCCGAAGAACAGGCGGTTCTTGAAGCGAGAAGATGTATTCAATGCAAAAAACCCGCGTGTATAGGAGGTTGTCCCGTTGAGGTGGACATTCCCGGCTTCATCAAAAAAATTGCCGAAAAAAATTTTGCCGAAGCAATAAAAATTCTTAAAAATAAAAATAACCTTCCTGCAATTTGTGGTCGGGTTTGCCCCCAGGAAACGCAGTGCGAAATAAAATGCGTTCTTGCAAAAAAAGGCGAGCCGGTAGCCATTGGCCGTCTGGAAAGATTTGCGGCGGATTGGGAAATAGAACAGAGTTCAGAGTTCAGAGTTCAGAGTTCAGAGAAAAAACTACGAACTATGAACTACGAACTACGAACTAAAATAGCGGTTGCAGGGTCGGGACCTGCGGGGCTTACCTGTGCGGCAGATCTCGCAAAGATTGGGTACGATGTTACTATATTTGAATCGCTGCATGAAACAGGTGGTGTCTTGATGTACGGCATCCCCGAATTTCGTCTTCCGAAAAAAACTGTTAAGATCGAAATTGATTATATAAAATCACTCGGGGTAAATATAAAAACGAACATTCTTGTCGGTAAAACAAAAACAGTTCAGGAACTTTTTGACGAGGGTTTCAAAGCGATTTTCGTCGGAACAGGCGCAGGATTGCCTCAATTTTTAGGAATCCCCGGCGAAAATCTCAACAGAATTTATTCCGCAAATGAGTTTTTGACAAGGGCAAATCTTATGAAGGCATATAAATTCCCGGAATATGATACGCCGATCGATATCGGCAAAAGGGTTGCTGTGATCGGCGCCGGAAATGTCGCAATGGATGCCGCTAGGGTTTCGCTGAGACTCGGTGCGGATGAAGTTCTCATTGTTTACCGACGGACAGAGAAAGAAATGCCTGCACGATTAGAAGAAATTGAAAACGCAAAAGAAGAAGGAGTAAAGTTGCATTTGCTTACCGCTCCCATAAGATTTATAGGCGATGAGAATAACAATGTTACGGGAATGGAATGTCTAAAAATGGAATTAGGTGAGCCCGACTCTTCCGGCAGAAGAAGACCTGTCCCGATAAAAAATTCCGAATTCAAGTTTGATGTTGATACTGTCGTAATGGCAATCGGACAAAGTCCAAATCCGCTCCTTCCTAAAACTATACAGGGTCTTCAAGTCGGGAAACACGGCAATATCATTACCGACGAAAAAACCGGCGCCACGAGTATTGCGGGAATTTTTGCCGGCGGAGATATCGCAACCGGAGCATCAACCATAATTGAGGCGATGGGAGCCGGAAAACGCGCCAGCCGCGCTATTGACGAATACATAAAAAATTTGAAAATCTGAACCTGCCATATCTATCGTAAGCAAAATGTCCACATTGGAATATAAAAAACATTTCGCGGTTGCACTATGGTTATTTCTCATATCTTTAACCGTTTTTCTTTCCTTTTCAATGGCTGACCCGGATTATTGGGGGCATATAAAATTCGGGCAGACAATTTACGAAACGAAAAGTATTCCCAAAACTAACAATTTTTCTTATACTGCAAGTGGTCTTAAATGGATAAATCATGAGTGGCTTTCGGAAGTTATATTCTGGATTTTTTATAAAAATTTTTCCGACTTCGGAATGATTTTTCTACGATTGGTTGTCGGGCTTTTTTTCTGTTTTTTTCTTCATAAAATTGTCAAAACTGAAAATCTTTCCGGTTCCGCCATTGCATATCTTTTGGTCCTTTTTACCGTTATGCCATTCTGGCATTTCAGACCCCAGATTTTTACATTTTTATTTTTTGTAATTTTGATTTATCTCCTTAAAATCAAAAAGTTATTGTTTATTCCTCTGCTTTTTCTTTTTTGGGCGAACATTCACGGCGGATTTTTCGCGGGTCTTGTTTATTTTTTTGTATTCGCGATTTCTTCATCTGAAAAAATAAAATTGTTTTCGTTTTTTACAGTTTCGGCTGTAATAACTTTTCTGAATCCTTACGGTTTTGAGTTATGGGCCGGCATTTTCAGGGCATTTTTCAATCCGTTGACAAGAAGTTATATTATTGACTGGCAGCCGTCTCATTTTTTTGATATTGATTTTGCGGGTTATTGGGGTTTAGTTTCGGTTTTCGCATACTTTACTTTGATAAAGATTAAGAAAATTCGCCTTGCTGAAATTATTCCGCCGGTTTTATTCCTTTTTTTGTCGTTCACATCAATAAGACATATACCGATTTTCGCTGTTGTATCGGCCCCGCTGATTGGAAACTATTTTTCGGATTTACCGGCGAGGATTTATTCAAAAGCGGTTCTTGTAATTGCCGTTATTTTAACAATACTCGCCGTATATTCCAAACCGAAAATAAAACTGGAGGTTGATAAAAATGCGTATCCTGTTGAGGCGGTGGAGTATTTAAAAAAAATAAATTTTTCGGGTAATGTTTTCTGCGAGTTTGACTGGGGCGAGTACATTTTATTTCATCTTTACCCGCAGGTAAAGATTTCATTTGATGGAAGATATGATACGGTTTACCCCATTGATTTCATAAAAAATAGTTTTGAATTTTTAAATTTGTCAAAGGGAGTGCTCCCGAAAAATACAGATGCAGTTCTGGTTTATTCCAATAGAAACATTTCTGTAAAACCGGTTTGGAAAAAAAATTATTCCGATGGGACCGCCGTACTTTACAAAATCCGTTAGTTATGGTATAATAAAAACTATGATACTTACTGGTGTTGATATAATTGAAATCGGGCGGATAAAAAAAATAATTCTTACAAGCAAAAGATTTCTTAAAAAGGTTTATACTCCTACGGAAATCGCATATTGCAACTCAAAAAAAAATAAGTGGCAGCATTTCGCGGTGAGATTTGCGGCAAAAGAGGCGGTCTGGAAAGCCCTCGGCAAAAAGGATATCTGGCACAGGGATATTTCCGTAAAAAACACCGATGCCGGGAAACCGGAAATTGTTTTGTCAAAAAAATATAAAAATCTTGAAAAAAAAATTTCGCTTTCGCTTTCGCATACCGACGATTATGCTGTGGCATTTGCGATTTTTAATCAAAAATGACAAAATTAACTCGTGCTATCGTAAAAAAATTTTTACCTTCGCGTCCTGTTGATTCGCACAAAGGCGATTACGGGCATACTCTTATTATTGCCGGTTCAAAACAATTTGCCGGCGCGTCGATTTTATGCTCTCTCGGATGTCTTCGTTGCGGAAGCGGGCTTACAACTACAGCGATACCTCTGTCGCTTAATATTCAGGTAACCAAGCGGCTTCCTCCGGAGGTTATGACTGTTTATTTGCCCGATGATGACGGTTATATATCACCCACCGCCACCAAAATAATTTTGGATTTTTCATCCAAAAGAAAAATTACATCAATAGCGTTTGGGTGCGGAATTTCAACCGAGTTGTGCACGAAAATTTTTACGGAGAGATTTTTATTGAAGAACAAAATCCCGATAGTTATTGACGCAGACGGACTTAATAATATACAGAAAAATGTCAGGGTTCTTAAAAAAATGAAATCGGATGCAGTCCTTACTCCACATCCAGCGGAGTTAAGTCGTTTGATGAAAATTGGTATTTCTGATATTCAGAAAAACCGCGAAAAAATTGCAAAAAAATTTGCTGCGGATTACGGAATAATATGCGTTCTTAAAGGTTTTGAGACCGTTATTTCAGACGGCAAAAAAGTTTTTGTTAATACGACAGGCAATCCCGGAATGGCAACCGGCGGCAGTGGGGATGTTTTAACGGGAATAATTGCGGCATTTATCGGGCAGACGGACAGTTTGCTTGATGCCGCATGTCTCGGGGTTTATCTGCATGGTCTTGCCGGTGATTTAGCGGCAAGAGAAAAAACTCAGATTTCAATGTTGCCGACCGATTTAATTGATAAAATTCCCGAAGCAATAAAAACAGTTCAATAATTATTGTATGCAATATTTAATAATGGAGAGGTCGCATAGCCCGGCTTAGTGCGCACGCCTGGAAAGCGTGTATACCGCAAGGTATCGTGGGTTCAAATCCCACCCTCTCCGCCATTTTTTTTAATATAAATATGAATAAAATTGTTACAATAAATGCGGCACGTGCACGAAAAATAATAAAAAACCGGCATCCGTGGATTTTTTCAGGTGCAGTGAAAAATGCACCGTCTGATGTTGAACCTGGCGATATTGTCCCGGTCGCCGACGAACCCGGCAAGGTTTTTGCGCAGGCAGCATATAATTTGAATAGCGACATCCGTTTGCGGGTAATAAGTTGGACTCCGTCGGCAGAAATTAATGAAAACTGGTTCGGCAAACATATAAAAAAAGTTACCGAAAACAAAGAATGTATTCTCGGTATAAAAAATTTTCCGGAAAACAAGAAAAATTACCGTGTGATTTATGCTGAGTCGGACAACCTGCCCGGGCTTATTATAGACCGCTATGGACTTGTTTTTGTCGTACAGTTGCAGACATTGTTTGCCGATAAAAACCGTGATTTATGGGTTGATATAATCAAAAAATTATTTAATCCGGTGGCAATTTATGAAAGAAGTGATGTTGAAGTTAGAAAAAAAGAGGGGTTAAAAGATTTGCCGTCCGGCATTTTGTATGGTGCTTTGTCAGAAAATTTTTTTATAGAAGAATCCAGTTTTAAAATAAAAATTGATATCGCCTGCGGTCAGAAAACAGGATATTTTTTGGATTTGCATATAGCAAGAAAACGGATTGAACACTGGTGCAAAATTTTAGATGTGAAATATCTGCAAAATTATTTCGGCTATACCGGAAGTTTCAATCTCTATGCCGCCCGTTCCGGTGCGGAAAAAATAGAACATATAGATTCTTCGCAGCCGGCAAACGACCTCGCAAAAGAAAACGCAAAAATAAATAATTTTGCCAAAAATATATCGGTGTTCACCGTCGATGCATTCAACCATCTGGAAAAAACGGAAAATGAAACCGTAGAAGCGATAATTCTGGACCCCCCGTCATTCGTAAAAGAAAGAGCAAAAATAAAAAACGCGATGGAGGGTTACAAAAGGTTGAATTCAATCGCGATAAAAAAACTTAAACCCGGCGGACTACTTTTTACTTTTTCATGCAGTTCTTACATTTCCGAGGAAGATTTCCAAAGGGTGCTTTTTCAGGCGGCATCCGTATCCGGCTGCGAAATGAAAATAATTGAAAAAATCGGGGTATCCCCCGACCATTCCTGTCCGCTTAATTTTCCGGATGGCAGGTATTTGCAGGGCTGGGTTTTGCAAAAGATTTCATAATTTTAGTGTTGATTTTTTTTAATTTTTTGATATACTATCTAAATAAATTGTAAAATAATGGGGAGGCGAAAATGGGTTTATTCAGGTTCAAATTTTTGTTGTGCGCGGTTTTGTTAAGCAGTAGTGTTGTTTTTCTGTTTGCCCAGAATGAAGAAAAATCTGTCGTTCAGAGTTCAACGGCTTCTACAAAAATCAGAATTTCGGTAATGGATTTTGAAAGTATAGGCAAAGAAGTAAAAGAAAATGACCTCGGTTTAAGCGTTGCAGAAAATTTACGCGCCGGACTTTTTAAAACCGGAAAACCGGAAAATATGATGTAGTTGAACGCAATTTTTTGATGAAACTTCTTGAGGAGCAAAAATTACAGTCCAGCGGAATTGTGGACAGCGAAACGGCAGTCAATATAGGAAAACTTTCCGGCGCCGAAAAACTTGCAGCCGGAAGCGTTTCAAAAGCCGGCAAAACCTTAACCATAAATGTAAGATTTATTGATATGAAAACCGGTTCAATAGAAAAAGCGGAAAGTTTAACCTGTGCCGACGAAAGCGAAATTCCCGAAATGGCGAATGATATTGTGAAACTTCTTGAAGGTGAAAAAGTTGTCCGCGAAAAATATCAAAAACCTGCGGAAACGGTCCCCCCTGAAGATAAAAAACCCGCAAAGAAAGAGGTTAAGGAAAAGCCAATAGATATTGATATCGGCGTCAAGGCGGGAATGTTTTATCCGCTTGATAAAGATATGTCGGAAGATTATGACATCGGGTTTTTGTGGGGATGGAATGTGGCGTTGTGGGTTAAGCACATCGGTTTTCAGTTTGAGTCGGAAAGTTATAATGACTCCGCAGAAAAAAAAGAGGATGTTCTAAATAGCATAGGAATCAAAACCGGCGAAATTAAAACGGAAACGGAACTTGAAGAAAAGCCACGGTGGTTTTCGGTAATTTACCGGGGCAAATATAGTTCTTATGGTTTTATCGGCTATGGGATAGGAATGGTTAAAGCAGAGCAAACGGTTATCGTTAACAATGTTGCCCAGCCGAAGGGAAGCGACACTTTCAACGGCTGGCAGATTTTGACAGGCATCGGCGGTCCGCATGCACATTTGTGTTTTAAGTACAGCAAAGTTGAAACCAATAGTGCATGGAGCAATGTTGACTTAGGCGGTATAACGGCGACTTTAAGCATATATTTTTGATTTGTAATTTTTCCGCCATATTTATAATTTCAAGCGAGGGAAAAATTTCTGCAGAGCGAGTTCCGACGAGCGTCTCAAAGAAATTTGTTCCTGAACGCCTTTGGGGGTGTAGCTCAGTTGGGAGAGCGCTTGCATGGCATGCAAGAGGTCAGGGGTTCAACCCCCCTCACCTCCACCATTTTTCAGCAAATGTTTGAAGACAAAACATTCAACGATGAATTGCATGCCGACGGTTATCATTTCCCCGAGTACAAAGTCCCGGAAGAAAAAAGAAATTACGAGATAAAATATTCCACCCATCAGTATTAAAATCTGTTATACAATAAGCATTTCATCACCCATATTTTTTTGTTTTTCGTTTTCTGACCTTGACATACCGTTGTTTTTTGATATAATGATATTGTTAAAAAAGTATCTTTTGCCGTCATTGCGAACGAAATAAAGCAATCCCATAAAATTATTGCCGACGATAAAAGAGATTGCCACGGGCCGATAAATCAGCCCTCGCAATGACAAAACAGGTTTTTCAACGGTCTCATAATAAAAACAAATGTCGCTCAAAATAATCGCGGGCAAATTCAGAGGGCGAAATCTTGAAACATTGCCCGGTTTTCAGACAAGACCGCTCCTATCTCGGGCAAAAAAATCGCTTTTTGATATCTTAACTCCTAAACTTGGCGGCTCTGTTTTTTTAGATTTATTCGCCGGTTTCGGCACCGTCGGAATTGAGGCGTTGTCCCGCGGCGCGAAAAAAGTTATATTTGTTGAAAGCGACGGGAACTGCATAAAAGTAATTGAAGATAATCTGATAAAATTAGGCATAGAGGATTATGCGGAAATAGTTCAACAGGATGCTTCACGACCGGATTTATTAGAAGGTAAGTTTGACATAATTTTTATCGGTCCTCCGTATCAGATGAAAATGCTGGCAGAAATAATTAAAAAATCCGAAAAGTTGCTCAAAGATCATGGATTGATTATTGGGCAACATCATAAAAAGGAAATACTTGCCGAAAAAACCGTCGGGCTTTCGCTTTACCGTCAGGAAAAATATGGCGATATGCGGCTTTCTTTTTACAAAAAATTATGATTGTAATAAAATACGGCGGAAGTTTGATGGATGATAAATCCGCGGAAAAAAAAATAATAAAAAATATAAAACAGTTTGCTAAAAAAAATCCTGTTGTTGTCGTTCACGGCGGCGGCAAAGAAATCACGAATGCGCTTAAAAAATCAAAAATAGAAACAAAGTTCGTTCACGGTTTGCGTTATACCGATGTTAAATCAATAAAAATCGTGGAAAAAGTGCTTGAAAACATTCAGGATAAACTTGTAAAAAAGTTAAAAAACGCGGTAGCAATAAAAAAAGTGGTTATAGGCAAAAGAGTTAAAGAACTTGGTTATGTCGGAAAATTTACATCTGCAAAATTGTTGGAAATTGAAAAGGTGCTTAAAAAAAATAAAATTGCCGTTATTTCTCCCGTGGGTAAAAATAAAGCCGGTCAGATTTTAAATTTTAATGCCGACGAAGTCGCCGGAGGAATCGCGGCTCAGGTTAAAGCAAAAAAACTTATATTTTTCACGGATGTTCCGGGTGTTCTTGATGTTCAGAAAAAAACGATCTCCGTAATAAAAATCGGGAATATAAAAAAGTTAATAGATAGAAAAATAATCACGGGTGGTATGCTCCCAAAAATTACGGGTTGTGTTCAGGCAGTAAAAAAAGGGGTGGGAGAAGTAGATATATGGGACATAAATCTAAAAGGAACAAAAATTTTATGAATTATTTTGATTTAGAGAAAAAATATATTTTTCAGACATATAAAAGAGCGCCCGTTCTGTTTGTTAAAGGAAGCGGTAAATATCTTTGGGACAATAAAGGAAAAAAATATCTGGATTTTTTTTCAGGGATTTCCGTTTCATCCATCGGGCATTGCCATCCTAAAATCGTAAAAGCAATTAAAACGCAGAGCGAGAAACTTATTCATGCCTCAAATCTTTATTATACAACTCCGCAGATAGAACTTGCGCAATCGCTATTAGATTTATCTTTAGGCGGGAAGGTTTTCTTTTCCAATTCCGGCGCCGAGGCGAACGAGTGTGCGATAAAACTTGCAAGAAAACTCGGAAATAAAGCCGGCAAAAATGAGATAGTCGCTTTTAAAAATTCATTTCACGGAAGAACGATTGCAACGCTTTCTGCAACTGGTCAGAAAAAATTTCACAAGGGCTTTGAGCCGCTTTTATATGGCTTTAAGTTTGCGGAGTTTAACAGTTTATTCTCGGTAGAAAAACTTATTTCCCCAAAAACCTGTGCCATAATAGTTGAGCCGATCCAGGGTGAAGGCGGGGTTTATCCTGCTAAAAAAGAGTTTTTAATTGGGTTAAGAAAACTCTGTAATGAAAACAAACTGCTTTTGATTTTTGATGAAATACAATGCGGTTTAGGAAGAACCGGGGAAATTTTTGCGTATAAAAATTATGGCGTAATACCCGATATTTTAACACTTGCGAAGTCGTTAGGCGGCGGGCTTCCGGTTGCCGCCACAATTGCCAAAAATAAGGTAGCCGAAACATTCAGTTTTGGTGACCACGGCTCAACTTTCGGCGGTAATCCCGTTTGTTGTGCCGCAGGCATTGAGGTCTTAAAAATTGTAAGTGATAAAAAATTACTTAAAAATGTTGAATTAACCGGAAATTACTTCCTGCTGAAATTAAAAGAACTCCAAAAAAAATATAACACTGTAAAAAATGTCAGGGGCATTGGTTTGATGCTCGGCGCCGAACTTAAAATTAACGGCAAAGAAATCGTAAGCGACTGTTTGCAAAGAGGACTTCTTATAAACTGTACGCAGGACAAGGTATTGAGATTTTTGCCGCCGCTTAATATAAATAGAAAAGATGTAAATACTGCCGTTTCCATTTTAACAGATGTTTTAAGAAAACTTTGTAACCACAGATTTCACAGATTAACACAGAAAGAAAAATAAAAATCTTGTGAAAACCTCGTGTTAATCTTGTGGTTCCTATGTGAATGTCAAGGACTTAGATAGAAATTAATCTAAGTTCTTTGTAAAGAAATTGTTCTT
>JACRDL010000030.1 GCA_016218625.1 Elusimicrobiota bacterium
AACGGTTTTATGCCTGCCCTCGGCAAAATTTCTTATGTCCGTAATTTTTATTTCTGCGATTTTTTTATCAACCGCTTTTTTTATAATGCTTTGAGAGAAAACGGAATCAAAAACCGACGGAAAAAGCGTTAATATATCTATCTGCATTTATATCAGGATTCAGGCGGATTTAAGCGGATGTCACGGATATAATGATTTTATCTGTTTGAATCCGTGTCTCTCATCTGTCTGAATCTGCGTTTCTTTTTTATTCTTCCACATCCACTCTGTATCTTTCGCCGTTTTTTGTTGCACCCGCCGAAACTACCTGTCTGATGGCTTTTATGATTCTTCCCTGTTTGCCTATAACCCTTCCTTTATCAGCATCCGCAACTTTTATTTTAATAACCTTTCCCATTTCCGATTCGTCAAGCGTAACATGAACATCTTCCGGTTTATCAACGAGCGATTTTACGATATACTCAACAAGTTCTTTCATTTTGGGTCTCCTATTCGGTCGCCTTTGGCGACCTCACCCCCGACTGAAGTCGGGGGCTACATTTTATGATAAAAATTTATTGCACAGGAACGATTTTTTTGATAATGCCCTTTACCGTGGCGGAAACAACGGCGCCTGTTTTTATCCAATAGTTTATCCGCTCCATATTTAACGACATGTTTTTTTTGTCGCGCGGATTATATTTTCCCAGTTCCTCCAGCGGCTCCCCGCCCGTTCTTTTCTTTGAATCAATCGCCACAACACGATAAACAGGATAAAGCGATTTTCCCATTCTTTTCAGTTTGATTGCAACTGCCATTTTTTTGACCTCCTTTTAACATCAGAGATTAGGAGATTATGAGATTTAGAGATTAGGGTTTTGACTTTTCCAAATATCCTAATCTCCATTTTCCTAATCTCTACTCCAAATTTGCCAACACTTTTAATTTTTTTATGCTTCTTGCAATGGACAAGCCAGACCTGAAAACTGAATTTCCCGCGACAACGATATCGGCGCCGACTTTTACCACATCTGATATTGTATCAAAATTTATTCCACCGTCAACACTTATTTTTATATTTTCATTTTTTGTTAGTTTTTTTAAATCCGAAATTTTTTTCAATGCCGACGGTATAAACCCTTGTCCGCCGAAACCAGGGTTGACGCTCATCACGAGCACTAAATCCAATTCTTTTAGATATTTTGAAAGTTTGGAAACAGGAGTGGCAGGATTAATAGAGATACCAGCTTTAAGTTTCAGCGATTTTATTTTTTTTATCAACGCCGACGGATTTTTTACCGCCTCAATGTGAAATGTGAGCCAATCGCTTCCTGCTTTAGCAAAAGGTTCAATATATTTTTTCGGCTCTGTTATCATAAGATGCGTATCCAAAATCATTTTTGTTTTTTTTCTCAATGATTCTATCACGACCGGCCCTATCGTTATATTCGGAACGAAATGACCATCCATAACATCAATATGCAAAATTCTCGCACCCGCTTTTTCGCATTTTTTTATTTCGTTTGCTAAATTTGAAAAATCTGCAGATAAAATAGATGGTGCAATTTCAATATTCATTCGATTCACTCATGCACGGAACTGACACTGAACTTCTACACGGAACTGAATCGGAACTTTCCGTGTCCGTTCCGTGTTCCTTACTTCTGCGTCTGTTCCGTGTTCCTTACAGCAATCCAGAACTCCGCCGTTTTATTTTCTCCAAGAACAATATCACTTTCCGGCATCTGTTTGACGACGGTATTTTCAACAATCGCGGGGTCTTTAACACTGTTAACATTTTTGATTTGCACCCCGAATTGCTGCGCCCAACTCTCCGCTTCCGTTATGTTTTTTCCGAGAAAATCCGGCATCAGCAGAACTCCTTCCGGCGGTGTCCCCAACGAAACCACTATATTTACCAATCCGTTTTTCGCAAGTGATGTCCTGGGATTTGGGTTTTGCGAAATAATTTTCCCCTTTTCAATGACGGTTGAATATTTTTCATCCTGCTCGCCCAAATCCAGCCCGTTTTTCCTTAAAATAAGCTGGCCCGAACGAACCGTCTGGTTTGCCAAATCCGGCACAAAAATGACCTCGCCGCCGACGGAAACCACAACATTTACGGCTTTGCCTTCCTTGATAACGCTCCCCGCAACCGGCGACTGTGAAATTATTAAGCCCGCGGGCACATCAGAATTAAATTCCTCGCCGCCTTTTTTAAGATACAAATTTATAGAAGACAGAACATCCAGAGAGTCGGCAATGTTAATTCCTATGAGTTTGGGGACAATGCGGTCTTTTTTGCTGTGAATCAACGCATCTATAAGACGGTTCAACCCGACGGCAAAAGCAATTCCACCTATTATCAACCACAAAACCCACCAAAAAATTTTTCTCATTTTCAAGATAAGCCACAGAATGTCACAGAATTTCACTGAAGTTATTTCTGTTCTGTGTCTTTTCTGTGTGATTCTGTGGCGCCTTTGAAGTTCCGATACTAATAGATAATCCTCGGACCTTCCGCCATTTTTTCAAGTCGTTTGACCCGTTCCTGTATCGGAGGATGAGTTGAAAATAACTTAAATAATGCATCGCCTTTAAGAGGATTAACTATGAATAAATGGGCTGTTGACGGTTCAACATGCGACGGTATCCGTTTTGAATAACCTTCCAATTTTTTTAAGGCAGACGCGAGCGAGAGCGGCATTCCCGTCAGTTGCGCGGCGCCTTCGTCCGCACCGTATTCGCGGGAACGGGATATTGCAAGTTGAATAAGAAGTGCTGCTATCGGTGCAATAATTACCGTCGCCAAAAGCCCTAATCATCAGCCTCTATCCCTGTCATCCCTTGAACCGCCACCGAAAATTGCAGCAAATTGTGCCATTCTTGCCAGCATTGAAATTGCACCGGCCATTGTCGCGGCGATTGTCGCTATCAAAATATCTCTGTGTCTGATGTGTGAAAGTTCGTGTGCCAGAACACCTTCAAGTTCATTTTCATCAAGAATGTCTAATATCCCTTTCGTTACGGCAACGGAGGCGTGTTGAGGATTTCTGCCGGTTGCGAATGCATTCGGTGTTTCCATCGCAAGTACAAAAATTTTCGGCATCGGAATACCAGCTTTCACTGTAAGCCGTCTTATTACTTTGAATATCTCAGGCGCTTCTTTTTCTGAAATCGGTTTTGCTCCGTACATAGCAAGAACAATTTTATCTGAAAACCAGTACATCACGAAATTCATAACTGCCGCGAACATAAATGCAGTAACCATCCCTCGCTCTCCGCCGATGGCATTTCCGATTAAAAGAAAAAGCGCCATCATTGACAACATAAGCAAAAATGTTTTTAATCCGTTCATAAAACTACCTCCTAATAATTTGTTTATTATGATATTATTGAAAAAGTATCTTTTGCCGTCATTGCGAACGAAGTGAAGCAATCTTATAAAACTATTGCTGACGATAAAAGAGATTGCCACGGGCTGATAAATCAGCCCTCGCAATGACAAAACAGGTTTTTCAACGGTCTTATTATATCAAAAAAAAATAATTTGTCAAGATAATTTATCGCCAATGGAAAGTTTGTGACCTAAAAGATACGACCATGCGGACATAACATTTTTTGAGGCGGGTTGAACGGTTTTAACAAGTAAAAAACCGGGATTGCATTTTACAACAAAACCGACATTTTTC
>JACRDL010000031.1 GCA_016218625.1 Elusimicrobiota bacterium
TTAAAACTAATAATTAAAACATATAATCCTAAAAAATGCCTATTGTGTAAAAAAGGATTACCTGCGGTAAAACCGGGTAGTAGAACTAAATGATTACTTACAAAAAATCAGGTGTGGATGTTGATAAAGCGAATGAACTTGTCAATTGGATAAAAAAAATATCTCCAAAAATTGGCGGGTTTTCCGGACTTTTTCCGATTGACAAAAAGAGATTTATTTCTGCTTCTTGTGACGGTGTGGGGACAAAGTTGAAAATCGCACAAATACTAAATAAACATGATACTATTGGGATTGACCTTGTTGCTATGAATGTAAATGATATAATATGTTGCGGTGCAAAGCCATTATTTTTTCTTGATTATTTTGCCTGTGGAAAATTGGATATAAAAATTGCAAAAGATGTGATTAAAGGAATAAAAGTCGGTTGTGAGCAGGCAGGTTGTGAACTTTTAGGCGGTGAAACAGCGGAGATGCCAGGATTTTACAAACCCGGAGAATACGATTTAGCGGGCTTTGCGGTTGGTATTGCTGACAAAAAAAATATTATTGACGGTTCAAAAATTAAAAATGGCGATTTATTAGTCGGGCTTCCATCATCAGGGCTTCATTCAAACGGTTTCTCACTTGTAAGAAAAGTTTTTTCAGAAAAAGAAATTAAAAAGTTTGGTACCGAACTCTTAAAACCAACAAGAATCTATGTAAAAGATTTCTACTCCCTACTCTCTACTCCCTACTCCCTACTCACTGGTGTTTGTCATATCACAGGCGGCGGGTTTTATGACAACATTGTGAGGGTTCTTCCTGAAAACGGTAAAGCAATAATTCATAAAGATAGTTGGCTCGTCCCGGAAATTTTCAGAACTATTCAGCAAAAAGGGAAAATTTCGGAAACAGAGATGTATAGAACATTTAATATGGGAATTGGAATGATTCTAATAGTCCGAAGTCCGAAGTCAAAAGTCCAAAAAATTCTGAAGGATGCAGTTATTATTGGTGAGATAGTCAAAGGAAAAAAAGGAGTTGAAATTGTTTGATGGTAAGAATGGGAGTGCTCGTTTCAGGAAGTGGAACAAACCTTCAAGTAATACTTGATGCTTACAGAACAAAAAAACTCAACGCCAAAGTTAGCGTTGTTATTTCAAACAAAAAAGATGCGTTTGCATTGCAGAGGGCAAAAAGGTATAATATAAAAATTGTTTTTATTGACCCGAAGAAATACGATTTTGATAAAAAAGCAATCGAAGTTTTAGAAAAACAAAAAGTTGACCTTGTCTGTCTCGCTGGCTTTTTGTTGAAACTTAAAAAAAGGTTTATCAGAAAATATAAAGGTAGAATCTTGAATATCCATCCAGCGCTTTTACCAAAATTTGGTGGTAAAGGAATGTACGGGCTTAATGTTCATAAAGCAGTTTTACAAGCAGGTGAAAAAATTTCAGGTTGCACAGTTCATCTTGTTGACGAAAAATACGACCACGGAAAAATAATTCTGCAGAAAAAAGTAAAAGTTCTTAAAGACGATACGGCTGCAACATTACAAAAACGGGTTCTAAAACAGGAACATAAACTCTATCCTGAAGCAATAAAATTATTTATCAAGGAGCTTCGGAATTTCAAAGGCGCCACAGAAACACACAGAAAGAAACACAGAAAAAATTTCAGTGAAGTTCTGTGAAATTCTGTGGCTTATCTTGAGGTATTTATGATTGAGCGATATTGTCTGCCTGAAATGGCAAGAGTATGGACTGATGAAAACAAATTTAAGATGTGGCTTGAGGTGGAACTCGCTGTTTGTGAAGCACTTTCTATATCAGGTAAGATTCCATCAGCTGCATTAAAACGAATAAAGAAAAAAGCATCCTTTAATATCAAAAGAATTGAAGCGATTGAAAACACGGTAAAACATGATATGATTGCGTTTCTAACAAATATTTCTGAAAATGTTGGGAAGGACTCGATTTATATCCACAGGGGGCTTACTTCGTCGGATGTTTTAGATACAGCACTTGCACTCCAATTAAAAGATGCGTCTAATATTCTGCTCGCTGATTTGGAAATACTTGCCCGGACAATAAAATATCAGGCAAGAAAATATAAAGATACACTAATGATTGGAAGAACACATGGTATCCATGCAGAGCCAATTACTTTTGGGTTCAAACTTGCAGGTTGGTACAGCGAAATAATGCGTCATCTGGATATAATTAAATCTGTAAAGGAACATATATCTTTCGGAAAAATTTCCGGTGCGGTTGGTACTTATGCGCATATTGAGCCGGGAGTTGAAGAATATGTCTGTAAAAAATTAGGACTTAAATCTGAACCGGTTTCAACCCAAATTATTCCAAGAGATAGACACGCACAATACCTTGCAACACTTTCTATAGTCGCTTCATCAATAGAAAAATTTGCAACTGAAATAAGAACTCTTCAAAGGACAGAAATTGCTGAAGTTGAAGAACCATTTACAGAAGGACAAAAGGGCTCGTCAGCAATGCCTCACAAAAGAAACCCGGTAATATGTGAACAACTCTGCGGTCTTGCACGAGTGATTAGAGCAAATGCTCTATGCTCATTAGAAAATGTTTCTCTATGGAATGAACGGGATATTTCGCATTCGTCTGTAGAAAGAATAATTATTCCCGATTCCACAATCCTTCTTGATTATATGTTGAAGAAAATGGCTTATGTAATAAAAAACCTTACTGTTAAGACGGAAAATATGAAAAAAAATCTTTCAATTACAAGTAATGCAATTTTTTCGCAGCGGCTTCTTCTGGAAATTGTGGGCAGGGGTTATTCAAGAGAAAAAATATATCCGCTCATACAAAAATTGAGTCAGGAAGGATTCAAAGACAAAAAAGAACTGAAAAAATTTCTTACAGAAAAAGAGATAGAAAAATGTTTTGATATAAAGTATTATACAAAAAATATAAAAAACGTTTTGAAAAGAATAGGTATTTGATGTTATCAACTGCTATTATTATTTGCTCAATTATTTATGCTGTTTCAATCGGTGCGAATGATGCTGCCAATTCTTTCGGTGATTGGATAGGTGCGAGAATCGGCAAACCCATATATGGAATGTTCTTATGCGGTGGTTTTGCCTTACTCGGTGCTTTCCTGGAAGGCGGCAAAGTTTCAAAAACAATCGGCTCCGGCATTATTGATTCATCGTATTTGACATTAACAGTTGCAATAATCGGAATTGCCGGCGCAATTTTGTGGGTGATTCTTGCCACATATTTCGGAATGCCCATAAGCACCACGCACTCTATTGTCGGCGGTATAGCAGGACTTGGGCTGGCAATGGGTGTTTCTATAAATTGGACTGTTCTTAAAAAAATTGTTGTCTGCTGGTTATTTACACCGACAGCATCTTTCATAATGGCTTTTTTAGTGTATGGGTTTTTAATAAAATTTTTAACAAAATTGAAAGTATATGATAAATTTGAAAAAATAAGCGGAGTGTTACTAACACTGACAAGTTGCTATGTCGCATATACATGGGGCGCAAACGATGTAGGCAATTCAGTCGCATTGGTTATTGGTTCCGGTGTTCTGTCAGTAAAAACGGCTTGTGTAATAGGCGGGCTTGGTATATTTGTAGGCGCTGTTCTTTTTGGATGGAAGGTATCTCAGACAATTGGTTTTGAAATCACCCGTATCACGCCTGTTATGGGAATCTGTTCTGATATATCAACGGCACTGATAATACATTTTTTTACTCAATTTAAAATCCCTGTATCAACGACGCACGCATTAGTAGGTGCGGTATTCGGTATTGGTTTTGCACAGAACAGGAAACTTGTCAATCTTAAAATCGGCAGAGATATTGCCACAGCATGGATTGTCACACCTATTGTATCAGGAGTAATTTCATTTTGTTTGTATTATGTTGTTAAATTTTTATTTTAACAGGGGGATGCATGAGAAACATTTTTGAGTGGATTGGAATGAAGGAAGAGAAGGAAGTGTTGGAGCATTCACGGGAACATTTTGATAAGGTTTTACAGACGGTAAAAGAACTTGAAAAAGCAGTTAATGCTTATGTATCAGGCGATACTGTTAACATGCGAGACCGTATTCATAATGTTGCTAAATTAGAGCACGAAGCGGATATTATAAGACGCAAACTTATGATGGATGTAACAAAAGGCGTGATACTTCCCGAGGATAGAGGCGACTTGATGAACTTTGTTACACGGGTTGATGCGATTGCCGACTGGTCACACACTGCCGGTAGATTTCTTGCATTATGGGAAGGAGTCCTGCCTGAAAATTTCGGAAAGGAACTGGAAATATTTGTTGAAACGACCGTAGGTGCTGTGGAAAAACTTAAAAATGTAGTTGAGGCAGTCGGAAAGGAAAGCGAGCAAAAAATTTTGGAACTCTGCACAGCAGTTGAAAGTGCAGAGGAAACTGCCGACGACCAGCATAGGGATATCTTAAAAATTATACTTAAATCAAACCTATCGGTCTCTCAGGTTATCGTCGCACATGACTTGATTGAAGCGATTGAAAATATTTCGGATGCTGCTGAAATAGTCGCCGATTCGTTAAGAATTCTTGCAGTAGAAATATCAGGGAGATAATAAGGAACACGGAACACACACAGAACAAAACACAGAACAGACACGGAAAGTTCCGCTTCAGTTCCGTGTAGAAGTTCCGTGTCAGTTCAGTGCGTTCGCGGAGCGAATAAAATATGCCAACACTTGTTGTTGCTGGACTTCAATGGGGTGATGAAGGCAAGGGTAAGGTAGTTCACCTTCTTTCAAAAAAGTTTGATTACATTGTTAGATACCAAGGCGGAAACAATGCAGGTCATACCGTTGTTTTTGAAGGCAGGGAGTTTGTGCTTCATCTGATACCTTCTGGGATACTTGAAAAAGGTAAAAAATGTATTATAGGAAATGGAGTTGTTGTTGACCCTGAATCGCTTGTTGACGAAATAAATTTTTTGGAGAAAAAGGGAATAGAAATAAAAAATCGGCTTTTCATTTCAGATTCATCGCATATAATTCTTCCATATCACAAAATTTTAGATGGCATAAGAGAAAAAATTCAGAATATTGGGACCACAAAGAAAGGGATAGGTCCTTGTTATGCCGATAAGGTTTCGAGGTCTGGTATAAAGATGTGCGATTATTTAGATAGCAAAACATTCGCCGCTCTTGTTGAAAAAAATTTAAAAGAAAAATCAAAAGTTTTGGGCAATATCTCCGCAATAAAGAAAGAAATATTTAGAAAATATCCCGGTATTGCAAGTAAAATCAGAAAATATGTAACGGATGTTTCAATTTTAATAAATGACCAAATAAGTAAAAACAAGAGAATACTTTTTGAGAGTGCACAAGGTACACTTCTTGATGTTGATTTCGGAACATATCCATATGTAACATCGTCAAATCCTGTTGCAGGCGGTGTTTGTACGGGCTGTGGAATCGGTCCTACAAAAATTGATAAAGTTTTAGGTGTTGTCAAGGCATATACAACACGGGTGGGCGAAGGTCCATTTCCGACGGAACTGAAAGATGATACCGGCGATTTTATTCAGCAAAAAGGAAAAGAATTCGGCGCTACGACGGGCAGACCCCGCAGATGCGGTTGGTTTGATGCTGTTGCTGTCCGATATGCTGTAATGTTAAATGGTTGTAAAGAAATTGTTCTCACAAAATTAGATGTTTTGGATGAACTTGAAAAAATAAAAATTTGTATTGGTTATAAATATAGTGGAAAGATTTTTGAACGGTTCCCATCGTCAAGAGAAGTTATACAAGAAGTAAAACCAATTTATATTGAACTCACCGGTTGGCAGAAATCAATCAAAGGAATTACACAGTTTAACAACTTACCTTTCAATGCAAAAAAATATGTTAAAAAAATTGAGCAACTTGTCGGCGCAAAAGTTTCTTTAATTTCAAATGGCAGAAGTAGAGAGGAAACAATTCGTTTATGAATAATTGGATAAAAGAGGCCATTATCTATGAGATTTTTCCGCGGGTGTTTTCTGATGAGGGCAATTTTCAGGGTATTATCAATCGTCTGCCTGAATTAAAAGACCTCGGTGTCAATACTTTATGGCTAATGCCTGTTCAAAAAATTGGTAAAATTAATCGCAAAGGTACACTCGGCTCACCATATTCTATCCGCGACTATTACAGCGTAAATCCCGATTTAGGAACTGAAAAAGATTTTCATAAATTAGTTAAGTTATCGCATAAAAACGGGTTCAGAATAATTCTTGATTGGGTGGCGATGTATACTGCTTGGGATCATCTGTGGACAAAACAACATCCGGATTGGTATCGGAAAAATGAACAGGGGGAAATTATCTTCCCGCCCGATACCGATTGGTACGATATTGCGCATCTAAATTATGGTAACCCCGAA
>JACRDL010000034.1 GCA_016218625.1 Elusimicrobiota bacterium
ATTGTTAAAGCAAACATTTGCGCACTTGAAACTGAAAGGCCAAAAGCATTAAATCAAGCGTATAATATTGGAACCTGAACAGAATTAACGACTATTCAGGTTTTTGAAATAATGAGAGAATTTTTTGATTATAAAAAAGAATTTGAAATTAAACCGATGAGGGGAGTTGACCCTTTAAGATTTAAGTTTGATGTTTCAAAGGCCGAACGATTATTGGGATTTAAGGCCGATTTTAATTTTATGTCCGGTTTAAAAGCGTGGTTCAAAAAAAATGACTAATCAAGAACAATTAGCGTGTTCGCGCTGTTGTATGGATAAAAGCGCAGAGGAAATAGTTTTTTCCGATTCGGGCTGTAATTTTTGCGAACAAGCGAAAAAGGCGCTGAAAGAAATTGAGGCGGAAAAATATAAATTGCCGGAAATTATTGAACGGATAAAAAGGGACAGCCGGGGCGATATATATTCATGTTTAATTGGCACAAGCGGAGGTATTGATAGTTCAATGGCTTTACATTATGCTGTTAAGTTTGGATTAAGGCCTTTATGTTTTATGTTGGATAATGGATATAATGACCCGAAAGCTGATGAAAATATCTTGCAAATGGTTGAAAAATTGCAAATCCCTTTATTTAGATATGTTATAGATTTGAATAAATTTAAAGAATTACAAGCGGCTTTTATGAAGGGCGGAATTAAAAATTTAGAAGCATTGACCGACCATGTGCTTTTTGCGACAACTTATGAAATGGCAAATAAATATGGAATAAAATGGATAATATCCGGCGGGAATACTGCGACTGAAAGTATAATGCCCGCGAGCTGGGGCGAAGACCCCCGTGATTTATATTGGATTAAAAATATTTTTAAAAAAATTACCGGTAAAAAATTAAAAGGATTGCCCGTGATTTCTTTATTGCGTGAACAGTATTATCGGCTTATTAAACAGATTAAATTTTTCAGAATTTTGGACTTTATAAATTATGACAAAGAAGAAGCGATAAAATTACTTCAAAAAGAATATGGCTGGCAGCCTTACGGTGAAAAACATTGTGAAAATTTTTTTACCTGGTGGTTTCAAAATTTTTATTTATTTGAAAAATGGGGAATAGATAAGCGAAAAGCCCATCTATCCTCTTTGATTGTTTCGGGGCAAATAACAAGACCAGAGGCAATGGATTTATTGGCAGAATGTCCGGTATATCCTAAAATTAGAATAGAGGATAAGATTATGGAATATCCAAAAAGGTCGTATTCGGATTATAAAAATAGCGAATGGATAAGAAAAAAAATAATTTGGATTTATAAATTTATACCCGTAAAATGGAAATCATAGGCGATTTTAATACTTCCGTTAAAAAGGCACTGGAAGAAATTGATTCTAATTATCAGCAATATGACGGTCTTGTGGCTTGCGGCACGCATAATCCGAGTAATGTTGAAATGATGATTGTCAAAATTAAAGAAGCCAGAAAAACCGGCCGTCCTTTTTTGGGAATCTGTTTTGGATTTCAAATGATGCTGGTTGAGTGGATGCGGCGGAAATTTCCGATGGCTCATTCCGCCGAAATTGAATCTAATGCTACGCCCAAGGTTTTTTCGCAGCTGCCGGAAATGCGAGTTGGCATTCGTTCAGTTTTTTGGCAAGGAAAAGAGAGTCAGGAGAGTCATTGGCACCGATATGGATTTGCGCGAAAACATAGTGCTTATTTTGAAAAAGAATGGGAATTATCTTTTACCGATGGAATTTTAGAAATTGCGAAACTGCGAGGACATAAATTTTTTATGGGGACTCAATGGCATCCCGAATATCAGAGTTCCCGTGAAAATCCGCATTGGGTTTTTAAGGAATTTTTAGCATTATGCAAAAAATAAAACAAAAATGGTATTGCAGAATCGCACCATCATTGGGGGGCGGATTTGCAGGGACACCGGCGAGGGTTTGGGGCGTTAAAAAATATAAAAATCAAAATGCCCCAACGGTATTTTTTGGCTGTTATTCTTTAAACGATTTTAATATCATTAGAAATCATAAAGGCAGAAAGGCGATTTTATGGTGCGGTAGCGATATTAGATATTTTATAAAAGGTTATTGGCTGGATAATGAAGGAAAAATAAAACTTAATCCCGGGCCATTGGCGAAATGGATAAATAAAAATTGCGAGAATTATGTTGAAAATAAAGTAGAATATGAAGCGTTAAAAAAGTTTGGGATTAAAAGTAAAATTGTTCCTTCATTTTTGGGAGATACAAATAAATTCAAACCGCAAAAATTAAATAAAGAATTAAGATATTATAGCAGCGTATCTGGTAATGATTTTAAATTATACAATTGGGAAAACATAAATAAAATAACAAAAAAAAATCCGCATATTAAGTTTTTTTTATATGGCAATACAATTGATTGGAAAGCCCCGAAAAATGTAATTGTGCGGGGCAGAATGAGCCAAAAAGAAATGGATAATGAGATTAAGACGATGACGGGAGCGATAAGGTTGGCAGCATTTGAAGGATGTTCGGAATTGATTGTAAAATCGGTATTATGGGGACAAAAGCCGATTTCAGCGATAAATTATCCATTTTTAAGAAGCAAAAATCCGAGAAAAGAATTATTAAAAGTTTTAAATCAATATCCGTGGAATAATTATGCCAAAGTTTGAATATACAAAAGAAATAAGAGAAAAGATGCGACGGGCAAAGTTAGATAATCCGATAAATAAATTCTTAAATAAGTTCTATGAATAATAAAATTTGTCATTTCCTAATGATCCCTTGGACTGGATTAGGACTTTATAATGGTTATAGAGGTTCTCGTTGGATACAAAATAGAATTAAGATATTTGAACAATTTGTGTTGCCTTCGCTATTGGCACAAACAAATAGAGATTTTATTGTCTGGTGTGCGTGGAGATACGAAGAGAAAAATAATAAAATCGTTCAAGATTTCAGGGAGAGATTAAATAAAGTAAAAGAATTAAAGTTTGTTCATTCGTGGTTTGGTGTCCCATTTTATGACGATAAATATTCCGACGAAGAAGCAAAATTAAGATTGATAAATTCTCTGCATAACTCAATGGGCACATTGGTTAATGCGATGGGGGAATGTGATAATGTAATTATGACAATTCAGCCCAGCGACGACCTTTATTTTTTGGAAGCGGTTGAGGGAATACAGCGATTTTTTAAAAATAATCTAATGGCTCAGGCGGTCGGATTTGAAAGGGGATATATTTGCAATTATTCAACTAAAGAAATGGCGGAATATAATCCTAAAACTAATCCGCCGTTCGTCAGCATCAAGTTTCCGAGAGATATTTTTATTGATCCTTTCAAGCATTGCGAATTTACGGCCATTAAGTATGATTGCGGAAAATATAAAAAAGGCACGCCCTGTCCCAGCCACGAGTATTATTCTGCCGTTTTTCACATGAATTATCACACTTTTAAGGGACGAGGTTTTTGCGTAGGTGTTCACGGCGAGAACATTAGCACTTCATGGAATATTCCGTATAAGGGCGAATTGGTTGATTCAGAAACGTTGGGGCAATTTGGAATTGCGGATGTTTTGCCGCTTAAGATTAAATTTGGATGGAAAAAATTTTATTGGAAATTATCCTGGAAAATTCAGCGTAAATTGCGTTATTGGTTTTCTGAAAAATTAAGCGGATTATTTTAAAGGTTAAAATATGAATATTAAAAATTTATTTAAAACAACGAAGCGGTACCGGAAATTTTGGTCAGAAAGAAAAATTGATTGGAATAAGCATTATTTATCAACCATCGAGCATCCGCACCGAAATTTGATTATTAAAGTATTAAAGCATATCCCCTGGGTGTCTCTTTTTGAAATTGGCTGTGGCCCCGGAGCAAATCTTCTAAAAATCATAAAAGAAATTCCAAAAAAACAAATCGGGGGAATAGATGTCAACCCTGACGCGATTGAATTGGCGAAAAAGATATTTAATAACGGTGTATTTCAGGTCGGTTGCGCTGATGATATAATGTTGTCGGATAAAAGTTCGGATGTTGTTTTAAGCGATATGGTTTTGATTTATGTTTCGCCGAAAGATATCCGGCGGCATATTCAGGAGATTTACAGAATAACCCGTAATTATGTTGTTTTGTGCGAATTTCACGCAAAATCGCGATGGAAACGACTTTTATTGAAAATAAGAACGGGATACAACGCACATAATTTTCAAAAATTGCTGGAACAAAACGGATTTTACGATGTTTCTTTTGTAAAAATGCGCGAGGTGGATTGGCCGGGATTTCCGCAGAATGAATATGGTTATCTTATAATTGCAAAAAAGTGTTAATAACTTTTATTGGTAAAAATTGTAATTTGTGCTATAATGTATTTATATGAATATAATTAAATTTTTGATAAATTGGAAATATCGGCATTTTTTAAAAAAACTTGCCGGCATTGATAAAATAATTGCCGACCTAACTTTTAAAAGATTTAAAACTGACGAAATTCGTGAAGAGGTGCGGCAAGAGCTGGATAACTTGCAGGCAAAATTGGCCGCAATAACAGCAGTGGCCGAAACCCCCGAGATTATCGATCAAAAGGTGATTTTGGCACGCGATATAAAACGATTAAAAGATCAAATTATCGGAATAGATTTAGAGATTACTGGTTCAAAGCCTACTAATCAATACCCGGATGGAATTCAGGGAATTAACGGCCAAATCGGAGCGTACAATGAATTAAAAAAAATGATAAAAGAATATATAAAAAGTGAAATTTGATAAGGGAATTTTTGCAATAATTGAAGAATAAAAAAAGTATGGAAAATGATGAACAAAAGTATAATAATTGGCTTGACGCGATGATAGAACGAGAGGCACTACCGAGAGAAGCGCGGCTGGAAACAGTGGAGAATTTTCTGAAAAAATGGAATGTTGCCTGCAGTACTTATTATTACCAGGCTTCCAGAAAAGAAAATCAGGAGAAAATTGTTAAATTGGCGTTAAGCAACGCGAAAAAATATGCTCCCGAGGTTTTAGAAGGTTTAGGAATTCGCGGAATTAAAGATAATAAAGCCGCAGAGCTTTATTTAAAATTTATTTTGCAGCTTGCTGAAAGAACTGATATTACTTCGCGGGATTTACCCATAGCCATTTTACAAAATGTTATATCAAGCCACAACAGCAACACAAAAAATAATGGGGCTGAAAAAAAGGATTAGAGTTATTCAAGGCGGAACTTCGGCGAGTAAAACAATCAGTATAATCTTATATCTCATTCATCTCGCCCAAAGCGATAAGACGGCGACCTTAACCAGCATTGTCTCTGAAAGTTTTCCCCATCTTAAAAGGGGCGCGATGAGAGATTTTGAAGACATAATGAAGGTGCATCAGTATTGGCGGGAGATTGATTGGAATGCGACAGATAAAATTTATACTTTTGAAACCGGCAGCAAGATAGAGTTTTTCTCTGCCGACCAATCCGATAAATTAAGAGGGGCGCGCAGAGACCGATTATTTATCAATGAGTGCAACAATGTTCCTTTTTTGGCTTTTGAGGAATTGGAAGTCCGGACGAACGAATTTGTTTTTTTGGATTTTAATCCGACAAATGAATTTTGGTTTTTCACAGATTTAATCGGCAAACGCAACGATATGGAGTGTCTTATTCTTACCTATCTTGACAACGAAGCACTGAGGGAAGACATTGTCAAATCCATAGAACAAAGAAAAAATAATAAAAATTGGTGGCAAGTTTACGGTTTGGGCCGGCTCGGTCAAATTGAAAGCAGAATTTATAAAGATTGGAACATAATTGAAGATATTCCGCATACCGCGCGGCTGGAACGATATGGATTAGACTTCGGATATTCTAATGACCCAACGGCGATTATAGCGATATATTATTATAATGGCGGATATATTTTAGACGAGATTTGTTTTTTAAAGGGGCTCGGCAATAAACAGATAGTGGATATTTTACGAAATTACTCCTCCGCTTTGGTGGTCGCTGATTCCGCAGAACCGAAAAGTATTGCCGAAATTAAGAATTACGGTATTAATATCATTTCCGCCGAAAAAGGCAAGGATTCGGTATGCAACGGGATTCAGCTGGTGCAGAATTTAAAAATTTCACTAACAAAAAATAGTATAAATTTAATTAAAGAATATCGCAACTACCTTTGGGAGGTAGATAAAGACGGCAAGATTTTGAATGTCCCCGGGCATATCTTTTCGCATTCTATGGATGCTCTAAGATATGGATTTGTTAATTTATTAAAAAAACCGCTAATAAAAGAATTTAACCAATCTGCGCCAGTGTTGCCCTATTATTCAGACCGCGACTTGCGATTTTAGGTCTTCTTTATGAAAATAGAATTAATTATTAAAAACACCGAAAATTTGGGAGAATGGACGCCTGAAAAAAAAGAAAGAATTCAGGAAATTATCACGGCACTTATTTCTTCCGGCGGTTTAACCGGTATAAGGGGCGGTAAAACAATAATTCATTTTGATGGAGACGGCAATTTCAGAGGTGTTGCTCTTGATTATTGGCCGTTCCGCAACAGAAAATTTGCAGGGAATTAAAAAATATGCTATACTTAATATAATAATAATATCCCAACCTTACCCAGGCGGAAAACTCACATTTGATTACCGAAAAAGTTTTCAAACCAGTTTTCCGTCTTTTTGTTTTTATATGAAAAATATTAACGCGAAATTGATAGGAATAGGGTTCAAAAATATGCCCGCGGCCGCTCTTGATGGGGCCGAAATCCCGCCCCTTTACGACCATATAGGCCGAACGATAACATCTTTTGCGTTGCGGGGCTTAATACATACGGCCTATGCTAATCTCACGCGCGGCAACGAAACGACTCTTTTTCCCGGCGTAGCGGGCAGGCATTTGGATTTGTATTCCTTCACGGCTATTAATAATTCAGGTAATTCCAATCTTGTGTCATTTAGAATGGGAACGGGTGGCGGTATTGTGCATCGGATTCTCGTGCCTTCTTATGGGAGCAAATCCTTCATTTTCAACCCCCCCATACCCCAAGATGAAATGGCGGCGGCAATTACCGCCCAAATAGCTGATTGGGGTGAGATTTCGGATAGTCCGATTACGATTTCTGCCATAGCGCTTGAAGATAATTTATAATTTTATTATGCATCCAATTCTATCAAAATTATTTCAAAAAAGAGGAATTAAGGATTATTCCGAATTATCACCGGAAGAAAAAAAGGATTTTGATTCCTGGAAATTAATTTTGGATAAGGATGAACTTTCCCTCGGGGACATTTTGAAATTTTGCAATTCTCAAATTGAAATGATTGAGAGCAAATGGAGAGATTTAAATTTAGAGCAGCAAAAAAAAGCCGAATTGATACCCTATCATACCTGTTATAAAACTCTTGCGGGCGCAATTCAATCGCCAAAGGTCGTGCGAGAGATGTTAGAAAAACAATTACTTGCGTTAATAAAATAAAAAATGCCGTTCAAATCAAAAAAACAAAGAAGATATATGTTTGCCAAACTTCCAGAGTTGGCTCATAAATGGATTAAAAAATATGGTTCTAAAATTCAAAGAAAAAAAAGTAAAAGCGGAGATAAGGGGGGAAGCAAAAGAGGAAGCAGAAGCAGGGGCGGAAAAAAATGAAACCGAAAAAGAAATCCTGCTTAAAACTTATGACATTCTTAAAAGGTATAAAATAAATTCAATTGGTGATTTAGAAAATTTACTTAGTAAAATTTAGCCCAATGATGGCGTTAAACTCATTTAATATGGTTGAAACTCAACCGGTCGTTAATTTGGAAGACTCGACCATTCTTCCCATCAGTGAAGATGACAAACTCGCATCGGGAGTAAACGGCCAGGAAGAGCCGCAAGCTTCCGTTCAAGCCGGAGATAAAACTCCGCCAAACCTTCTTCTAAAATCCTTACAAGACGAAAGAGAAAAGGTCAGGCAGCTTGAAGAAGAACTTAATTCGTTAAAATCTTCCAATTTTTCCGAGACACCGGAAATTGACGCTTTAAGGGCAACAATAGATTCAATTCAGAATAAATTGATGAAAACGGAAATTCTTGAAACCTATCCTGTTTTAAAAGATAAGTGGCAAGAATTTGAGGAATTTCATGCGCTTCCCGAAAATTCGGCTATGCCCGTGAAAACCGCCGCCAAAGCATTTATCGCTGAAAAGGAGTTGAATGTTCCCGTCAGGTTGGGCCTTGAAAGGCCCACTAGCGGCCGCGCGATGCCAACGGATGGCAAGATGACCCCTGAGGATATCGCGGATATGCGTAAAAACAATTTCCGGAAATATCAAGAATTGCTCAAAACGGGCAAAATTTGAAAGGTCGGGAAAAATTAAAAAATTCAGAAATTTAAAGATGTATGACTTTACAATTTTTTGCGGAACAATTTGCTTCTAAGGTCTTGGCGAAGACCTACACCAAGGCCGTATATGAGGGGATTGATTTTTAACAGTTCCCTATAAACTTGGCTATATGCTGGAAACTCATCGAAAGATTTTTAGTCCTTATTATGGAACAATCTAAAATACAAGGTGAAAATCAGCAGGAAAGTCGGTTGTGGTGGCTTGGCGGAATAATTGATGGAGAGGGTTGTATAACAATCACGCATCACCGTCTCCACAAAGGAAAATTACAGGAAACTCTCTTATTTTCTCCTCAGATTATAATTGTTAATACCAATAAAAAAATTATCAATTACTGCGAGGAGATATTACGTGAAAATAATCTTTCATTTTATATTTCTTATATTTCCGCTAAAAAAGAATTAAATTATAAGGAAAAATGGAGTGTTAAAATCGTAGGAATTAAAAGATGCGTTCGCGCTCTTAATCTTATAAGTAAATATCTTATAGGTAAAAAAGAAGAAGCCGAACTTGTGAAAATTTTTTGCGAAGAAAGATTACGTCGTAATATTGGGCGAATGCAAAATGGAAGAAAATATGGCAGGAATGAGCCATATAACGATACTGATTTCAAAATAATAATGAGAATTGCCGAAATACATAACCGAAATCCTCAGAGACTTTATGCCGAGATTGGCGATTATAAAAAAAAATTGCCAAACAAGATAAAGTCCGACCTACGGCGAAATCCGTAGATTAACAAATGTTGTGTTAACAGAAATTACGAGGGCGAAATTAAAAAGGCGGGCGACAGAGTTAATATACTTTCCTTTCTCAATTCTGGTGAATTGCAGGATTATGTTGTTGGAACGGATATGTCCGTTCAGCGCATTTTAGACGCAGAAGACCAGTTGATTGTAGAAAAACGGAAAGCGTATAACATTTCGCTTGATACCCTTGAAGATTTATTTACCTATGCTACCGATATTCCGGATTATTTATTGAACGAACAAGCAATGGTTCTTGAAAAAACCATTGATATCTATGTTCTTAATAAATTCGGAGAAGAGGTCAAGGCAGGTAATTGGATTGGCATGGATTTGCGTGTTGAGGGTTCGGGTCAAACCGAGGCCTCTATCGCTACTTCCGCCACCGGCGGAACGGTGACGGTAAACGCTAATTCTAATACTTATGAGGGACAAATCGGAACTGTTGAGGATAGAGGCGATGCGGCGCAAGTATTCGCGGGATTTAATAATTCCGTGCTTTACAAGGGCTTTCGTCTCCGTTCAACTGCCTCCTTTGTTTCTCCGTGGTATAGAATTTCGGCGATTACCAGTTCCACCGTCGCTTCTTTGACCGAATGGGACGAAGAGACCACCGGTCCCGATTTTGAGGAAGGATACACACTCCGCGGATTATTCGGCGGCGATGGTATTGACTTTCCGAAATATGGAACAGGTAATGCCGCATTGATTACGATGTCTTCTTTGGGCTGGGAAATCCAGGCCGCGAGAGCGACATCTGTGTCTGCTGCGTCCATCTACGACCAGTTTACTCTTTTGGCTGAAAAACTTGACGAAAATGAAGTGCCAGACAATGAAAGACACATTGTTCTTCCTCCGTCCGGAGTTACTATGCTGCGTCAAGCCGCTGAATTACAGCCTTCCGGTATTTCCGAGATTTACACCGGAACCGTGATCAACGGAAGAGTGATGCGATTGGGAGCGTTTGATGTTCACGCTGCCGCCGGAACAAGGGTCTCAACGAAAGCCGGACAATCAACCGCTATTACCGGCGGACCGAGTTCCGATGTTGTTTTGACAACCGGAGCTGTTGGTTATCTTATTCCGTCCAATCACATAGGATTTATTTCCTTTGCGGATAAATGGAGTGAGTCGCGCGTTAAAGACGCGGAAAATCAATTTGCCAAGAAATATCAGGGTCTTTATCTGTTTGGCGCGAAAGTGCCGAGACAGAGACGGAAATATGGGGCTTTGATATTTGGTTCATTTTAACTTGTGATTAGATAGAACTCGTCTTGTGGGGCGTTGACTTTGCGGAAAACGCCTCACATACGCAAAGAGATGAGTATGATTAAATTTTGGAAGTTATACTATCGATTAATCGGAATGACGCCGGATAAAATGGAAATGGTGCAGTATTGGCGCAAAGGGGAGTCGGTGGCCGCCAAAGTTATAAAAGCCCCTGATGGTTCTTTTATAATGAAGATGTGCGGGGAAAAATATCCATTTCCGACATTTCCGCGCGGACACTTACTTTACGGCAATTTGTCCAGACTAAAACATGAAATCAAAAATCAAATTTTTAATGAGAGTTGGGCGGAAAAAGAAAATCCGGAGGCCGTGAAAAATATCAAATATAAGTTATTTTATGAAATCCCCAAATATTTTGAACCCTTAAAATTTGATATTATTCCGTTTAAAAATTTGACGCCATCAGTCAGGGAAATTTATCGGGCATGGACGAAAGTTGCCCCGGAGAAAACTTTTATTTTACGGGATTATCTGTGTTTTATTTTACAAGAGGATGACAGTTATCGTATGAGGATTCAATGGCTCGCGGGTTTTTTTAATCCCAATGGAATAATTTTAAGATGGTTTGACCCTATAAATTTATTTGAAAAAGCATTAAAAATGCTGGAACATGCTGAAATAATCGGCGATATGAAAGAGCGAATTTTACTTTTAAGAACCATTCTTTTGCTTTGTTTAAAAGATAAAGATATTAAGGATTTATTCGTTAAATTCGTCAGAGAGGTTAATTGGAAAAAAGTCAGACTGACGAAAGGAGATAAGTATTTTTTCAGAGGCAAGTATTTTAAGGTTGATTATCCGTATTTAGATTATTAGATATGAAAATAAAATTATTATTAAAATTGGCGGCAAAGGACTTTTTTAACGGAATTTCGGCGGGAGCTCATTACGGAAATGGAATTCTGTTTAAGGGCGGAGGCATAAATCTGTTCGTTGACCCCTTTTATCAAAGCGTGAATACCGGCTTATTGCAAATGTCCGCCAACCCGACGGATATTTCCGGCGGAGTAATCGCGGATGTTATTTTAGCGGGAGATTCTCGTGTTTTGGGTTCAACGCTCGGAAATCTTTATATGATAGGAGATGGGGGAAATATGTATGATAAAAATCTTGCCAACAATGGTGCTCCTACCGCGCTTCGCCCAGGTTCCACTATTGCCAATCCCGCAAATGGTTTAAAAATTTATCAATCTTTGGAGGGTTTAAAATATCTTTATTATTTTAGAACCACCAAAATTGGCCGTTGGAATTTTGACGGGCCATCGGGAGAATTTATTGATGATTGGGCTACGGGGTTAACGAATACTACCGAACATCCGGCACATTTTTTCTTTGGAGATGTCTATTTTGGAAATGGGGACGCGCTGGGAAAAATTTACAGCATTTCGGGTTCGGGGGCCACCGTGAATTCAACTGTTTTAACCTTTCCACTTGATTTTTTAAATACTTGTCTGAATGATGACGGTACATTTTTAGTGGCCGCGATTACCAAAAATTTAGGCGATTTAACTCTGAGAGGGGAAAATAAAATATTATATTGGGACACCGTTAGTGCGCGGCATAATAAAGAATGGACAATACCGGATTTTACCATTACCGCGATTAAAAAATTTGGAAATGGACATATCGCTTTTTGCGGGCGGGGAATGTGGTATTTTGATTTTTATACCAAACCAGTCAAAATTAGAACCTTGGGAGTGGAAGATGCGCCGCGTTATGGTTATCCTTTCGCCGCGGATGTAATCAATAATGCCGTGTTATTTGGCGGCGGTTCTAATTTTATAAGTTCTTACGGAAAATTCATACCGGAAATTTCTAACGCTTATTTTCAGCCAATAATCAATTTTACCGGTTCTGTGTCATTTATTGACGCAATCAGCAAGGTAAACTCCGTATTTATAGGCACTGTGAGCAATAAATTATATTATTGGAGTTTAAGCGGAAGCGGCGGAACTTCGGCATCTTATCCCGAAACGGTATATTTTGATTTAGATGATGAAACTAATATTACAAGAATTGATATTTTGCTCGGTGAACCGCTCGCGACAGGCGACAGGTTTACGCTTCAATATCAGGGAGACGAAGATAGTGCGGCCGCTGATTATGGAAGTTTTGAATTTGACACGCATGGAGCGGTAAAAAAAATACGGCTCAATAAAGAAATACAAACTAATCAGCTTAAATTATTATTTAATTTCCAAACTGGAAATGTAAAAATCAAAACCTTGAAGGTTTACGGTTTTGTTAAACCCTACTAAATATGAGTGATGAAATTCCGCAAGAACCGCCCCATAAAGTTTTTTTGGAAGATATTTACAATTATTTTCCGAGAGTTTCAGCGATTCCAGCCTGGAAGCCGAACAAATTTATTGAAAGCATCGCATATGATACGACAAACAATAAATTGTATGTTTATAATTTTATCACTCAGGCGTGGGATAGTTTTTCCGGCGCGGCTAAAAGTAAATTTGCCATTCCTTTCGCGGTTGTCGTTCCCAATGCCGCCGCGAGTTCTTTTATTCAAAGTTTTAATACACCAACCGATATTTCTATGAAAATAGGTGCGGTAGTTTTAACTACCGCCATTACCGTTAATAAAATTTCTTTTCATTCTCCTTCGGTTGGCACGACTGGCACAATGGATATAACGGTATATGACAGCGAAGGAAACCAAAAATTTACGGTTACAACCGCAAATATCGTGAGCGGTTCGGGGGCGGCAGGCGTTAACAGCACCGTATTGGCCTCACCAATAACATTGGATACTGGAATATATTATGTCGGTTTTAATACTAATTCCGCCGCGACAACGGCATCTGTGTCTCAATGGGATTCTGATGAGGCCTCCGGCGCAGCCGCGGAATCATTGGACAAGGGCGTTGTCAATGAGCCAAAAATGCAGGGAACAATTGCCATAACTTCCGGGACGCCGCCGTCTTCTATTAATCCCGTTTCAGATATAATTTGGGCTTCTAATCACACGCCTTATATTAGATTAGATAATTAAAAATTAAAATTTATGTTAAATAACATTTTAGATATACAAACGGAATTTTTAACACGAGGAGCGCGGACAACTTCTTCCGCCGACATTTCTGATGCCATTTTAAATAACTGGACTCGTGAATGTTATACTGCCGCGGCCTCTTTTAAAAAATGGCCCTTTACGGAAGGCAGAATTTCCACCACCTTTACTTCCGTTGAGGAATGGAGTTTTGAGGGATATAGGGCGGATAGTTTTCGTCTTATGCAAATTGGCGGCAAACGACTTCAAAAATTAAACTTTGAAGACTATCAAATTTTTAAAGAAAAAAGTCCAAGCAGTGAAGACAGAGTTTATTCCGATTTCGGAAATTTGGTTTTTATCAATCCGAATATAGATTTATCGGGAACTTTAACCGCCTGGGGGCACTATGTTCCTGCGGTTGATCCAACCGATAAAACCGCGAAAACCGTATTTTCCGACAACGAAGAAACTGGAAATGACGCCATCGTTGAGTTAATGCTCGCGAAATTAAAAGAACGGGATAAACTTTTTGATGAGACGATTTTTCACCAAAAAATAGCAGCTCATCTTTTAGATAATATCTGGAAGCAGTACCAAGATGAACAATTTGTCTATCAAACGCACACGGACAGAGGCGGAATGTTTGAACGATTTGATGTTTTAGGGGGTTCTGTTTCAGATGAAATTTTAAATGAAGATTAATTTTAAATATGGAAATAAAAATAAACGAGGATAATTTTATAATTCAGAATGAAATGGAACGGCTGCAAAAAGAAAAAAAGGCCGCGCTTGAATTGCGGGAAAGAAAACACGACGATTGGGACGGAAATTACGAACTATACCGCAATAAAGTCAAAATCAACCGGCTGACTCAAAGGCAGGCCGTCAACATTCCTTTAATGAAGGAAACGATTAAAACCTTGCTTTCAAAGATAGACGACGCTCCCAGCGTGGAATGGAAAGAACTTTACGGGAACGAACAAAAAGAACTGTATTATCAGGAAATTTGGAATGATTTTGTTAAAACCAGGAATATAGAACTTATTGATATTTTAGATAAAAAAAACATTCTGCTCTACGATTTATCTTTTAAAAAATTAAACATTGATGAAAAAGGGATCGACCTTTCCGTTTTGGATATTTATGATATAGCCATTGACCCCCTGACTTTGCCTTGGGATATAGAAAGTGCAAGATTTATTGTTCATTTAAATATCTTTCGTTCGGTTAAAGAAATTTTGGCCGATAAAAGATATACCGAAAAAGGAAAAGAGGCATTAAAGATATGGGCTGTTTCCGAACCGGGAATTACTCAAAGCAACAAAAATAAAGAGGAGTGGGAAAAGAAAATGGAACGACTAAAGGCAATGGGAGTTGATAGCACCGACTTTTCTTTATTTGCCGGCGGAGACAGAATCGTCAATTTAACGGAACATTATACAAATATTTGGAATGCGAAGAAGAAAAAGTTTGAAAGAAGGGTCTTTGTTTATGCCGAAGACACAATAGAACTTTTAAATGAAAGATTAATCGATTTAATCGGAGTTGATTTTTGGCCGTTTGAATTTTGGAGCGAAGACCCCGAGACAAATGATATTTATCCGGATAGTGTCGCGGATTTAATTCGTACTCCCAATAAAGTTTTAAATGTTTGGTATAGCCAATTAATTGAAAACAGGACTTTGAAAAATTTTCAAATGCACTGGTTTTTGCCAAGTCAGGGATATACGCCACAGACCTATATTCCGGGGCCGGGGGTTATGCTTCCCGCGCCGCCCGGTGATGATATTAATAAGGTTATAAGACCGGTTGAGGTTTCAGGTCTTGATGATACACTGGAAGCAATCGCGGTTATTACGCGCATTGTAGAGCGCGGCACGGGAGCAACGGCGATAGATAAAGGACAATCAGAGAAAGGAACGCAAACACTTGGAGAAGTGGAAATTTTAGTCGGTAAAGCGGGAGAACGGGCAACGGCAATGACTAAATTTTACAGGTTATCCTGGTATAAAATAGCTAAAAAATGGAATGCTTTAATGCAGGTAAATGCTCCTAAAATAATTAAACTTTCTAAAACCGGCCGAAGCGGGAAGACTTATATGAAAAATGTTTTTGCTTCTGATTGGAAATCCGATTACGAACCGATTGTCGCCTCAACTTCCGAACAAGAACAAAACAGCATTAAAACAATTAAAAAATTTCAATTTTTACTCGCTATGTTTCCCAATAATTCCGCTTTAAAACAAATTGCCCAAAAAAGAAGTTTAGAATTGATTGATATTACTCCCGATGAATTAATTGAAGTAATAGATGCTGAAAAACAACTGGCGCAAAATTTACAAAGTCGGGCCACTCCGGCTGTTCCACCCGCTTCAAACATTTCGCCGCAGGCAGATGCGCCTCAGATTTATGAATGAAATTATTTTTGAACAACTTGGAAATATAGAGGGTAAAATAGATGGAATTTTGATGCGACTTGATAAAATCAATGGTACGCTACAAAAACACGAACAAGATATTGTTAATTTTAAATTAAACAAAAGTTTTTTTTTGGGAGCGAGCAAGGTTGTTTTTTTTATAATTGGTTTAATTGGAGCGGCACTTGGATTTACTTTACCTTTATTTTTTAAATTTTTATTTTAAATATGGCAACTTACGATTACAGTCAATTTTATAAAATCAAAAGCCCCACCGGATACGATATTTTTCGGAATGAGGGACAAAAACTTTCTTATGAAGAAGCCTTGCCGATGTTTCAGAGCGGTTTTAATGTTGATTTTATTTCAGAACGAGCCCCCGCGCCCGCTTCCGTACTTGCGCCCATACCTACATCCGCTTCCGCTCCGGCTCCCGCTCCGGCTCCCGCTCCGGCTCCCGTTTTACCGTATATTCAATTTAAAGGTTCTCCCGATGTCTTTAATAAAAAAACCGGCAAATATATTTCTTATGCGGAAGCGCAGCAATCGCCGGATTTTTTTAAACAAGTTGAACAGGCTGATTATTTAAGGCCGGGCGTTCAAAAAGAAGCGGACTTTGCGGCCAAAAGCAATATGGATTTGCAACAACAAGAACGACAAGATTTGCAGGCAAGATTAATGGCGATTGACAGCAAATTAGGAACTAAATTAGATACAGATGCTTTAGCTTACAATCCGACAGGGAAGATTCAATCCTATATTCAGGATATTCTTACTTCTCTTGGCTCCTCAAATATCACATCTAAAATAACGGAATATACAAAATCCATAGAGGATTTAACCAATCAACGCAATGATGAAATCATGGTAGTTAATGATAATCCTTTTTATAGCGAGGGATTACGAAGCCGCAAGGTCGCGAGTATTCAAAGTAAATATGAAAACAAAATAGACGCTAAAACAAATCAGTTAAACCTTTTACAAAGTTATGTTAAAGATGCCAAACAACAAGCGCAATATGCCGTTTCAACCGCTATTTCGTTGTATGATAAAAATAGAACTTTTCAGCAAAACCAAATGGAATTTATGATAGAACAGGCGCAAAAAGAACTGACGCAAACCGCGAAATTAAAAGAAAATGTCATAGAGGTACAGGGAGGACTTTGGGATTTAGTCAATAAGAATTGGATTATTCAGCCAAAACCTTCCGCTGCCAGCATTAACCCATCCAGAAGTTTAACCGGCGCGAATTTTAATACTCGTTTAGACGCGGAAATTAAAAATCTTTATTCCGGACGATATGGAACCAAAGGAGCGCGCGAAAAGATAATAGATGTTCTTAAAAATGAATTTCCCAAATTAGATATAAGCAGCAAGGTCTATAGAAGAGTGCCTGATGGTTATGAAAAAGAAATTAAAACCAAAAAGACCCTACTGACTTTGCCGATAGAATGGCAAGGAAACCAAATTCCAGAACAGCCGACTTCCTGGTGGTATGATTTATGGCACTAATCCCAAATCGGCGGTAAAAGAGAACAAACTATCGGCGAAACCATAACTCGAAGAGCCGCGTAAACTATTAAACCAATTATCCCGAAATAAATAATGTGTATTAAATAATATACCGCCCAATATAAAATGTTTTTCATATAATGTATAAATTAACGCAATTTTAATTTTATGTCAACTGAAAGTTTACCTTTCGCATTGCAAATAGCGCAAAAAGGATTATCAGCCACCAAAAGTTTATCGGAAAAAATTCAAGGCGGCATTAAAAATGTGTTTCCCGCGATTCCGGCCGTAGGCGAATCAATTCAGCAACAATCTTTAACTCCATTAAAAAAATATGGAAAAACTTTGATTCCCGATTTTACGGATAAAAATGCCCCCCCTTTATTAAATACCGAACAGGGACAGCCATTGTTTAATCCCGAACGGATTAAATATGACAATCGTAAAACAGCGGAAATCGCTTTTAAAATGGGGCAGGCGATTGCATTATCAAAGCCTGTCCCTGTGGGCGGCTCACTTGAACAAATGAAATATCTCACGAAAATTTTAGGAAAAGAAGAGGCGACTAAAATGGCCGCCGAAAATCCAAAACTCGCGGAATCAATTTTTAAATTAAAAGATATTCAGAAGATTGTTCCCTCCGTCCCCCTTGCGTCTATTCCCTCAAAACAAGTCCCTCAGGTTTTTAAAGGCGAAAAATTGAATCTTCCTCCGGAACAAATTGATATTATAAAATCAAAATTGGACATTTTGGGTTTTAAGATGCGGGATGTCAAAACCTTTTCCGACATGGAAGACGCGGCGCAAATTTTGGGACTTAATCCTTCTCAACTACTCAAAACCGTTCCTTCCGATCTGACCCCCGAAGGCAATGTCGCGCTGAAAAATTTAATTAATGCCCGCAGCCAATATATTATTAACGCCCAAAAAGAAATCGCGCAAAATCCCGAAGCAGAACAATTATTGTTTTCCAAAATTAATGTGGCTAATCAACAAATAGATGATGCACTAAAAATTATTCTTCCCGGCAACACAGAGGGCGGCCGTCTTGTGGCCTCTAATAGAATTTTCGCGCGCGATTCTCTTGACCCCGCCTTTTGGCTGAGCCATGCCCAAAAGATGCTTGGAGATAACCCCTTAACTCCCGAAGGACAAAATGCCATTTTGGATTTAATTTCAAAATCCGACGGGGCCGGACTCGCTCAATTTGTGGCGGGATTAAAACAATCATCTAATTTAGATAAAATGATAACTTTATGGAAGGCCGGACTTTTAACTTCGCCCACCACTCATTTGGCAAATATAGGGGGCAATATCACGATGGCCGGCCTTGAAACCGCCAAAGATATTCCGGCTACTTTTATAGATAAAATTTATTCCGTTTTTTCAGGAAAACGAACAACCACGGTTTCACCAAATACAATTTTAGAAAAAGTAAAGGGAGGAATAAGTGGATTAACAGATGCGGCGAGTTATCTTAAAACGGGATTTTACACAGACGACATAATGGCAAAATACGACATTCCCTATCAAGTAAATTTTGATAATAAAATTTTGGATATTTATACCAAAGGGGTATTTAGAATGCTCGGAGCCGAAGACATTATTTTTCGTAAAATGGCCTTATCGGAAAGTTTGGCTAAACAGGCGGAAGTGGAAGCGATCAACCAGGGACTTAAAGGACAAGCGGCCAAAGATTTGATTAAAGAACTGCTTTTAAATCCTACCAATAAAATGATTGTTAATGCCATTGACGTGGCCGAATATGCCACCTTTCAAAATCCCAATGTTCTCGCCGATATAATCAATAAAATAAAATATGTCGGGGAAGGGAAGAGAGGGGGGTCCGCGGTTAGATTGGGAACAGAAATAACCGTGCCGTTTGTACGGACACCGTCTAATATCGTAGCGCGAGTTTTTGATTATACGCCGTCCGGATTTGTCAAGGCAATTTATCACGCTCTTAAAATCCCCGAAACTCAAAAACAAGCAATCATAGTTAATGATTTGGGACGGGCAATCACCGGCTCTACTGTTATTGGGCTGGGTTATTTAGCGGCCAAAGCAGGTATAATGATTGGAAATTTACCGTCGAACACGCAAGAAAAAAATCAGGCATTTGCGGAAGGAAAACAAAGCAACTCCATAAAATTTTTAGGGGCTTGGCGGAAATTAGACAGATTTTCTCCTATGGGAGTGCTTTTGACAATGGGCGCGGATTTGGCCTTATCAGAAAGTAAGGATAGTGCAATAACAAAGGCCGGTTTCGGAGCACTTAAAACGGTTAAAGAAATGCCAATGTTGAGGGGCATCTCCGGTATCGGTAAAGCGGTAGATCAGCCAGAAACCTTCGGGCAAAAATTTGTTAATCAAACAATAGGTTCTCTTGTGCCTACAATAGTGGCAAAAATAGCTAAAATTTTTGATCCCAACTTACGAAGATCGGAAAATTTAATCCAGACAATAGCGGCCAAGATTCCTATTTTAAGCAAAACCGTTCCGGTTTATAGAGATATTTGGGGCGAACCAGTTAGGGGAGGGGGCGGAAGATTGGCAATTATTGACCCCTTCGTCTCTAAAACTGCCATAAATGACCCTATAATCAACGAGGCCAAAAGAGTGGGGGAAGCAATCGGAATGCCAAGCCAAATTATTTCGGGGATAAAATTAACCAATGGCGAATATGACATTTATCAAAATTATCAGGGTAAAGCATTAAAAGAAACATTAAAAAATTTAATCAATTCCGAAGAATATAAACAATCCTCAATCACCGAACAAGCCGATTTATTTTCTTCAGCCGAAAGAGAAGTCAGAAATCAAATTAATGACATAATTTTTCCGGCTCTAATGATTAGAAAATATTCTTTGCCGAAAAATATTGACACGGCGCTTTTAAGAGACGCGCTTCTTCAATTTAGTAAAAATGATAAATTTAAAAACGCCTCTCAAGATCAGCAGCGAAAATATCTTTTAGATTTATTTAAAAGTTATTAACACTTTTCGTTTGCAATCAATTTAAAAAAATTTTATAATATAAATACGAATACGACAAATGTAAAAAATGTGGCAAACGGTTTCAGGAAAATGATTTTATTTTTAACGGCTCTCATCTTTGTAAATTTTGCAAAAAAGAAGCGGACAAAAAGTTGAGGAAAAATTGTCAAAATTGCGGAAAATTTGCGCCAGATGCGAAAAGTAGGTTTTCTGAAACTAAGACCTTGATTTAAACCCCCGAAATTGCCCCTTTTCTATTGTTTTTAGAGGGATAATCCTTTAATCCGTAGTTTTTAATGTTTTTAACATCATACCCCTCTCAAATCGCATTGTAGTGCGAAATCTAATTTTCACATATTTCAAATAAAAAACGCTAAAAAGTCAAATTAAATTTATGTATACACAGTGCAACAAATGGGGATCCGCCAAAAAAACAATTTTTTCCGGTTATAGATATGACAGCAAGTTTGAGGCCGGCTACGCGCAAGAATTGGATTTGCGCCAAAAGGCGGGTGAAATTTTAAAATGGGAGAAGCAAATTAAAATTCCGCTTGTCGTAAATAATTATATCGTTTGTAATTATTATATTGATTTTATTGTTTATTATCCAAACGGCGAAATTGAATATGTGGAAACAAAGGGATATGCGACTCCGCTTTGGCGGCTAAAATGGAAACTTTTTGAGGCGTTATTTTCAGAAAAGCCCAATGTTAAATTATTGGTAATAAAACAAAAATCCAACTGGACTATAAGAAAATTAAAAAAAATAAAATCTTAAATTTCGGTCTATGGACAACCTCTCTTGACCTGTTTTTATTTTGAGCACATAATTAAGGTGTAAGTTAATAAGATAAAAAAATGAACATTAAAAAATTTTGAAAATTGCGCGTAGAGCAGAGTTGCTTGCGGCTTTGCCCGAGCAAAAGGTCTGTTCAGCCTTTTGTCCTCTGCCATCCGGCGTTTAGTTTTTGAAGATTTTTTATTTGCATTAAATAAATTTATATGAAATTAGGTTTTTCTTTTTTGCCAATTCCTGAAGAAATAATGGCCGATCAATCTTTAAGTTGGGGAGCGAAATTTCTTTTTGGGATTTTAGCAAAAACAAATAAGGAAGAGATAAAAATGAGTAATAAGTATTTAGCTGAAAGATTGGGCTGCACAACGCGCGAGGTAAGATTTAGATTTGTTGAACTCAACAAAAAATTTCCGGGCATTATTTCAACTCGAGAAAAAGCCGGCCGAGCTAATACTTATACAATAAACATTGATTTAGTTATTAAGATACAAACTCCCAAACAAGTAGATACCCCTGAACAAATGTTCACCCCTGAACAAACGTTCACCCCTGAACACGGTGTTCATACCACCCCTGAACACGGTGTTCATACCACCCCTGAACACGGTGTTCATACCCGTCAGGCACAAGAACAGAGTATTAAAGAACAATGTATTAAAGAAGAAACCAAAATGGCTTTTTCTCCCTTACCCCTGATCATTTGGAATATTTGGAACGAATTGGCTACTTCTGCAAAACTGCCCTTTGGTGTCAGAACTGCCCTCAACCGGCCGGCTCTTACCAAACTTTTGCCTCAATGCCGTAAAATAACGCCGGATATAGAATTTATCTTTTTGGATTTACAAAAATATACCGAAGAAGATTTTAAAAAAGCAATTTTGAATTATTGCGCGGAAATCTTAAACCGAAATCCTGTCAATGATTATTCAAGGCATAGATTTAGTTTTTATGATTTTTTCAAACAGAAAAATGGATTTCTTAAATTTCTTCATCGGTGAAAAGTTATCCACAGATTAAACTTGCAATAAAATTTTTTAAGATTTAAAATACCGGGGATAAAGGAGATTTAGAATTTAATTTTATTTTATATGTCTGAATTATTAACTCACGCTCTAAAATATCTTTCTAAAAATATTTCGGTTATTCCGGTGGGACAAAATAAAATTCCCTTGGTTAAATGGATAGAATTTCAAAACCGGTTTGCTACAGAGGCGGAAGTGAAAGAATGGTGGACGAAGTGGCCGGAATCAAATATTGGGATTATAACCGGCAAAATTTCTAATATCATTGTTGTTGATGTGGAAAAAGGTGGCGATATTTCAAAATTTCCCTCTACGGCGATTGTGCGAACAGGCGGTGATGGCTGGCACTTGTATTATCAATATGCCGATATTGAGAATAAAGTGCGCGTGTTTCCGCTGACAGACATTCGGGGCAACGGCGGTTATGTGGTCGCGCCGCCCTCTCTCCATTCATCGGGAAAAAAATATGAAGTTATTGAGCGGAGAAATTTATCGCCGTTTCCAATTCATCTTTTTGGCGGAAAAAATTTGAGACCCAAAAAAGATTGGGAAGAAATAATCAAGGGAGTCAATGAGGGCTCAAGAAACGCCAATGCCGCGAAAATCGCCGGAAAACTTTTAAAAGCATTTGCGCCTAGCGAATGGGAGGGAGTAGTATGGTTGATGCTTGTTAGGTGGAACTCCGGAAACGAGCCGCCTCTTTCCGAATATGAACTTAAAAATATTTATCGTTCTATCGCCAAAAGAGAACTGGCCCAAAGGCGAGGAAGCGATAACGTTGATGAAATTCAAGATGAGATAGTTTTGAATTTTACCGATGTTGTGAAATTGGGAATGGAGGAATTGGATAATACTAATCCTGAGAGTGTGGTTAGTTTTGGTTATGATTGGTTGGACGATAAATTAACTGGTATTTTTCCGGGCGATATGATTGTTTTGGGCGGAGAAACGGGCACCGGCAAAACGACTTTCGGCACGAAAATTTTAATTAAAGCTAGTCAGAAACATAAGTGTCATATTTTTGCTCTTGAAGACAGGCTGCAGAATTACGGAATAAAAGCGGTATATTATGAACTTGGCAGAATTAGACACAATGGCGGATTAACGAATTATCCCTGGAATGATTTCAGAAAAAATTGTATTAAAGACTCGATGTATTCCGAATTTCGTCAAGAAGCGGAAAAAAATCTCGTTAATTCTAATTTAACATTTTCTGGCTGCGAGGAAATGATTGACATAGATAAGCTGGAAAAATTGATTGAAAAAAAAGTGTTAGAAGGCGTGAATTTATTTTTGATAGACCATTTGCATTTTTTTGATTTATTAAAAGGAAAAAATAACAAATCGGATTATGTGGAACATTTGATGATTCGTCTGGCTCTGCTTCGTAAGCGAACGGGCGCGAGAATTATTCTTATCGTTCATTATAAAAAACTTGATGGAGCAAAACCAAGACTTGATAGTTTTAAAGACAGTGTTTCAATCCCGCAAAACGCCGATTATACAATAAACCTGTGGCGGGACAGAAGCGAGGGCGCGGATAGATATAAAACTCTTGTGATAATTCCAAAATCCCGCAATCCCAACGGCGAGACGACGATTGAGGTTGAGTTTGACCCTGTCATTTCCGATTATAAATTTAATAATGAAAAGTTTGGGACCGGCGAACCGGCCACAAAGGAAATAAATGTTGAAACTTTAAATTTTTAAAAATATGAGCGCACCTATTCCATCAAAATTTTGGTCGTGGAAACATAGTTGCTGTGTAAAATGTGGCACGACTAAAAAATGCGACCAGTACAGACATAAAGGCAATGGCCTGTGTCGCTCATGCTACGATAAAAAAAGAGCGGAAAATCCAAAAAGAAAATTACAGCTGAAAAATCAATTAAAAAAATGGTGGACAAAAGTTAAGAATACGGAAAAATTTAAAAACTATTGCGCCGAAAAAATAAAAAAATGGCAAAAAAATAATCCCATAAAATATAAAAGAAATTATCAAAAAGCGCACCTGAAAGTCAAAATTAAAAAATTTCTTGATGGAAAAATGAAAAGGGATTTAAGGGGAATTGTTTTTGTTTGCGATGGTTGCGAAAAGGCGTGCCGGGTAAAATCTTGCATAACTCTTCCCGTGCGGTCAAATATGAAAATTGACGAAACGGAAAATAGTTTAAAAATTTTCAAGGAAATTTTAATAAAAAGATGTATTTTATTGACAAAAATTAAAAAATAAGTGTAATTAAAGTCAATAGAGTTATTAACATCCCCTCCTCTTGCAAGAATTAAAAAAATAATTTAAAATTAGTTTATGGAATATTTAGCTGAACAATTAGCAAAAGGAACGGCGGAAATTTACGAGTATATTTGCTCACAATGTAAAAAAAGAATTTATGCACTGGATGAAAATCTTTTTTGGTGGTGCGCAAGGTGTAATTTGTTTCACGTCGGAAAAGACACACTGAACGAAAGTATAAAGTTAATACGGCGAAAGGGCATTGACAGAATTTAAAAAAAAGAATAATATACTCTTGCGTTGGTTTGGAACGTTTAACTCTTATAGAGAAAGGCGGCGATGCCAAACCCATCGCCTCCGTTTTGTGTAAGAGTTTTTTATTTAAAGGTCGTATAAGAATAATTTGTTTAAAAATTTGTTTAAAATTTTTGTGTGAGAAATAAAACATATAATTGTAGACATTGCGGAAAAGGATTTCGCGTAAAAAGCAACGAAAGCAACGCGTATAAGTTTACCTGTAAGCGTGCGAAATGTGAAAAATTGTCAGGAATTTATAAGAAAAAAAATTAGTTGCATTTTCGGGGTCGCGAGCGGATTAAAGTTTTTTGGCAACGAATTTCTGTTTTCTGCTTGCGCCTCTAAAAATAAAAAATGACAGATAAAAACATTGAGTTGTTAGGTGAGGGACTTTCGGAATTTAAAAAACAGCAATGGCCAAACGATGCCGAATTTGGCAGAGATTTGGAAGAATTTTGTAAAAAAGACGAAGATAAACCGATAACCGATTTAAAGCGTCATCAGGAATTTATGCGAAAAATGTTTGCTAAAATTTCAGTAGGCGAAGCGGAAAAAATGGAAGGTTTTATTGCGGCATTATACGGCACGGAAAATTTTTTAGTTAAAGAGGGACTGGAAGATTTGAAAGCCAAAGAGGCGACGGATGGCAGGAATTGGCGAACGGGAATGTGCGGATATTGCGGAGCCGCCGGAGGGCAGCCGCACTATCATTCTTGTCTTAAAGGTCGAATTATAACGAATTGTATTTGTCCTGATTGTGATAAATAAAAATTTTATGAAAGAAGAAATAAATGACCGTCTTTTGCGAGATGCCCAATATAGGAAAGCAGCTTCCATTTCTTTTTTTTCAGCAACGAACGCCGCGATTGAATTATGTAAAGGACTGGATATAGACGATGAAAAAACTAAAAAAAAAATAGTTGAAATTAGGGATTGGTTTTTGCGGGAACATCAAGATTATTATGCGAAAGTTATCGCGAACATAGGACAGTTCTATAAAGTTGGAGATAGTATTGTTAAACTTAAAAACGCGAAAACTTTTGATGAATTAAGGTCAGTATGGCTTTTGTTAAGCGAGGATGAAAGGCGAGATGGTGAAATTATAAAGGTCGCGCAAGAACTTAAAAAGAATTTCAATCTTTATGAAAAATCACAAAATTAAACAACGGAGCGATGAATGGTTTCATTTGCGAAAAGGCAAGATAACGGGGACAACCCTTAAGGCCATTATGGGGACGCCAAAAGCAAGACAAGAAGCGATTTATGAAATGATAGCCCAGAGATTGACCGTCGGAATTAAAGATGAAACCGAAAATGCGATGGACCGGGGACTTCGTCTTGAGGATGACGCTGTCGCCGCGTTTGAATTGGAAAGCGGTAAAAAAGTTGAAAAAATGGGTCTTTGCGAGGAAGAAAATAATCCCTTGGTTTGTAATAGTCCCGATGGACTTATCGGCAAAAATGAAGCGATTGAAGTTAAATGTATGGGCGGAAAAAATCATGTTAAACTTTGGTTGGAAAATGAAATCCCTGACGAATATAAATGGCAAGTAATCCAGTATTTTATCGTAAATGAAAAATTGGAAAAATTATATTTTGTCGGTTATAATCCCGATATTCCGGTTCATTTATTGCATATCATTGAGATTAAGCGTGAAAAAATAGAAGATGAAATCCAGGAAGCGAAAAAAAAACAAAGAGTATTTCTTGCGGAAATTGAAAAAATTTTATCTGCGATAATTAAATTATAATTATGAAAGTATTTAAAAAAACATCAGGCGGGGTTGGGTTTGTTCGTAAAGAATCTTACGAATATGAAGGAGTAAAATATGAGGCCGATATTAAAAATGGCGATATAATCAAGATATTAGACGGCGGCAATCCCGAGACCGGCAAATGGGGCGAGCAGACATGTTATAGAATTAAAACGCGAAATGGCGAAAAAAAGATAGCATTTAATCCAAAGACAATAAATGTTTTAATTGAGGCGTTTGGCGATGAAACTGATAATTGGGTCGGCAAAGAAGTTAGAGTTTTACTTCATAAAACATTAATTGCCGGCGAAAAAGCTATTGTGCCTTATTTCGTGATAGACGGCTGGAAATTGGATGAATACGGCGAATTGATTTTCGATTGCAATAAAAAAGAAATAAATTTAGATAGTATTCCTTTTTAATATGCAATTAACAAAACAAAGAACTTCAAGACAGAATCGGGCACTACATTTATATTTTACCTTGCTTGCCGATGAACTGAATGGAGCTGGACTTGATATGCGTAAGGTATTAAAGCCAAAGGTGGATATTCCGTGGACGAATATGAATATTAAAAATTTTTTATGGCGGCCGATCCAAGAAGTATATCTGAATAAAAAAAGCACCACGAAATTAAATTCCGAAGAAATTGATAAAGTATTTGATATTTTAAATCGTCATCTCGCGAAATTCGGCATTCATATTCCGTTTCCGTCCATTGAAGAACAGGAAAATAATTTTTCAAAGATTATTTTCAAAAATAAATGAACGATGTAATGTCGGCGGTTATTGAAGAACAGATTTAAAGGTCGGTTTAATTAGTTTAAAAAGTTTTTCTGTGTCTTGGCGTGAGCGAAATAGTCGGAAGTGATTACCGGCGAAATGAACAACAGACCCGCCAATACCCTACGCCCCATTTTCGCTCGGCGTGCGGGAGGACGAAGAGGGGGAGAGTGCGAACCAATCACTCGCGCTCGCACCAAGATACAGAAATCGTGAAAAAGAAGAAGCGGAAGAAAAAAATAAAGTCGGTTAAAAAATTAGTTGCATTTTTGGGGCCGCGAGCGGATTAAAGTTTTTTGGCAACGAATTTCTGTTTTCGCCCGCGCCTCTAAAAATAAAAATATGAAAGACCCAATCAATATAGAGCATCCTTATATGCAAGAAATTAAGGAAGAATATGAATCTCGTATTTCTGAACTTGAAGAACAAATAGAAACGAAAGAGTCCGAATTTGATGAATTACGAAGCAATGGAGAATCTTCCATTGAGGCACAACTTGATTTTCTGCAAAAAATCATTCGGAATAAAGACGGAAAAATCACAGGTATTACTTTGGATGAATTTCGGCAATCTCTTAATGGTTTTTCTTTGAAAAGTTATCAAACCGATTGGAGTATTTTGAGCGGTTTATATGAGATTTTAGAAAATATAAAGCCGGAAAAAGAAATTATAGAAAAAGTTATCGTTCAATATAAGGAAATTTTGCCCCAAGAATTGAAAATAAATAATTCTATCTATACGAAGTCATCGGAATTAAATTGTTAAAAAATAAAATTGGTTTTATAAAACTTTATGACCTTTTTTCTTAATCAACGAATTTTGATTCGGGGCATAAAAGAACATTTTGCGGACGGACTGGGAGCGGCAGCCGATTATCGGGCGAATTTCGAACCGATGTTTGCGTGGGAAGATAATTTGCTATGTTCTCTTCATTTTCAAACCGATAGCGGAGGGTTATGGATTGAATTAACTGATAAAGACGGGCTTCGCCACCAATTCGCCCATCTTCATTTTCGGCAGATTGCGATTGGCACAAAATTAAAAAAAGGCGAAGTATTTGCGATAAGTGGCAATTCCGGAACACCCTACTGGGATATTACGGAGAAATATGCTCCTCACGCTCATCATCAAATCCTGAAATCCGACGAAAGCCGGATTGACCCCGAAGAATTTTGGGATAATAAAAATATGATTTCAAAAAAAATACAACTTAATAATCCTATTGACGACGGACTTTTAACCGCCGCGAAAGATTTCTTTGCCCTTAATGGAATAGAGATAATTTTTACCCTATCCAAAACTGAAAATCCATTTGCAATAATCAATATGGATAGTATTTCTACCGAAGAATACTCCGAAAAAAAACAGCCAGCGAGTGGTAGTTGCGGAAGTGTTGCCCCCTATCAGATAGGATTTAGAATGATTGCGGATGTTGATAAAATTTATGCCGCCAAAGTTTTATCGCACGAAATTTTACACGCTCTATGGTACGAGGCCGGACTACAAGATATTCATTTGGCGGAACAACGACTACGAAAGGCCGGCGACCCCAATTGGGAAATGGGACAACTTAATAACCAAAATGCGATAAATTATTTATTAAATGCGTTAAAAAACCCCCCATCGGCGGGAACAAGTCCGGTAATAACTATGAATTATGTAATCATAGGAAAAGAGCAGTATTTAATCGGAAAAAGTGGATTTGCTTACCATATTTATAATGTGGCAACCCTAACTATTCTGATTGATATTTTGAGGGGCGCGGGCGTGAATTTGGGCGAGCCCGAAATTTTATCCACTCTGATGTTTGATAGTGGCAAAGAAATTATAATTGTAGAAAAAGAATAATTTGTTTAATTTGTAATAAAAATTATATATGAATAAAAAAATAAAAGAAAAGAAATTAAAAAAAGTTGAGTTTAAATTTGATTTGGCCGAAAATTAAAAAGAATAATCGGCTCCGGCTTCGGCTCCGGCAAAGATTGAGATTTATTTAATTTGTGATATTTGTGATAATAATAAATAAAAATATGAAAAAATCTTTAAGTAGACAAAATGACGAACTTTATTTCTTTCAGAATAGAGTTAAAAAAATAATCAATAAAAATGATAAAAACACTTACCCCGAAAACATTAAAAATACTACCGATAACATTTCTTCAGAACTTCACGGCGATATTTCAGAACTTCGCGGCGATATTTCAGGGCTTCGCGGCAACATTTCAGGACTTCGCGGCGATATTTCAGGGCTTCGCGGCAACATTTCTCCAGGACTTCGCGGCAACATTTCTCCAGGACTTTGTGGCGATATTTCAGGACTTC
>JACRDL010000035.1 GCA_016218625.1 Elusimicrobiota bacterium
GGTATGCATGCAAAATTTGCGGAAATTTCCGGCGGCGAACAATTGTGGGAATTTTCAAAAGTTAAAAAAATCATAAAAAAGTCAAAACTCAAAGAATCAATAAAACAACAGGGCTTAAAAATATACTCAAAAATTGCGGCAGCGGAATCAAAGGTTCATTCTATCAATGTCGGTAAAGTTCATTTTCATGAAATCGCCCATGTTGATACTATTATAGATATTTTCGGTGCGGCGATTGGACTTGACGCTCTCAAAATTGAAAAAGTTTATTCCTCTTCTTTTAATCTCGGTCGTCCTGCGCCGGCAACCGTTGAAATTATAAAGGGCTTGTCGGTATATTCATCCTCTGATAAAAACGAACTTACAACACCCACAGGCGCCGCTATAATTTCAACACTGGCGGAAAAAATCGGGCCGCTGCCGGAAATGAAGATTGAAAAAATAGGCGCGGGCGCCGGAACAGCCGATTTTGAAAAACCGAATATTCTTCGGGTTTATATCGGGACATCTGAAAGAAATTATTTTTCAACTGACGAAAAAATTCTTTTGGAGACAAATATAGACGATATGGATGCCAGGATATTTCCGTATATAATGGAGAAACTTTTCGCAAATGATGCGGTTGATGTCTGGATGACGAACATTCACTCAAAAAAAGGCCGCCCTGGAATAATTCTTTCGGTACTCGCCCAAATAAAAGACGAAAAAAAACTTGCCGATATTATTTTTTACGAAACGACAACACTCGGAATAAGACGGTATCCTACAAACCGTTGGACTTTAACAAGAAAAAAAGATAAAATATATAAAGTTGCAAAACTGGGAAATTCCTTAAAAAGAATGACCGAGTATGAAGATGCGGTTAAAATTGCAAAAAGAACCAATGTTCCGTTGCGGGAGGTGTTATAGAAACACGGAACCGACGCAGAACAAGACACAGAACCGACGCGGAACAGTTCCGAGTCGGTTTCGTGTAAAAGTTCCGTGTCAGTTCAGTGGTACTTATGAAAAAAATAGAAATTATATGTCCGACGATGAAACTTGAGGATTTAAAAAAAACAATATATGCCTTTGATATCGGCGGGTTTCTGGTCACAAACATCACGGGTGTAGGATTTATGCGCGGTCCGGAAAAAGAAAGAAGCGTCAAATATATTGAAATGCCGAAAATAAAGGTTGAGTTTGTCATCAAAGATGAAAATGTAGAGTTGGTAATAAAAGAAATAACAAAAGTTTTACAAACAGGCAGAGTGGGTGACGGAAAAATTTTTGTCTGTCCTGCGGATAGCGTTGTGCGAATTAGAACCGGCGAAGAAAACGCCGTTTAGGGGAAAAAATGAAAAAAATTATTGCTGTTTTTCCTACGGAAAGAGAAGAAAAGGTGAAAGGGGAACTCTACAAACTTGACATCGGCGGAATGCTAATAACCCGTCTTATAGGATTGGGGATGCCACGCGGGGCTGAAAAGGAAAAAGAGGAAAAATACTATGAGCAACCGAAAACAAAATTGGAAATTATCGTTACCGACCCCGCTTGCGAAACAGCGGTTAATATCCTTATAAAATGTCTGCACACCGGTAAAATAGGCGACGGAAAAATTTTTGTTTCACCGGTTGAAGATGCGATAAGAATAAGAACCGGCGAAAGAGGTCCAAAAGCGGTATAAAAATGGTAAAAATATGAAAAAGATTGAATGTCTCTGCGAAAATGTCAAAGCCGAGGATTTGAAAAAATCGCTTTACATTCTTCCCATCGGCGGTTTTTTTATGGATACCATAAATGCCGTTGCATTCAAAAGGGATTCCGAAAATCCGCAGGTTAAGTTCGTAGAACGCCCTCGGATAAAAATTGAAATTTTTGTAAAAGACGAAGATGTTGAAAAAACGGTTCAGATACTCCTTGATGTCATAAGAAAAGGGGTCTTTGGCGACGGAAAAATCTTCATAATGCCCGCCGACGATGTCATTCGCGTCCGCTCCGGTGAACGCGGCCATGAAATGTTGTAACAAAGATTCAAACGGATAAAAGCGCAGATGAAAACGGATTTTTATCTGTCTGAATCTGTGCAGTTATCTGTCTAAATCGTCTTTCATATGAGACCCGTACTTGTCGGACTGATGTATATCCTTTCCTTTGTTTTTGCGGTGCTTCTTGCCGTTTCAATGAGGAAATTTCTTTTCAATCTGATAGAGCCGCTAATTTATTCCGAAAGTCCCTCCGCAGTGCTTCTCAATCTTCCGATGAATATCTCGTCTTACATTCCTCTTATTATCGCCGGATTTTTTTTAAATTTCATCAACTATTTTGAAATGCGCCTATATATATGGAATGTCATATGGTCGTCAATCTTCGGCATCACCATTTTCAATTTTCTGAAAATTGCTTTTTTATATCTTGCGGCAATCATAACATTTCCGTCGGCAAAATTTTATTATTTCTGGGAAAGTATTTTGCTCTACATAATCTCCGGATTTTTAATAACAATTTTTTCAATTTTGATAAAAAAGCATGAAATGGACAAAAAAGTCACGCTAATACCTTCATTTTTGACTATTATTTGGCTGATATTGGTGGGAAAACTTAAACTAAACAGCAACTTTGATTACTCAACTGCTGTTTTTTCCGCTACCCTACCTTCAATAATAATTTTTCTGAAATCGTAAAAAGTACTTGACAAAATGCTGTTTTTGTGTTATACTAATAACATAAAAACTATATTTTTTTGATTAAAAGTTAAACCAAACAGTTAAGGTTAAAGATAATGGGGACGGAGGAAAATCAATGCCGAATGTAAAAATTTCTGAAATTTCACAAAAAGCGAAAGTTCTGCCGAGCACCATCAGGCATTACACCGACCTCGGACTTATTGAAGTGACGGACAGAACGGAGGGCGGGCAGCGGCTTTACGACGAGGAAAAGACACTCAGCCAATTAGCCAAAATCAAACACTTATCATCGCGAGGATACACGCTTGCCCAAATAAAAGAAGTGCTTACCACGGGCGGAATAAAAAAACGGATACTCATAATTGACGACGACCCGGATGTAGCGGATTTAATCAAGGCAATTTTGACCGATGAAAATTGGGAGTTCAAGCACGCGACCGACGGTTTTGAGGCGGGAAAAATTCTGCTGGATTATCTTCCGGATTTAATCACTCTGGATTTGGTTATGCCCGGGACGGACGGCTTCAAGGTCTGTCAGAATATCCGTAATGACCCTCGCATAAAAAACATAAAAATTCTCTCAATAACGGCATATGATACGCCCGAATACAAACAAAAAATACTTAACGCAGGCGCCGATGATTATTTACCGAAACCGTTTACGCCGGAAGAACTGCGCACGAAAATAAATTCAATGTTCAATAAGCCGGAACTGGCGGTAAAATGAAAAATTTCATAAAAATTAGAAAAATTAAAAAATTAGAAAAATTAGGGACGGTTCTAAATTCCAGGTTTTGAATCAACTGATAAATTATGCCAAGGATAGCAAGATTTATACCTGAAAACAGTTGTTTTCACATATTGTCGCGTGGCAATAATAAGCAAACAATTTTCTTTGATGGGGACGACTTTACAAATTTTTTGGGTTTCTTGAAAACCTGTAGAGATAGATTTTTATGGAAGATATATCATTATGTTTTAATGGGCAATCACTATCATTTAATTATCTACAATATAATGAAAGAAAATTTAAGTGACGGCGTAAAATTACTTAACCTAATGTATGTGCAATATTTCAGGAAAAGATACGGCGGTGTTGGTCATTTCTGGCAGGATAGATTTAGAAGTTTTGTGATTCAAAATGGGAAATATCTACTTGAGTGCGGAAGATACACAGAACTCAACCCTGTAAAAGCAGATCTTGTGGAAAAACCTGAGGACTACACATGGAGTAGTTATAATTTTTATGCATCCGGAAAAAAGTCAAGAATAATTACGCCTTCGGAAGAATATTTGGGATTATCTGATAACGAATTAACACGGCAGAAACTTTACAGAGAATTTGTATATGATGCCTTAAAAGAAAACCGGCGAGTAGAAAGATATTTTCGGCGTGGATATTATGGTGATGAAAAAATCGGGAAAGAATTGAAAATTGCCGGATTGATAGAGCGAAATTGGAAACGCGGACCGAAAAAATGAAAAATTTAAAAAAACTTGTCCCGAGACGTTCAGAGAGGGATAATTTAGAACCGTCCCTAATTATTGATGAGATAATAAAATGACTAAAAAGAATCCCTGTGGGATGAAAAAGAAAATCTGGGCAAGAATAGTGCCGCTTGAAAAATCCAATGACGATTGGGATATAAAATTTTGGAAAAGTGCCGGAACGCTTGCGCGATTTTCGGCGACTTGGCAGATGATAGACGATTTTTACAAAATGAGAGGTAAAAATGGAATTAAGCGAAGACTACAAAGAACTGTTCAGAATATTCAACGAATATAGGGTAAAATATTTAATCATCGGCGCATATGCCGTTGTCTATTATACAGAGCCGAGATATACTAAGGACATAGATATTTCGGTATCAGCCGATATAAAAAATGCCGAAAAAGTATACAATGCCCTAAAAAAATTCGGAGCGCCGCTTAAAGGCATCAAACCGGTTGACTTCACAGATAAAACGATGGTATATCAAATTGGAGTCGCGCCGGTCAGAATTGATATTTTACCGGGAATAAAAGCAATTGATTTTGAATATGCGTGGAAAAAAAGAAAAAGAATTAAATATGATGATGTTCCCGTAAATATCATAGACATAAAAAATCTTATAAAAATGAAAAAGGTATTAAAACGGCATCAGGATATTTTAGATTTAGAAAAATTGAAACTGGTTAAAAAATAAAATGAAAAATCTTGTAAAAACCATATTTGATGCCATAAAAAAAGTACCTGTCCCTTTTTTGAGGTTGTCATTGCGAGTGATTCTGTCTGTCATTCTGAGGCGAAGCCGAAGAATCTCATTGACGAGATATTTCGCTCTCGCTCAATATGACAAAATAACCAGAACCGTCCCCATATTCTTTGATGCCATCAATGTAGTCGCAAAGCAAAGCTTTGCTTTTGGGAAAAAAGGACCTGTCCCTTTTTTGCCTTTTTTGAAAGTTGTCATTGCGAGGAGCAGAGCGACGAAGCAATCTCAAAAGATGGGATTGCCACGACCACTGCGTGGTCTCGCAATGACATTCTTACTCGCTATTTTATTTTCCTCCGTCCCCGTTGTTTTGAATGCGAGGACTTATAATACGATTACTACCATTGATGCAACGATTGATGGTGCCAACTGGGACTTTTTTGATGAATGTGTGGCAACAAATACAATCAATACTGATTGGGGAGTGAATAACTGGTCAAGTCATACATATGTTACCTGGGATGCAAATAAAATTTACATAGGCGTAGATGCCTCACTTGAATCTGCAAATGAAATACTTATCTGGTTTGATGCTGATTATCAGGCAAGCGGTTCAACCGGTGTTGTTTCTCCGCCGGCAACTTATCTTAATGATGGTGCCGGTAGTATTGATTATACCGCTTCAAACTGTCCGATTAACTGGACGGATACCGATTTCAAGCCGGATTTCCTTATTGGCTGGTCAGCAGACACATTGGATTTAGTCAGAGGTATTCGCTCGTGGACAGGCGCCGGATTTAACATTGCTTACACAGGAACATATGACAATATGGGGTGGTATAACGCTGAAAATATCAGCACAACAAACACCGGCAAGTTTGAAGTTGTTTTATGCGCTACAAATGTATGGACAAATGTCCCAGCATCTCAAAAAATTGCAATTCTTGTGGGCATTGCCAACGATACATTACAATCAAATCAGTTTTTACCCGAAGGCGTAAGCGGGACGAACTTAAAACCATATGTTGTAACCCTCACAAATCCGGAAAGCAAACTTCTTACATTCTGGGACCCTGCAAGAAACCTATTGGGCAGAAACGGTATAATGCTCAGCGAATGTATGTATAACGACAACAACGCAACCGATATAGACGATTGGGTGGAATTGACAACTATTGCTAACTCTACAATAACCCTGACAAATTATGTGCTTCGTTATCATAATGAAACCGCACTTGACGGAACTTTTACATTCCCGGCTGTAACAATTTCTTCCGGGAATTATCTTGTTGTTCATCAGAAAGCGGGAGTAAACAGAACCGACTACTGGGGAATACAACATATTTATTCGGGAACTAATTCCGACTGGTTTGGTACTGATGCAGGTGCAACCGAAATATACAGAGATGCTAATGTAGTAGGTAAGTCTACAGGAATAATTGATTTTTATATGTTTGACCATGATGGTGTATTAGGAACTTATCAGATAGGTCTTGACACACCAGCAGTTGACGCAAATATCTGGGTAAATGACAAGTTCTATGACGCAACAGCAGGAGCAACAAATCGTTCAGATGAAAGGGTTCATAATTCTTCTGAAACATACAAAAATATCGCGCCGGAGACATGTTTTAAACAGGAAGGACCTACCGGTTGGTCTGAAGGTATTGAAGGCAGAGGCGATGATTCGCCGGTTTCTAGTGGAAGTACTTTTGAAGTTAGATGCACAAGTATAGTTGCATCTGATTTTTCAACCGAAGTAACAGCGACGGCGGGGACAACCGTATATGTTCTTGTCCAACTTACCGCGGCTCGCGATTCCACATATAGAAACGCAATACCTATGAAATCAACATCCACATCAGACCAGACAGGTATATTTTTTACCGCATATGAAGATGGACTCAATTCAGCAAATTTCAAAGGGCTGTTTCGTCTGCAACTTACAGGGCCTTCTACATCTGCAATGGATTCGTTGTGGGCTGCTGAAAATGATACAATACAGGTTAGACCAATTATATCTACCAGTAATGTTGATACCGTCACCGCTACTTATCCGACAGGCGACATAACCGCACCGGGAGCGATTACGGATTTATACGCAACGGGCATTACAACATCAACCGCTAATGGCGATTTTCAGAAAACGCTTTTGAGTTGGACTGCACCTGGCGATGATAATTACACCGGCACTTGTTCATCATATACAGTTAGATATGCAACATGGTCGGCGGGGAATACATCAGCATTATGGGATACCTGGTGGACGCATTCCTCCGTTTCAGACGCCGCTTCCAAATCCAACTTGCCAACCCCTGCTGGCGCGGGAACATCACAATCATACACGGTGACCGGGCTTACGGAAGGAACAACTCTTTACTGGGCTATAAAATCGGTTGATGAGTCAGCAAATATGTCGCAAATAGATACTATGACCCAATCCGGCAATCAGCCATGGGCAAGAGTCCCTGGCACTTATCATCCTATAAATTGCGACGGCGCCACCTCTGATTGGTCTTTCACAACCGAAAAAATGGATTTACGAAATAACAATACTTTCTTTTTTACCTGGTCGTCAACTGCTGTGTATATCTGTTACGGCGGGAGTAATGGCAATATGAACGATGCCGACTTTTTTGTTTTATTTGATACCCATTCAAGTTATGATATAACAAAAGGCACTACCGCACCTGTTAACTGGAATGGCACAAACGGACATCGTCTGCCTTTTGGCGCCGACTTTTGTCTCACCATTGATGACCCGCCCGGTGGCTTATCGCCTTTTGTGGCTGTATCTTCATGGACAGGCACCGCATGGACATCCCCGACTGACGGCACGGGTATTTCATCATCATTTATAGGAAACGCAGCAACACCAATAACCGAGGTCGCTATTTTATGGTCAACCCTTAACAACCCGTCGTCTTTGCGGGTTATGGCGTTTCATAAATGGGAGTCCGCTAAAAATATCTACAATTCTTTTCCTGATGACAACCCTGCCCCCAATACGGATACAAATGTTACATTTACGCATTATTACAACTTTACATCTACGCAGTCCTGTCAGTTCCCGAAAGAGTTTGCAACGGTAGAGGCGCCGTTTGCACCTGATGCGCCGTCAGGACTAACGCAATTGAACCAATTAGGGACGGTTCTAAATTCAATGAAATGGACTAATTCAACAACAATTATTTCGTCATTCACTCAATCCGACCCGAATGCTGGAACTAATAATGTTCGGTTTTACTTGCAAATTACTTCGGTTACAACATCTGTTCCCGCTGCTGATTGGTCGCAGTCATTCCATGCATCAACTTCCGGCTGGCTTGCAGAAGGAACTACGGGCTACAAATGGCCCACTTTGTCAAATAACGGCACATACTGGTGGCGGGTCTGGAGTGAAGATAGCGGTGGGTTAACTTCTTCAACATCAACAACACTCGGGCAGGGCGGAACTGCTCGTTTCGGGTTTGATAATTCAGGTCCTGCTGCACCCGCAACACTTACTTTAACGAACCAGCAAACAGCACTTATCGGAATAGACATCTCATGGGCTGCCGTTACCGACTCGCTTTCGGGACTCGCTTCCTATTATATATACTGCTCATCTGTTTCAGCAATAACTGATGCCAATAAAGGCGATGTTGACCATTATCTTTTGGATTGGGACCCGCCCGGAACAACATCCGACTCTGATACAAGAAGCGACCTTCAGCCAAACTCAATTTATTTTTACGCAGTTGCAGGTGTAGATATAGCAGGTAATATCGGCAGTATAAAAGCATCATCAAAACTTACACATCGTATAGAGGTTGATGCAACTGAGACCGACTGGCAGACAGCAACACTCCCGTCAGTTGATAATACCGCTACTGTTGAAGCGCTCACTACCGGTGAAACAACAAGTCCAGGTGGCGGTAATATCTGGGTCTGGAAAGATAAAGCGAATGACGAAAGAACCGACGCACCTGACCCTGATACAAATTATGATATTTCAGAATTTCGTATTACAGCGGACTCCGAATATATCTATTTCAGGGTAAAATATCAAACATTAACCGTTGATACAACCTCGCATATCGCAGTTACAATCTCAACTGACACAAACACTAACGGCGGCCCGCTTAACTGGATAGGTGATGATTCAACCCAGAGCGGTTCTATCGGGTTAGGAGTTGAATATGGCGCTGTAACACAAAGGCGGTGTTATCCTAATGTCGCTGTTCACCAGGTTACAGGCGGCGGAACACAGATAGAAATTGACTATCAAGGTGTCGCGGGCTCGTGGAATCCGCCGACAACAGCGCCTGCTGGCGGCGGAAACTGGGTCAATGTACCTCGTGTTGATTTTATGCTCTCTCGGGCTGAATTCAATTTAGACGGTTCTAAAACAGCGCGAATCTCTGTCTGCAATTTTGCAAACCAGCAGGTCTGGAACGATGATGGCGATTCAACATGGGATGTTACATATCCTGCCGGTGTCTGCGATGCACTGGATTCTATCTCAATTCCAAGAATAGATAGTAATGATGGTGATTTCGGTATAACTAATAGTGCTTGGAATCAGGATATCTCAGATGGCGATATTGATTTCTGGTTTGATATTCGGCTGGATGCAAACGGTGTTCTTACAAATACCGCACCGCCAATACCGACCAACGCCGCACTCACCGGCGGGACAACCGGCGCCATAAGACCACGCTACAACTGGGCGCAAACGGCGGACGGTGATGCCGCATCCGGCGATGCCGTTACAAGTTGGCTTATAGAACACGCCACACATACCGCATTGGATGGTGATTTATCACAGACAGACGAATTCGGCTACCGGGTTAACCTTAGCACTTGCGTATTCACACCGACTGGCGACTTAAAACACAATACAACTTTTTATTACCGTGTATGGTCTCGCGATAGAACCGGCGCACTTTCCTCAACACCTGATACATGGTCTGTTTATGTGGACACGGTTGGACCTGTTGCTATATCAAACCTTACTGCGCTGGCGGGATGGAAAGTTGACACGGTTGTTTTGAGATGGACTGCTCCGCAAGAAAATTCTGCCTTTACAAACAAGGCATCTTCGTATATTATGAGATATTCAACCGCATCATTTTCAAATTCCGAGTGGGACGCCGCATGGGTGAAAAATCTGAATGAAAAAGCAACTATACCAACACCGTCATCGCCCGGCGTAACTGAATTAATGTTAATCACAGGTCTTACAAACGGCACTTCATACTGGTTCGGGATAAAATCGCTGGATGCACTCGGAAATACATCAGCAATAAACTCAAACACCCAGGATTTTGCCGTAGCACAAACCAGCAGTCCGATAGTTATCAACGAAATCGCGCCGTGGCAAACATCAAGTTTTGATATGGTAGAATTTTACATCAAAAACGCCTGTTATGTCGGCGGACTGAACTTTTACGGTAAAGAAAACGGCACACCGAGTTTTATAATGATGAAGACATTCCCTCTAACCGGTGACTGGCAGTATGAACTGCCAACCGGAACATACATTATACTGTATTGCGAAAGAACGGATACTGATGAGACAACAGTAACAGGCAGCACCATAAAAATATTCACAACTTTAGGAACCGGACTCAACGGTGTACAGGATAATGAAAAAGAGGGGTATTGCGTGCTATCAGATACCGCAGGACTAACTATCGGTTCAAATATAATGACTGCGGGAACTGTGCTGGACTTCGTCGCATATGACGAGCAAAATACAAACGGATTTACAAGCACATGGGATGATGATAATATCGCCTACGCAATAACGAATGGGCACTGGATTTCAACGACTTCCGCTACCATTCCCATAACTTTTGATTGCGCCACGGGAAAAAGTATTTCTGTTAGTAACAGGTCATTAGCGAGAAACAATACTTCTGCTAAAACATACAACTCAAAATACGACTGGACATATCGTGATACTTTTTCAACCGCGGCTGCAAACGGAACAGTTGAACCAACATCAGGTGCTGGAACCTGCACGGTTACGCCAAACACAGCACAGGCATCAACTGCTGGAACATGGAAATTCAAATACACCAATACCAGTGATGGCACAAGGCATACTATCGCTTTGACAGTTCCTTACGGATGGACTCAGCCGCAGACAACTAACGGAAACCTTGTCGGATTTACGACTGCATACTATAAGACAACAGGTCAGCCGCCGGGTAATGCCAATATCCCGGCACCATCAGGTTCAGCGGGCTATGGGATTATGATTTCAACAATAATAGGCACGAATGCCGGCTGGCGGGTTGCTGTAACTGTCGGCGATACCGCAGATGACATATATGTTGAATACGGCGCAACCTATACCGCTACAAGCGGACAGGCAACCGCACCGGCAACAGATGGAACTTATACTTTCCGGGTTTATTCGGATACTGCCGGCGTAAATGTTTCGGAAATTGCAACTTCACCGACGATTACGGTTACCGAGTCCGTTCCGCCGGCGGCGATTTCCGATTTAACCGCACTTGAAGGAACTAATGACGGAATTGTCAAATTAAACTGGACTTCGCCCGGCGACGACGGGGTTAGCGGCAATTTGACCGGCACTTTCAGAATAAAATATTCCTCCGTTTCAATAATTTCAGCCGGCAATTTTGATGCGCCTTCATCTTCGCTAGCAGTCGTTACGGTCAACATTTCAACCGGCCCGCTTACGCCTTTAACCGCATGCACGACAACTATGTACGGATTAAATCCCGGAACCTCATACTTTTTTGCGATAAAAACTGCGGATGATGTTTCAAACTGGTCGGTGTGGAACTCCTCTGCGGATGTCTTGACGGTCAACACCTCCGCATACTGCGCCGCAAATGACCAAATTCCGCCGGCGCCGACAAATCTTGTTGCAACGCAAGGAAACCAGCAAATCACGCTTACATGGACAGCAGTTACCGGCGAACCCGATTTGGATTTTTACCGGATTTACCGTGATTCATGGACATATCCAACCGGGAACGATTTCAAGGTCTACGCCTCAACTCCTCAAAATTATCAGGTTTTCACAGACACAGGGCTTACTAACAATACGACATATATGTATAAAATAACCGTGTTTGATTTAGGTATCTCCTCGCTTGGCTATTCAACCGCAAACGAGTCGGCTTTCTCAAATATTTATTCAACTTATCCCACAACCGTTCCGCCGAAAGCGGCGCTGGTCTATTTTTCAACAGGAACAACATCTCCCGATAACACGACATCACAAATACCGTCTTTCAGAAAATGGGACGGGGTAAATTTCGGCAGCGAGGAAACATCCGTAAATATGGGCGGGTGCGTTGATTTATTCACAGTCGTAAGAATGTGCCCTCAATCAGTCCGTCAGGAAACGATTGTCGGCGTGCTGGACAGAAGTGATGCCGCTACCTCGCCGGATATAGATATTTCAACTTATACAGCAACTAACGGATGGGGAACGGTAAAGAAACTTTCAACGGATTCAGATGTCACAACCGTCCGATGTTTTGATATCGCTTACGAGCAGTTATCGGGCGATTACATTGTCGTCGCAAGGACGAATAATTCAACATCGGTTCCCTGGTATTCCGTAAATGGTGCGGCACCTGTTGCAGGGCCGACACATGGAACAGGAACTATACAATGGGTGCGGCTTGAGCCAAAACCCAATTCCGACGAGATGATTTTAGTGACCTGCGATTCAAATGAAGATGTCTATGCTTCCGTCTGGAACGGCACAACTTTCGGAAATACTCAACTTTTGGAAATAGAAAGTGTTTCGTCTTCGCAGGGCTTTGATGTGGCATATACGCAGTCGGCCGGAGTTGGCTTCGTTGTCTGGGTTGATACAAATTCAACACGACCTCAATACAGAACATGGGACGGTTATTCGTGGAGTGCGGAAACGACAACTGCGTTTGGACATTATGATTTAGCCGCCGGAAGAAACATAAAACTTGCCGCTAATCCGAAAAACAATGAACTTCTTCTGGGAACTAATGACAACGGAGACGATATAAATGTTGAGGTTTGGTCTTCTACATTATCCGTCTGGCTTGGCGGAAAAGAGATAGACGCTACCGCAAGAGTATTAACGGTAAGAACTTTTGATGTCGAATATGAAAAATCATCCGGAGACGGGCTTCTGGTTTATGCGGATGCTGCCGGAGGAATACCAACCGTTTGGACATGGAATGCCGGCGGTTCGGGGGTATGGGCGGCGGGAACAAATGCAAATGATACGGGTGCCGCAACATTAAACTGGGTTCAGTTAGCGTCTGACGATTTGTCGGACAAAATTCAACTTGTAACTTCCGATGCGGATAATGATATAAATGTTCAGACATGGAGCGGCACTGCGTGGGGAAGTATCAATGAGGTTGAAACGGAAAGCAGTAATTCCTACGAATCATTTTTCTGCAATTTTCCAAAGCCGGTGCCATCCGATACAGTCGCACCTGCGGCGGTGACATCTTTAAGCGGGCTGACTGTTTCCGGCTCAACAGGGACAATAAAACTTACTTGGTCTGCACCGGGCGACGATGTCTGGCTCGGACGATTAACAAACGGCTGTCAATACAGAATTGATTATACGACATCAACCGAAAACAGAATTTGGTATTACTGGACTGCGGTTTCGTCGCCAACAGGTAGCGATACTTTTGTACCCGGAACATTTTTGGCAACGACCGTTTCCGACTTGGTCGGCGATGTCACATACTACTGCAAAATCAAATATTATGACGGAACGCAGTGGGGAGAACTCTCAAACGAGGCAACCGCTTACGCCAATCCGATGATTTTAAGCGTGGATATCACTTTTGAGGTTGGCACGCAGTACAATTTCGGTGAGGTCGCTTTAGGCGCTTCAACTACGACCGTCTATGCAACCTCTACCATCACAGTTACAAATGACGGTAATATACTTGAAAATTTTGGTTTAAGATGCGCAACAAATACCGCGGGCTCGCCATGGTACAGTATAGAAACATCTTCAGGTGCGGATAATTATCTGTTGAGAGCGGTCTTTTGCTCAACTCAACCGGCTATGAATAATTTTTCAGAACCTGACCCCGCGAATAGCGATATTCTATCTGACGATAATTATAGAACCTGCGGAACTGAAAGATACGCTGTTACTGAGACATATACGGGCGTGAATGTCGCTGTGAACGGAACAAGAAAATTATGGCTGCGGTTAGATATGCCAATAACATCCGGAACCGCCGCCCCGCAAGAGTTTATCATCTACATCCGCGCCGAATCCCCATAAAAAAATGGGGACGGAGGAAAATCGCAAATCAAATTTGCATAATTTATATTAGCAATTGAATGGGGAGAAAACAAACAAAAATGGCAAGAAAATCAAGATTCGTAGTAGATAACGGCACATATCATGTTTTCTGTCGCGGTCATAATAAGCAAAAAATATTACACGATAATTACGATTTTTCCAAATATTTGAACATCTTTGCCGAATGTAAAGAAAAACATAACTTAAAACTCCATCATTATGTCTTAATGCCTAATCATCCTCATTTGATAATTAAAGCCATTACAGGTTTTGATTTGAGCAATGCGATGCGGACATTAAATCAAACATATGCACAGTACTACCGGGCAAAATATGGTGGTGCAGGTTATGTTTGGCAGGATAGATTTAAGAGTTTTGTAATTCAGGATGGGTTATATTTGCTTGAATGTGGAAGATACATAGAGTTGAACCCCGTAAGAGCGGGAATTGTTATTTCACCGGAAAATTATAGATGGTCAAGTTATCGGTTTTATGCTTTCGGTGAAAAAAATGATTTAATAGACGCTAATCCTGAATACTGCGGACTCTCGGATAACTCTGTAATGCGAATGAAAAAATACATTGAATTTGTAAAAGACGGTTTTAAGGAAAAAAGGAAATTATTAAGATACTTCCGCGAAGGCGTATATGGAGATGAAAATTTTATTGAAAAGTTAAAGAAAAACGGGTTAGAAAAAATTAAATGGCGAAAAGGAAGGCCAAGCAAGTGACTAAAATTTCAACAAAATTATTAAAGTTATTTTCCTCCGTCCCCATTTTGTTACTTTCCTCCGTCCCTATTTTTTGTGGAGGGATTTCCACAAATTATGTGGACATTTTTATAAGCGATCTGGTAATAAATAAGGAATATAAACATACTCAGCCGTTGAAAGTGATCAACAGAAGCGACAAAAAAATAGAAGTAACAATAGCGGTACAAATTCCGCAAAAAGACAATCTGAAAGTCGGTGCAGAACCAATTCCGGACACAACATGGCTCAATATCCTGCCTGACAGGTATACTTTGGAAACGGGACAAACTGGTCTGTCGGATGTCATCATAAAAATTCCGAATATAAAAAAATTGCGTGGCAGAACTTTTCAGTTCAATCTTGAAATTTGCGGTTTTCCGTCTGAAAAAAAGGGCGGGATAACCGTTGTGCCGTCGCTTTTATCAAAAGTAAGATTCTCAATTTACAAAAAGAAAAGTTTTTTGGGTTTATGGTAAATAAAAAACATATATTAGCGATAATTATTTTTGGGTTTCTCGTATATTCAAACACGCTGAAAAATCCGTATTTGTGGGACGACGGGCTTTTTATTCAAAATGGAAATTTCATAAAAAAGTTTGAAAATGCAAAGGTGTTTTTTTCGCCGAAAAATTATTTTAAGTACACGCAGGATTTAACATACCGTCCGCTTCCTTTTTTAGTTCATATGGTCAATTACAAAATATGGGGGGTGAACCCGGTCGGGCATCGTCTGACGAACATTTTTCTTCATATCGCGGTTGCCATATTGTTGTATTTTTTAATTCTGGAAATTTTTAAGAACAACATTGTTGCATTCTTAAGCGGACTTTTTTTTGTCGTCCACCCTGCAAGTACCGAAGTCGTCAACATGGTTTCTTTTCTGGAAACACAACTCTCAACACTGTTTTTTCTTGCTTCATTTTTATTTTATGTTGTAGCCGCAGAGCGAAGCTCTGCTCCAAGAAGCAAAGATAACGCTTTGCGGCTACATGTTTTTTCTGTCGTATCTTATTTTCTTGCCGTTTTTTCTAAAGAAACAGCCATTACTCTTCCCGCTGTGATAATTTTGTATGATTTGACACAAAGTGTCATTGCGAGGAGCGGGGGCGACGAAGCAATCTCAAACGAGATTGCCACGAGTCCCGATGGACATCGGGGCTCTCGCAATGACATAATAAAAAAATACCTGCCGTTTCTTGCAGTCGGGATTTTTTATCTTATTGTAAGATTTTTCATATTCAGACATCCGACGGAAACAATGGTAAAATATCCGGGGGATAGTTTTATTACAAATGTTTTTGTGATACTAAAAGCCGTACCCATATATTTAAGCATGATTTTTTTGCCTTTTAATTTAAGCGTTGAGCATAATATAAAAATACCGACGACTTTCTTTCAAACGCCTGTAATTTTCGGATTGTTGACAGCAATAATTTTTTCGGTGATTTCAATTTATTCTTACAAAAAATCAAAACCGGTTTTTTTCTGGCTGATGTTTTCTGCCATAACATTTCTTCCGACATCAAACATAATTCCGATGCAAAATATCGTAGCGGAAAGATATTTGTATTTGCCATTAATTGGAATCTGTATCTTATTGGCTTTATTGTTGAAAAAAATAAGTAGCCGATTTTCCTCCGTCCCCATTTTGCTGTTTTCCTCCGTCCCCATTTTGTTATATTTTTCTGCTTTGACAGTTATCCGTAATTTAGATTGGAAAAGTGATTTTGTTTTTTATTCAAAGACATTGGAACAGGTGCCTGATAGTCCCGGAATTAACTCAACACTGGGCTTGGTTTATGCGAGATATAAAAATTATCCAAAAGCGTTTGAACTTATCAATTATGCACTCAAACTTGACCCTGAAATGCTTGATGGTCAGGGTGCACTGGCATCAATTTATCAGGATAAAGGCGACTATGACAAAGCGCTTGCTTTATACGAGAAAATGGTTGCAGAAAAAAAATATACTTATCACAAAGCGCCGTTTTTCAATCTCGGCATAATTTATAAAATAAAAAAGCAGTATAATAGAGCGATTGAAAATTTCAATAAAGCGATTAAACTTAATCCATTATTATCTGTATCATATGCACATCTTGCTGAGATTTATGAAACACATGATGATATTGAAAAAGCAACGGAGTTGTACAAAAAATCGGTTGAAATTAATCCCGATGATTATATTCCATTAAATGCACTTGGTATACTCTATAGCCAGAAAAACCTGCAAGATGACGCATTAAAATATCTGAAAAAGGGCTTAAAACTTAAACCCAATTCTGTGGAGATTAACTTTAATATTGGATATGCATACTATTTGAGTTACAGATATGGTGAATCGTTAAAAATGTTAGAAAAAACACTCAAACTTGACCCGAATTACGAGCGAGCAAAATTTTTAATTTCACAAATCAAGGGGAAAACAGAATGAACTTATCAAGGGCTGGTAAAACAATTGCTTATCTATTTTTAGGAGTGTTAACTTTGCTGTTTCTGCTGGTAAAAGTTCAGGAGTTTGATGTATATCTCCATCTATCTTCCGGGAAATATATTCTGGATAATTTCAAGGTGCCGCAACTTGACCCGTTTTCATATACTGCCGCGAATCGTCTTTATGTTGATTCTCACTGGCTTTATCAGGTTATACTTTATATTTTTTACAGCAGTTTGAGTTTTTTGGGATTGTTTTTATATCAGTTGTTAGTAGTCGGTGCGATTTTTTATGTACTGTTCCGCGTTGGACAAAAATCAAACTTTTATATTACAACCGGCTGCATTTTATTAACATTGATTATCAGCAACTATCGGTTTCTGTACAGACCGGAAATGTTTTCATATCTGTTCGCCGTGCTTTTTATTTTGATACTTGAGTCATTGCGAGTGAAACGAAGCAATCTCATTGGGATTACTTCGGTCGCTCCGCTTCCTCGTAATGACAACATACTATTCCTTTTACCCATTTTACAGATTTTTTGGACAAACTCGCACGGATTTTTTATTTTCGGACCGATAATAATCGGATGCTATTTTATCGGCGAATTGATATATAAAAAACAACTTGCGAAACCGATTTTACTGACGGGCATTTTATCCGTTTTGGCGTGTTTTGTAAATCCTTACGGGTATAAACTTGCCGCTTACCCGTTTTTGCTTTTTACAGAAATCGGAAGCAAGGCATCGCCTTATATGAAAAGCGTTTCGGAATTAACGCCCACGCTGTTTGCCGAAACGGGAACATATAATAAACTATCATATTTTTTGCTGATTTTAATTTCGGCGGCAAGTTTCTTTTTCAGCAGAAAATTTAATTTTTCAAGGTTTTTTGTTTATCTTGTGTTTTTGTATGTTAGTTGGACAACAGTCAGGAATACTGTCTTTTTTGCTTTTGTGGGCTCATTGATAACGATTATTAATTTTACCGAGATAAAAGAATTGAAAATTCCCGCAAGTCAAACTACGCTAAAAATCGCTGAATACAGTTATCTCGTTTTTTTAACTGTTTTTTCTGTTTTTGTTTCATACAATGTTATTACAAACAGATATTTCAGACAGGAAAGGACAATGCAACAATTCGGAATTGGAAAAATTGATATTCTTTTTCCGACGGGCGCGATTGATTTCATAAAAAAGAATAATATCAGAGGAAACATTTTTAATGATGCGATTATTGGCGGATATTTTATCTGGAATTGCTGGCCTGAAAGAAAGGTGTTTGTTGACGGTAAGATGGAAATTTACGGCGAGAAATTTCTTGCCGAATATAAAAGTGTAATTGATAATTCTGATGTCTACTGGCAGAAAATTGCCGATAAATACAAAATTGATTATGTGTTATTGCATCCGCTCTCGCCGCATTCAAAAAATTTAATAAAACATCTGTATAAAAACAAAAACTGGCAACTTGCTTATTTTGACGAAGCGGGACTTGTTTTTGTAAAAAGTAGTCGGCGTTTAAACGCCGACTACAGAATTAAGTCAGAAACAACCGACCCGCTTACACTTTTGTCATATGCCAACTTTTACTTTTTTACCGAACAATATCAAAAAGCACAGCCATTATATGCAGAAGTACTGAAACTTGATCCTGATTTTACCGAGGCATATATAAATCTTGGAGCAATTTTTATTGCAGAGAAAAAATATAATGATGCCAATGCATGTTATTACCGTGCTTTACAATTATCAAGAAAGTATGCTGAACCCTATTTTGGACTTGCTATTTTAGAGGTTGAAAGAAAAAATTACGAAATGGTACAGTTTTTTTTAGAACAGGCGTTACGGATTAAACCGGATTTTGCGGAAGCACAATTTCTGCTTTGTTATGTATATTTGAAAGTCAGTAGGTATGATGATGCGATAAAAATATGTAAAGAACTACTCTCTCGCACACCGGCTGATGATAAACTGTATAATCTTTTAGGGAGCGTGTATTTTGAGAAAGGGGAACTTCAAGAAGCGATTAAACAATATGAAAAAGCGATTTCTATAAATCCAAATAATTCAGAAGCAAAACAAAACTATCAAGCATGTTTAGATAAAATGAACGACGGGAGGGTGAAATGAAAAAGACAGGATTAAGAATTAAGTTATCAGGATTAAGCAGGATTATTTTTATTCTTACCACTTACTACTTACTACTTACTACTTACTGCCTTTATGCCGTTATCGCTACAAGATTTGCAGACCTTATTCTTGAAAATGTTCAAATAGGCGAAAGTTATAATTTAAGAACATTGAAAAACTGCCCGATGGTGATAACGAATCTCGGGAATGAAACAGTTGATGTAATGATTGATGTGGAATTTCCCATGGGCGATGTAAAACCAGGGTATGAACCAATTCCTGATCCCAGTTGGATTCAGATTGTACCTGCCAAATACCGACTGGGTTCACAGGAACAGGGTTCTTCAGATATAATTATCACTATTCCGAATGATAAAAAACTTATCGGGAAACATTTTCAGGCAACTTTACTTACTGCCTCGCAGTCCTTTCCGCCGCCAACGGGAAATTTCATAATAGCAACCGGCTGTGTATCCCGGATAAGATTTTCTATCGGCGGTATGGGGCCAGAGTCACTTAAAGCAGAAAAAAAGCGAAAGAAAATGATGACACTGGACTTTGAACTCATTCCTGCAAATATAAAGGTAAAATCGTCGGTTGAACTTGGTAAAAAAATTAATCTCAGGGAGAAAAAAGGTATCGGACTTACACTCATAAATAAATCAACAGAACCGGTTCCTTTAATTATGAAATCAGAAGTAAATATGATGGTATTAGGAACAGAAAAAGAGTATGAAATCGGCGACCCGAAATTCTTGACGATAAAACCGAAAAAATTGAAATTGAAAGGCGAATCAATGAAAAAACTTACTATGTATCTTAATATACCGAACGAAGAAAAATATAAGAATAAAAAATATGTCTTTCTGATAAAGGCAGAAGTCCCTGCAGATGTGCCTGTAGAGGTTTTTTCTAAATTGTATGTTACGACATCAGAATAATTAAATGGTGAACCAAACTGTATGGTTCACCAAATAGAAGCAGATTTACGCTGAACAATACGCTGAATAACGCGGAAATCATCAGCGTTTATCCGCGTCATAATCCGCGTGTATCCGCTTCTATGCCTCTTACCTCAACCAAAAAAAATTTTCAAAATCAAAATAGTACTTGACAAAATATACAAAATTGTATATTATATTTCCGAAATCGGACAAATTTGTCTATTATTGGTAATGAAATGACATTAAAAGAAACTCTATATCAGAACTCACTAAAAGAAGAGTTGCCTTTCAAAACCATCTTAAAAGAGGCGATTCAGATTATGTTTCTTGAGGAACTTTACAAATTCTCGGAAAGTGATGGTATTGTGTTTCAGGGCGGAACATGTCTGCGTTTGATTTATGGAGCCCCGAGGTATTCTGCTGATTTGGACTTCGTAACCGTTCTTAAAACTGAAACTTTGAAAAATCTTTATTTAAAGGTCTCAAAACCAATTGAAAAATTAGGACCGTTACTTTCAGGTGAAATTACATCAAGAATTCAGAAAGAATCAGAAAGATTAACGAGGTGGAAACTTTACTATACATCCGAGGAAGATAAAAACATTTTATCCGTAAGTATTGAATTTGCAAATTACCCTTTTTATACTCATAATTTTTTACCGTTAAAATTGCCGGATAACTATCCTGTATCTGCTTTTATTCTGGTTAAGGCGGAAAAAAAAGAAGAAATCTTGATCTTCCCCCAAAAAAGTGGACACTTAGAAGAGTTAGTGGTATAATAACCGCTGACCTTAAAATGGGGGAGGTGTCCAATGGAAGGTCAAGGGTGCAAGAAGCAGCGGTTTGATAGGGATTTTAAGATATCGGCCGTGAAGATGGTAACGCAGGAAGGGCATAAGGCGTCCGAGGTGGCCCGAAGTTTAGGGATACATCCGAATCAGCTGTACAATTGGAAGAAGAAATACAGCGATGACGGAGAGAAAGCGTTTCCCGGCAAGGGGCATCTGACCGAGATAGCGGCGCTCCGCAGGAAGTTGAGAGAAGTAGAGATGGAGCGTGACATCTTATCCTAAAGGACGAGAGTGCTTCGCCTCCTGAAAAAAGCAGTCGGCATATTTTCAAAAACGACGCAGAGCGGTTCGGATTCATAGACGAGAACTGCGAAACGTATCCGCTAAGGATAATATGCCGGGTACTGGAAGTGTCAAGCAGCGGATATTATGCATGGAAGAAAAGGGCAAAAAGCAGTCGTGCTATAGACAACGAAAAATTGCTCATTGAAATAAGGCGGGTGTTTTTAGAGCACGATAAGAATTACGGCAGTCCGCGGATATGGAATGCGCTCAAGAAAACGGAAATACATTGCTCCGAAAACCGTGTAGCGCGGCTGATGCAGAAAAATAATCTTGTTGCGGTTCAGCGACGGAAATACAGGGCAACGACAAATTCAAAGCATAATTGGCCGATAGCACCGAACATAGTGAGCCGTAATTTCATAACGGATGCGCCGAACAAAATATGGTACACTGACATAACGTATATCTGGACAGATGAAGGATGGCTGTATCTTGCTTTTGTGCTTGACTTATACCACCGAGGTGTGGTAGGATTATCTATGGATTCAAAAGTGGCGGATGAATTGACGCAGAACGCCTTGAAACAGGCGATAACGCGCCGTCCTCCGCCGGAAGGACTGATACATCATTCCGACAGGGGCAGCCAATATGCCAGCGGAGAATATCAGGAGCTGCTTAAGGAATACAAGATAACGCCGAGCATGAGTCGCAAGGGCGACTGCTGGGATAACGCCGTCGGAGAAAGTTTTGTGCATACGCTGAAGGTAGAAAAAATTCATCGGTGCAGATTTATGACGAGAGAAGAAGCGAAGCGCGTGATATTCGAGTATATTGAGATGTATTATAACCGGAAAAGGATGCATTCGTCTTTGGGTTATATGAGTCCTTTTGAATTTGAACAGCGGTTCTTTTTAACTAAATGAACAGTCCACTAAACAGGGGAAGGTCATCTTTGCTGATAAACTTTCTGCGATTGCCGGCAGAAAATATCTTAAAGGCAGGGATATTTTTGACCTCTGGTTCTTGAAAGTAAATGATACAAAAATTGACAGAGAACTCTTCCTTAAAAAATTAAATGACTACTCAACTCCGGAAAAAAACTTTTCTGAGAGAATCAACTCAGTTGCCGTTGAAAATATTAAAAACGATTTACTAAATTTTCTGCCAAAAGTTTATCGGGATAAATTTGAAAAAGAAAATTATTCATCAATAATTAAATCGGTAAAGGAGATTGCAAAAGAATTACATAAAAAATGAAAAAATACTGGACACTTGATAAATGGATTGAAAAACTTAAAACATCCGGGAAATTATTAAATCTTACTACCCTTAAACGACTTTCGGGAATTGAGGAAGAAGCATCTATAAGGAAGTCCGTTTTTCGTCTTGTAAAAAAAGGAGTCATTAAAAAAGTTGGGAAAGGTCTTTATCTTAACACATTTAATCCGTCATCAGTAGAAGAATTGGCAATGGTTTTGAAAAAGCCCTGTTATATTTCTTTTGAAAGCGCACTGTCACACTATGGAATTATTTCGCAGATTCCTTTTGTTTTAACCTGTGCTACAACAAGAAAGCCATGTAAATCAGAAAAGATTGTTTTTCACCATATCAGTCCAAAATTATTCTGGGGGTATATCGGAGATAATGGTGTCTTTTATGCTGAAAAGGAAAAGGCATTACTTGACTGGATTTACTGGTTCAGAAAAACACAGAGGGTTAATTTACATCTTGACGAGTTTGATTTTTCTTTATTGGATAGGAAAAAACTAAAAAAATATTCTAAAAAATTTCCTGAGACAGTAAGAAATGTGTTAAAAGATATTTTGTAATTATGTTGAACCAAACTGTCTGGTTTATCTCGGTGTAAAGTAAGGTGGTAGTTGCGAGGTTTCCTCGCTATTTGGCAGGGGAACCCTGCCACTACATTCATAATGTTCCGTGTCAGTTCCGTGTATTAGTTCCGCGTCTGTTCCGTGTTCCTTACCTCAAATAAAAAAAATTTTCAAAATGAAAAAAGTACTTGACAAAATGCACATTTTATGTTATACTAATAGTGGAAGTAGGAAGTTCACTTTAACTTTAAGAAAATAGGGGGTGAGTTATCTATGATTAAAGTTTTAGATTTTGTATCAAACTTCGTCCATAGCGACGAAAGAATGTCACAAAAAAAGGAGGTGAGAAAAATGAAAAAGTTTTTAGGACTTTTGTTAGTTCTTGGAATGATGGCTGGCGTTGCATATGCTAACAACCCGGATACCTGTCTGCTTACAGTTACACCCAGTGTTAGCTATTCAATTAGTATAGCATCAGCAACAGCTGGCAGCGCTGCTGATTTTGGTACTATGGCACTGAGTGCCACTAAGGATATCTATGTTGGAACTGTAACAAACAACGGCACCATTACGATGGGAATCAAGAAAAAAGGCGCTATTTCAGGAGGATGGTCACTTACATCTGCAATAGGAACCGACAAAGCGATATTACAGATTGGTTTCTGCACGAATACCAGCACCGCAGCCACCACAGGCGCCACATTGGGTTATGCAACAAATGTTTCATCTGTTGGCGAGGGAGCACAGAGCGTTACAGATGTCAACTATGTTTCTGCGAGTGCCAGTTCAGGTATGTCTGCAAAACTCTCAATGCCGAACGGCACAACGGTGTCAGGAGCACATACAATGACACTCAGTTTGTATGCAGACACAACCTGGTAATGGTGATTGGTACATCATAGTCGTGTAGTCGGTTAAGTGGGAAAATGGGAAAATGGGGACGGAGGAAAGTCCCCGTTGGTTCTTTGACATCTGGATCAAAAAACCCCGTTGGGAATGCCCACCGGATAAAATATTCCTACGGGGTGAACCGGTGGATTTGATCTTGACATCCGTGCGGTGTCAAGGTTGAAGTTCATCAAGTTTGTTTTGCCTAGTCTACACAGGGTGTCATTGCGAGGCGGATAGCCGAAGCAATCTCAAAACCGAGATTCCTTCGCTTCGCTCGGAATGACAGAATAGTGTGGACCTGGTTAAGCAAATAAAAAAATTCTTCCCCCGAAGAAGTCATCGGTTTTAACCGGCGAATGGAGGACTTCCGTGCCCGCCCGTATTATTTTTGTATCGTTGATTTACATCAACCGCTACAATTCAATCATCTGCGATAATATTGATGAGATTTTTACCTATCCGATGAATATCGGATGGGTTTTTTGTTTATATAACCTTTTTGGGCGGGTGCGGAAGTTCTCCAAATTCTTCGGGGGAAGTTTTGGCAGACACGCATCCGCCCTTTTTGTCAATATCAGCAGACCAAGGTCTGCAACTACAAATATAAAAAATTTCCGGGCGGGTATGGATGTCCTTCAATCATTCTTCGGGGGAAGATTATTGTCGGAGCCCATATCCCGCCCTTTTTCTTTGAATACAACGGTAAAAAATATATTAAATGGAAAAAAATGGGCGGGCACGGAAGTCCTTTCTTCGGGGGAAGAAAGATGTAGTAGCGAGGTTACCTCGCAACTACTTTCCGCCGTCCGCCCATTTGTTTCCATTTTGCGGGTGGGTACGAAAGTCCTCAATTTCTTCGGGGGAAGAAATGCGGCTTCTACTCACCCGCTTACAGATTTTCGGGCGGGCACGGATGTCCTCAAGGCAGTTGCATACAATGCAACCGCTACAAAATTCTTCGGGGGAAGATATTTTGGCTGGCTCCGTGCCCTGCCCGGCTTAGTAGCGGCAGGGTCTCCCTGCCAAAATGTAGCGAGGAAACCTCGCAAC
>JACRDL010000037.1 GCA_016218625.1 Elusimicrobiota bacterium
CCGCCCTTTTTTTCCGATGACGAAAATTTCCGAATTGGTTATATCATTTGACTTCATGTACTCAAAAGCATTTTTCATAATATTGGTATTATATGCCCCGCAGAGTCCTTTATCAGATGTGATGACAAGAAGTCCTTCTTTTACAGATGTCCCGCCGATTAAAAACGGATGGATTATTGGATGCGCCGCAGTTTTTTTAAGCATATCGGATAAAAGATGATGAATTTTAAGAGCATATGGCCGCGAAGATGTTATTTGATGCTGTGCTTTCTGAAATCGCGACGAAGCAATCATCTGCATCGCCTTTGTAGTTTTTTGTATTGACTTTGTCGTTTTTATTTTTTTTCTGATTTCTTTTAAGGCCGCCATTTTAAGACCCGTAAGTAGTAAGTAGTGAGTAGGAAGTAGTTAAACCTTTTTTTACTTCCCACTTCCCACTTCCCACTTCCCGCTTTTATATTCTCTTATCACATTATCAAGTTTTGTATTCAGTTCTGAGGATATTCCACCTGTTTGTTTTATTTCATCCAATATTTTCGGATATTTTTTTTCTATAAATTCATAGAGTTCTTTTTCAAATTTTTTAATATCAGAAAGCGGGACATCATCAAGATAACCGGAACTTCCGGCAAAAATTATGACAACCTGTAATTCAACGGGAAGCGGCTCATACTGGTCCTGCTTTAATATCTCGACTAACCGTTCTCCGCGGGTAATTTGTGATTTTGTCAAGTCACCCAGTTCCGACGAAAATTGGGCGAACGAAGAGAGTTCGTTGAACTGCGCGATATTAAGACGCAACCGGCCGGCAACATTTTTCATCGCTTTAATCTGGGCGGAGCCGCCGACTCTGGAGACGGACAATCCGACATTTACGGCGGGTCTTATACCGGAATAAAAAAGTCCGCTTTCAAGGTAAATCTGACCGTCCGTTATTGATATCACATTGGTCGGAATATAAGCGGAAATGTCGCCTGCCTGTGTTTCTATTATAGGTAATGCGGTAATTGAACCGCCGCCGTTTTCATCTGAAAGTTTGCATGCTCTCTCTAATAGTCGGGAATGTAAATAAAAAACATCGCCCGGATATGCTTCCCTTCCCGGCGGGCGTCTTAACAAAAGAGAAATTTGCCTGTATGCCTGGGCATGTTTTGACAGGTCATCGTAAATAATGAGGACATCTTTTTTCTGCCACATAAAGTATTCCGCAATAGCACAACCCGAATACGGCGCAACATATAAAAGCGGTGCGGGATCCGCCGCGGAGGCAGACACAACAATCGTATATTCATCCGCTTTATATTTTTTCAACGTTTCAAAAATACTTGCCACCATTGACTGTTTCTGCCCTATTGCTACATATATGCAGATGGGTCTATTTTTAACATTTCGCTGATTTATTATGGTATCAATCGCTATTGCAGTTTTACCTGTCTGACGGTCGCCGATAATAAGTTCTCTCTGTCCACGGCCTATTGGTATCATTGAATCAATTGCCTTAATGCCCGTCTGAAGCGGAACTTCTACCGGTTGCCTTTCGGCAATACCGGGTGCAATAATCCCGATAGCTCTTTTATTTGAACATTTTGGGGTTTCCTTACCATCCAAAACATTTCCCAAAGGATCTATAATTCTTCCTATAAGTTCGTCTCCGACGGGAACTTCCATTATTCTTTTTGTTCTTTTGGCGATATCCCCCTGCTTCAAAAGTTTTTCATCCCCGAATAAAACACAACCGACTTCTTCATCAGTTAGATTTAATGCCATGCCTAGAACACCGTTCGGAAATTCTATCAACTCATTAACAAAAGCGTTTGACAAACCGTGAACCCTTGCAATGCCGTCAACAATAGAAATTACAACTCCCTTTTCGGAAATTGAAGTATCTTGTTTGAAAGAAGCAATTTTTGATTTCAACACACCTGTAATTTCTTCGGTATTCATTTCGTAAACTCCGTGCTCATTGACTCAAATTTCCCTCGGATTGTGCCATCAACAACCAGATTGTCCGTTTCTATTCTAATCCCGCCGATAAGCGATTTATCAATTAATTCTTCAATTACGATATTTTTATTGGTAGTTTTTCCCAATATCGTTCTAATTTTTGACAGTGACAATTCGTCAATTTTTTCAACCGAGATAACCTTCGCCTCAACGATATTCTGAAAGTCCAGAACGAGTTTGTTATATTTCTCTATTATTTCGGGTAGAATTTTCATTTCATTTTTTTTGATAAGCAGTGAAAAAAAATCATACATTATCTCCGGCATTGTAGGAAAAGTATCTTTTATTAGGTTAGACTTTGTACCTTCATCAACGAACGGATTTGAAAAAAAATCCATTACCTCTTCTTTCAGAACTGGCTTCAATGTATCAAACGTTTTTTTCACTTTATCCGTTTGATTTCTATTTTGCGTATCAAGAAAAAGCAATTTGGCATATTTTTTTGAAGTGGCATAGTTTTTTTTCATATCTATTTTTTTAATTGTTTTTGGCAACATCTTGTAAGAATTTTTCAATCAACTCTTTCTTCATATTTTTGTCAATTAGTTTTTCGGTGACTTTCTCGGCAATGCTTATCGCAATAGGAACGATTTCTCTTCTTAAATCCGTCTTAACTGTCTCGCGTTCATATTCTATCTGTTTTTTTGCCGAATCAAGAATTTTTTTCGCCTCAATCTGCGATTCCGCTATTATTTTTTTTCTGTTCTCATCACCGAGGATGTTTGCTTTTTGAATAAGTTCCTGTGCCTTTCTGTCTATATCTTTTATCATCTGCTCATAGTCATTTTTGAGTTTCTCTGTTTCCATTTTAAGATTATGGGCATCGGAAATGTTTTTTGAAATGTCATTTTTTCTTTTGGCAAGAATGGAAACAAGAGGATTCCATGCTATTTTCCAAAGCACAAAAACTCCTATTAAAAATGTCACAACCTGGGCAAGAATAATTTTAAGGTCTATCTCTAACATAAAACCACTGAACTGACACGGAACTTAAAACACGGAAGCAACACGGAACTGTTCTGTGCCTGTTCCGTGTTTTGTTCCGCGTCTGTTTCGTGTTCCTTATTGGACAAAATACTTTGTGAACGGATTTGCAAACAAAAGTATGATGCTAATAAAAAGCACATACAGAACCAGCGACTCAATAAATGCAAGACCGATAATCATTGAGAGCTGCAACTGGCCACTTGATTCCGGCTGTCTCGCCATTCCTTCAAGCGCCTTTCTTATGGCAAACATCTGCGAAAGTGCACCAGCAATTCCAACTGCCACAAGGCCAAGCGCCGCAATCATAACCGATTTTGTAAAAAATTCGGCGGCGCCAGGATTAAGCACAACTGCCGACGCAGATGCAACTTTTTCCTCGGCAAAAATTAAACCGCACAAAAACATAAGAACAAAAGAACAAAAGAACAAATAAACATAAGAACGCCTTTTCATTTTTCCATCCTCCTTTTTAATGTTCAGATTTTACTGCCCCACCGACATAAATTATGCTTAAAATCAAAAATATCAACGCCTGAACCAGCCCTATCAAAACAGCCAAAATAATTATAAACGGTCTTAAAAATACCGGCATTATTACTATTGACTTCAATAATCCCGGGAGTGAAAAAAATGTAATCACTAAAACTCCCAAGACCCCCAATAGCGTCTCTTTAGCGAAAACATTGCAGAAAAGACGCAAAGACAGTGAAAATGGTCTTACAAACTGACTGATAATTTCAATAAAAAAAATCAGTATATTAACGGGGAACATCCACACAGGAAGCCCGGGAACAATAAAATGTTTAAGATAGCCGATTTTGTATTTTACAAAACCCTGTAAATTATAGTAAATAAAAACTATAATCGCAAGTGAAATGGGAACATTTATGTTGCCCGTCGGCGAAATAAGTCCCGGAACTATGCCGAGAATATTTGAAACAAAAATAAAGAAAAATATTCCCAAAAAAAGCGGATAGTATTTTTTTGCTTCATTCCCTATTATTTCATCTGCTAAATTAAAAATACCTTCAAAAATCATCTCAAAAAAATTTTGCAATCCGGAAGGAATTAACGATATTTTTCTGACTGCTAAAATAAAAAAAACAAAAATCACAAACCACGCCGTCAATGACATTAAAATTGTCGTCGGAATATGCGGGATATGGTATTCTATTGCTTCTTTAACAATCTGCACCTTGCCGCCTCAATTCCCATGAAAATTAAAGGAATGGTAAATCCGCCCAATATCGCAATCACATTTGAATGGAGTTTTAACAGAATATAAAAGAACGTCATAATTACCGCAAATTTGATAGTCGTTCTGATGAAATATGTTTTCAGGTTAAGATTTTTTGTTGTAAAAAAGGTTGCAAAGATATTAAGACATCCCAAAACGGCGCCGCCGCCGAGTCCGATTGATACCTGTTTATTCTTAAAAATTAACATTATAAAAACCGCTATAATTACCGTCTCAATTATTATTATCTTTTTGGAAATTTTTTATCTCCACTTAAAACGATTCAAACAGATTTTTGCGGATGTAAACAGATTTTTGGTCATTTGTATTTATGTCTTCATCTGTCTGAATCTGTGCCTTTATCCGTTTGCATCGTCTTATTATAATTTTTTATCTCCTTAAAAACAGAATAAATTCCGCTTGCCATACCTATTGCCGTAAAAATTATCGTAAATACGGGATGCGTCTTAAAAATCTTATCAAGAAAAATTCCGATACCAAGTCCGACAACAATTGACAGAAGAAAAACAAATCCAAAAGATGCTGCGGAAAAAAAATTGTAAATGTTTCTATCTAACATTTGTTATATGACAATCGTCATACATCACCGTCGGAAATGATGTCATCTTACAAGACGGCAGACGGCACCGCGAACCGGGTTTGAACCCTTGACAATCTTTGCAGTAGAGCCGTTTTCTCCGAAATAATCAACTACTTCCAACTCACCAACTTTTTCTTCAGTTCTGCCTATAACCAGTCCCGTATCCGGACTTTTTATTTCTTTTCCCTGATTAAATACGGCCAATTTTGTGCCGAGTTTAAGATTTGATTCCTTACCGGCATCAAGGTAAATATTGTTTTCATCAACCTCGGCGACCCGACAGGACCAAGGACGGGCATTCACCTGATAAATAATGTTATCCACAAATTTAGCGATTGCCGCGCGAAGCGATTCACCTTCCAGGGTTTCGTCATAACCGCCTTTGGTTCCCATTCCTAAAAACGAGCCCTTGGATGATTTTGCAACGCCTTTCCCGGAATCAATATAAAGTATTTTTCCCGTCTCAACCTCAATTACTCTGATATCAACGGTGCATTCTGCGACCTGCTGTTTTGATGCAGTTATTAGATAATCGGAACCGCCTGTTTTCACGCCAAACTGCGAAATCACGCCGATGACAATCGCATCAACACCGGCAAGTTTGCCTATTTGTGAGACCGTGTTAGCGTCATACATACCTGCCGACTGGAGTTTTTGTTCTTCCAAAATTTTATCAAGTTTTGCCCTTTCAATCAAAATAAATTTCTGCGATTTGCCGAGTTCGGTTAAAAGGATATCAGCAGCAGCGGTTCCGAGCCGTCTCTGCCCGTAAGCGGTTTTATTTTCAAACTCAATAACGGATATTTTTTTCTTCGGCGGAATGAAAACTTCTTCCGGTGTTTCAATAGTAACTGCCTGTTTTTTCTTTACTGTAGTTGAAGGAGCACAACCCGTAAAGGCAGCGAGTAGCGAGTAGCAAGTAGCAAGTAGTAGCGGTCGCATTGCTATGCGACAAATAAGCGGAATAGTAATTCCGCCGCTACTTTTAACCTTTAACCTTTCACCTTTAATCTGTCTCATCCTTACCTCCTCGGAAGTGTCATAATTGACAAATTAACAACTCCGTTTGATTCTTCTTTCAACGGCGACCTCAGTGCTTTATCCAGTGTTTTTTCAGCGAGTTGCGATGCAAACGCTTTTCCTATTTCCCTGAATTCAAATTCTTTTTTTGATACCTTTCTTTCGTCTTCCCACAAAAGTTTTTCATTCTTTGAATCAAACAACTTAAAATTCGCCTGAACAGTTCTTGCATAATAAAATCCGAGCGTTGTATACTTAAATTCAATTACATCCCCGTAAATAAGTCCGTCAACATTAAGTTTTTCGCCGAGTTCCTTCGGAGTTGTCGTCGGCAGCTGCCCCGCATCGGTAATTCCCATCTCTAAAAGTTTTTCGTCAATTTCGGAAAGTGGAATTGTATTATAGCCGACAGCTGACAATCTTTTATTAAAAAGATACCTCATTATTACCGGCGCATCCAAATCTACCGATTGATTTGTAAAAGGCAGAACCGCAATTTTTTCCGGCGGCGAATAATTTTCAATTAAATATTTTGCTTTTGGAGCACACCCGAGAAAGAGACAATTAAAAATTAAAAATGATAAATTAAAAATATAAAATGAAATTAAACCGTAATTTTTAACTTTTAATTTTACATTTTTCATTGGCTCTATTCTATCCGCCGCGTGCCATTGCAATAATACCGGTTCTTGCCATTTCTTTTATTCCGAAGGGTTTCAACATATTGATAAGTGCCTGTATTTTATCCTCGTCACCGGTCATCTCAATTATAACGGTGTTTGCCGAAACATCAACGATTTTCGCGCGGAAAATATCTACAATCTGCAAAATTTCGTTTCTCACCGATTTGTCGGCTCTTACCTTTATCAAAATCAAATCCCGTTCAACATGCGCAACATTCAAGAAATCACTGACTTTAATTACATCAATCAGTTTGTTGAGTTGTTTCTTAACCTGCTCCAAAATCGCCTCATCTCCCGCGACAACGATGGTCATTCTGGAAACGGTCGGGTCATCTGTTTCGCCGACGGCAAGCGAATCAATGTTGTAACCACGGGCGGCAAAAAGCGTGGAAATTCTTGTTAAGACGCCCGGCTTATTTTCAACCAAAACAGAAATCGTGTGTTTCATTTTTCCTCCAAATAACTGTAATTAAAAATTAAAAGTTAAAAATGAAAAATTAAGGACTTTTTTATTAAAACTTTTTACATAAATTTTTAATTTTACATTTTACATTTTTAATTGTAGTTTACGCCAAACTGGTTATTATTTCATCAAGCGCCTTGCCTGCGGGCACCATAGGAAGCACATTTTCCTCTTCCTCAACGATGAAATCCATAACAACCGTTTTATCTATTTTTAATGCCTTAATAAGCGTGTTTTCCACTTCCTCTTTTTTTGTAATTCTTAATCCCACGGCACCATATGACTCCGCTAGTTTCACAAAATCAGGCACCATCCATGTCGGTCTTTTGGCGGAAGCATCACAGGGCAGACAACCGTTGGGCTTCGTAAGACACACTGCGGAATATCTCCTCTTGTAAAAAAGCTCCTGCCACTGACGAACCATACCGAGACATGCATTATTAAGTATAACTATTTTCACATTGATATTATTTAAGACGGCGGTCGCAAGTTCCTGTATGTTCATCTGAATTGAACCGTCGCCGGCGATATCTATAACGGTCTTTTTGGGATTTGCAATTTTTGCACCGATGGCAGCGGGAAAGCCGTAGCCCATAGTTCCGAGTCCGCCGCTGGACAAAAAATGTCTCGGAAATTTCGGTTTGTAAAACTGCGCCGCCCACATTTGATTCTGTCCTACTTCCGTTACAACAATCGCCTCGCCTTTTGTTATCTCGGAAATTTTATCAACAATAAACTGCGGGCGAAGTTTGTTGTCTTTTTTATATGTGAACGGATTGACTCTCTGCCACTCGGAAATTTTTTTAAGCCACTCGCGGTTATTTTTTTTCTTCACATATTTTATAAGTTCCACAAGAATTTTTTTTGCATCTCCGACAACAGGCACATCAACCGACACATTTTTGGAAATGGAAGTAGGGTCAATATCAATATGAATAATTTTTGCCGAAGGCGCAAAAGCAGAAAGTTTTCCTGTCACCCTGTCGTCAAAACGGGCGCCGATTGCAATAATTAAATCGCAATTCTGAAAAGCAAGATTTGCTGCATAATTACCGTGCATACCCGGCATGAAAATGTTCAAAGGATGATTAGGCGGGAAGCCGCCGATTGCCAGAAGTGTCGTCGTAACAGGTGTCTGAATTTTTTCAGCAAGCGATAATAACTCCGACGAGGCATTTGAAGAAATAATCCCTCCACCGATGTATAAAAGCGGCTGTTTTGACGAGTTTATCAAATCGGCTGCTTTTTTAATCTGTCCGATATGACCGCCGGAAACCGGATTGTACGAGCGAATTTCTATTTTTTCGGGCCAGATGAATTCACATTCAGCCCTCTGAATATCAACGGGAATATCAACAAGCACAGGACCGGGACGGCCTGTTGTTGCGATATAAAATGCCTCGCGGATTGTCCTTGCGAGTTCCACAACATCCTTAACGAGAAAATTATGTTTCGTTACCGAACGGGTTATGCCCGTCGTATCCGCTTCCTGAAAAGCGTCGTTTCCGATAAGTGAAGTTGCAACTTGACCCGTGAATGCAACCATCGGAATTGAATCCATATGAGCGGTTGCAAGCGCGGTTGTAAGGTTTGCCGCACCAGGCCCGCTGGTTGCGATACAGACGCCTACCTTTCCTGTTGAACGGGCATATCCGTCTGCCATATGTCCGGCACCCTGCTCGTGGCGTGTTAAAACAAATCTGATTTTATCTCGTGCATCGTAAATTTTGTCAAAAATAGGAAGCACCGAACCGCCGGGTATTCCGAATAGCACTTCCACTTTTTCCCTCAACAAACACTCAATAAAAATTTCCGAACCTGTTTTCAGCATAAATATCCCCCAGTTATAAGTTGTAAGGATTAAGGATTAAGTTTTTTTGCCTTTTCTTAATTCTTACCACTTACCACTTAATTCTGTTTAATAATTATACAAAAAAAAATAAAAAATGCAAATAAAAAAAATCCCTACATTTTAAGCAGAGATTAATAATTATATCCATTCACATTATTTTTTCAAGTTCATAAACAGAGGACAATCAGAGTTGAAATCGCAGTGGGAACACCAAGTGTTTTCTTTCGGTGGGAATGACTCGTCA
>JACRDL010000036.1 GCA_016218625.1 Elusimicrobiota bacterium
CTAATTTTGATATTATTTCTGATGCTGATATTTCAAAGGTCGAATCTTGGCTCAACAACAGACCGAGAAAATGTCTCGGGTTCTCTACTCCAAACGAGGTTTTCAATTCGCACTGTTGCACTTAATGGTTGAATTCACCTCTTTGAAATTATCTAAAAACCGAAACCCATTCCGAATATCGTCTGTCCGGTAGTCAAGGTTACGCTGTCCGTTTCACCCTCAATGTCCCTTGTAAATGTAAATATATTTCCTGTTGAACGATATTCCAAGAATGCGGATGTTGATTCGCCTAATTTAACTCTTAAACCGACAGGTATTCTGAATAAAAAACCAACATTAAATTGGTCCAGCGGTTTTCTAAATGTAGTGTCGTAAAACTGGTAGATGTAAGGCGATGTTGTATTGTTCAGGGTCATACCTATTCCGAGCCCGATATATGGTTGCAATGTTCTACTTGAAAGCCGCAGCAACAGATCGCCGGCCATAAGATAGGTATTAACTTTGAAATAATCATCAACATAAAAACTAAATGATCTTGTTGAGTAGCCGTTTAAGGTTATCGTCGTTCTTTGTGCCGTGATTTGTTGGGCATAATGGGATATTTCAAATTCACCGCCCACTAATTTTCCCGCGCCGAATCCGCCGACTCTAAAACCCCAAAGAGTGCCGGCATTTGCTGTTTCAAGATCTTTGAAACTTACTTCATAATAAGTAGGCCCGCCGTAAACTGTTCCGTCGCCATTTATGTCAAGAGCCAATTCATATTCATAAATTGGAGTTGAGTCATTTTTAAAACTCAGATCCATTTTGCCGCTGCCGCCGCCCAAGAAAACATCAAAGAACGAATCTCCTTTTGCTCGAGTATATGCAGGTTGATAATATGACGGTTGTTGTCCGGCACTCGGCTGTTGTTGTGCAGGTGAAGTTGTTGTCGGTTGTTGCGGCTGTCTAATTTCCGATGTCGGGACATCCGACCATATTTTTTTGATTTCAACCGATGATGTGGCGATAACTTCCGCCGTTTCAGTATTTATAAGTCGTGCATTTATTTCCACCATCTGGTTTTCTACATCCAGAAGAGTTCCGGTTATAATTGCACTTACTCCTAATATCTTTCCGATTTTTTTTGTACTTTCAGCATCAATTATACCGGTTGTGCCGAGATTTTGCTCGCCTAAGACCTTTTCAAGAAGTTGTCTTTCTATAACCTGGAATTTTTTTAATTTTACTATGCGGGTTGTCAAGCGTTCGGAAACGATAGGTCCGCCGTCGGAAATTCTTTTGTCAAGATAGACGAAAGGCATTACGGCTATCTTAGGTTGAGGCAATAATGATGCCGACTCCGTGAACTCTTTTGCCATTTTAGTATACATATCCTCACGGGCAAAAGTTTTTGATGATAATAATAACGACAAGATAAGCCACAGAATTACACGGAATTTCACAGAAGTTTTTTCTGTGTTTCTTCTGTGTGGTTCTGTGGCGCTTTTCAAATTCCGATGCTTTAAAATAAACAGAATATAAAACTTTTTTTTCATAAATGAATAATCCTCCTCAAAACCCAAAAATTATTTAATTTTACATCCGGGACAGCAACCGGGAAAATTATTTGCCATATCGCAGGAGTTACTCGACGTTCCGCCGCAACTGCTGGATGAACTGCTTACTGCAAAAGTAGAAAACGTTCTGGTAATATCGTTGTCTCCGCATTTTTCACATTTAAGTTTTTCATTATTGCTTGTTACATTTACAAGCGATTCAAAACTTGCCCCGCACTTTTTACAGATAAAAGAATGTATAGGCATATTATTTAGTATATTCCATTTTTTTCAATTTGTCAAGATATTTTTCCGCTGAAAATGCCGCAATTGCCCCGTCGGAACAGGCGGTTACAACCTGTTTTAATAATTTTTTTCTGCAGTCGCCCGCGGCAAAAACTCCTGCTTTGTCAGTTTTCATTTCATCGTCGGTGATTATGTAACCGTTTTCATCAAGTTTTAATATGTTTGTAAGATATTCAGTATTAGGAGTATAGCCGACAAACATAAAGACACCATTTACATTTATTTCGGTTTTTACAGAAGTTAAAATATTTTCTACCATGACACTTTCAACTTTTTGAGCGCCTTTAATTTCAACGAGATGTGAATTCCATATGAAATTTATTTTTTTATTTGCAACCGCCCGTTCCTGTAAAATTTTTGTTGCACGCAGTTTATAGCGTCTATGAACCACCAAGACCTTGTCTGCAAATTTTGTAATAAAAAGCGCTTCTTCAATTGCAGTATCCCCTCCGCCGACTACCGCAACCGTTTTATTTTTGTAAAGCGCTGCATCGCAGGTAGCACAGTAAGAAACACCTCTGCCTGTGAATTCTTTTTCGCCGGGGATACCTAATTGTTTGGGTTTTGCTCCGGTTGCTATTATTAAAGAAATCGCAGAATATATTTTCTCATCCGTTTTAATTTCTATGTTTTTTTCGGTGTAATTAACGGAAACAACCTCTTGTAAAATAATTTTTAATCCGAATTTTTCCGCCTGAACTTTTAAATTCTTGACAAGTTGAAACCCACTGATACCGCCAGGAAATCCCGGATAATTTTCAATAATATCGGATGATACCGCTTGCCCATTTATTGCATAATTGTCAATCAAAAGGCAATTAAGCCGTGCCCGTGCCGTGTAAATTCCGGCTGTTAATCCAGCCGGCCCGCCGCCTATAATAATTACATCATACATAGTTTTTAACCACAGAGCGCCCGAAGGAAGTCCCTTTAGGGGCGTTATTATTTTCCATAAGATAACCTCGTTATGAGCGGTTCTGGTAAAAACTTTTCACGCATTTTTGTTTGAACCTTTTCAATATCATATTCAACACGATGAAATGTAATTTTATTGTCTTCCAAAATTAAAAAACATGCACGGTTGTCGCCGTCACGCGGTTGTCCTACCGAACCGACATTTATTATGGATTTGGAGGTTATTTGCAAAGTTATATCCGTAGATAAACCCGTTATTCCGTTTTCAACCGTATAAACAAACGGATAATGACTATGCCCGATAAAGCATATTTGTGTTTCAAAAAACTGAAGATTATCTTGCATATCAGACGGTTTTATGAGATATTCATTTATTGATTCTCTCGGACTTCCGTGAACAACGGTAAAATTTTCAGTTTGAATTTTTTCCGGCAGTTCACCCAAAAACTTTTTATTTTCTTTCGTTAAAACGGATGATGTCCACAAAATCGCTGCCTTTGCATTATCATTAAACCAATTTATATCAAAAAGTCCAACCGCTGCCTTGTCGTGATTTCCCGCGACAATTTTTATGTTTTTTATTGACTTAATTTTTTCAACGCATTCATTAGGATTAGGACCATAACCTATTATATCTCCGCAGCAGATTAGCCCATCAACATTTTCAAGAGAAATTTTTTTAAGGACGCAATCTAATGCCTCAATGTTTGAATGAATATCGGAAAAAACGGCGAGTTTCACGAAAAGTATTATACATAAAATTTTACACAAATCAACCGTATTTTTTCCTTAAAAATTTTTAATGCAAAAGAAAAAAGTTTTATAATTCTTAAAATTCTCCAAGGTTGCTGGGCTACCCGGAAAACCCACTCTATATTTCTGCCTATCATCCATTTCGGCGCCCGTCTTAAATTACCAGATATTACATCAAAACTTCCACCGACACCCATTGCGATTTTTACGCCCAATTTTTCAAGATTTTTGTTGAGCCATATTTCTTGAAAAGGAGTGTTTAATCCTGCGAAAAGTATTTCCGCCCCGGACGATTTTATCAGTGAAATTACAGCATGTTCGTTTCCTAAAAAATAGCCGTTATGGAATCCGGCGATTTTTAATTCCGGGAGTTTTTTTTTAATTTCATCTGTTGCTTTTTTGATAATTTCTTCTTTAGCGCCGAGGAAAAAAACGGAATGTTTTTTTTGCTGTGCATAGTTAAGTATTGAAATCATGAAATCAATTCCTGGAATTTTTTCTGAAAGCGGAACTCTCAGAAATTTTGCAGCCCAGCGGACTCCCGCACTTTCGGGAATAACAAGTGCGGCTGTGTCAAAAATATTTTTTAACTTTTCGTTTTTGTGCGCTTCAAAAATCATTAAAGGATTTGCGGTTATTATTTGGTGCGGATTATTGTCGGTGAGATAACTGCCCACAAGAGTTAACGCATCAAAAAGTGAGATATTATCAATTCGTGTTGACAATATTTTTATTGACTCCATCTTGATTATCTCAATTAGTCATGCGAGGATGAAGCCGCAATCGTAGTTCTCCGTTCCCCTTCAAGATGCACGGAGATGATTTTGGAAATGCCGAGTTCTTCCATAGTTACACCATAGAGAACATTCGCCGACTCCATCGTGCGTTTGTTGTGGGTGATGACGAAAAACTGGGATGTTTTGGCGAACTCCTTAAGCATTCTCGTAAATCTTAATACATTTGCCTCGTCAAGTTGACCGTCAATTTCGTCAAGTATGCAAAACGGCGCGGGTTTTACCAGATATATTGCGAAAAGAATTGCTATTGCGGTAAGCGTTCTTTCTCCGCCAGAAAGAAGTGAAATGTGCTGAAGTTTTTTCCCCGGCGGCTGCGCTATGATGTCAATACCGGTTTCAAGAAGATTTCCTTCGTCGGTTAAAAGCAGATCCGCCTCGCCACCTTCAAATAACTGGTTAAATATATTCCTAAAATTTTCACGGACTACTGTAAATGTTTTCTGAAAGTTTTGACGGGTGGTGATGTTGATTTTGTTTATCGCGTTATGCAGATCCTCCCTTGCTTTTTCTAAATCCTCTTTCTGTTTTGTTAAAAAATTATACCGCTGTTCAAGTTGCTCATATTCTTCCGGCGCCGCAAGATTAACCGCACCGAGGGTTTCTATTTTCTTTTTCAGTTTTTCAACCTCATCCTGCTCCATTGCCACGGCATTATAGTTATTTACGGCGTCTTCAATTGTGATTCCTTTTTCTTCTTTTATACGGTTTTCAATCTGCCTGATGTCCGATGATGTGCTTGAAACGGCTCTTTCAAGTGTTCGGATTTCATCCTGAATGGTATTCTGATGCGCCCTGTGAGTTCTTAAATTATTTTCAAGTTCAGTAATTGCGTTTTTGATTTCATCCCGTTCTTTTTCAATATTTTTAAGGAGATCATCTGCAGTATCTTTTATAACAACGATTTTATTTATTTCAGCGGTTGAATCGGATATTATTTTTTCCATCGACGCGATTTTTTCCGCGGAGTCATTTAACCATTTTTTTGATTTTTCAATTTTTGCCGATGTAAGTTGATAGTTTTTATCAGCAGATTTAATTTTTTCTTTGATATTTTCCAACTGGGAACTTTTGACAGAAAAATCTATTTGTATATCTGTAAAGTCACGCTCCTGTGATTCTCGTTCCGCTTGGAGTTTTTTTATCAGGGAGGTTTGTTCAGAAAATCCGGTTTTTACTGAATTTTCCTGCGCGGCACATTTAGAAATCTTATCGTTCATTTCTATGATTTCCGACTCTTTTTCGATTTTTTGGTTGTTAAGATTTTCATATTCGGCGGATAAAATTGTAAGATAATTAATGGAGGTTTTTAATGACTCTTCTGCCGACGAGAGTTCCGCCATAATCTGCATCAATTCATTTTTTTCAGTTTCCACTGAAACGGTAGCATTATGTAATTCTGTACCGGTTGAAGTAATTTCTTCCTGGTAATTTTTTATTGACTCGGTGAATTTGCCGATTTCACCGTTTATTGTTGCGGTTTCATTTTTAAGGCGGTTTATTTCCGCTGATATTTCCAGTGAGCCCCTTAACCGGTTTTCCGGAAGGACAGTTCCGCCGCTTATTAAACCTCTGCTATAAATATTTTCATTTTTTAGCGTTGCATCATCTAACAGAAACTCAACAATTTTTCTGAATTTCGGTTCGCAGTTGACAAGGTCAGAGATTTTTTTGCCGGAAAATACATTTGAATTTAAAATTTGCAATTTTTCAATTTCGGACATTATCAAAAATGATGCCCAGCCGTAGTTTCCATTTTTCAGCCAGTTAATTACTTCAATTGCGGTATTTTCGGTATCTACAATAATGTAATCGCTTTTCTCGCCGAGTGCCGATTGGACAACGGAAATATGTTCATCGCTGACAGTTATTATATCGCTTACCGTTCCGTGAACCCGCCCATTGAAAGTTTCTTTTATTTTGGAATGTAATTCGTAATTTGAGTTGTGGCTTATCGCTTCCATCCGTGCAGCAAATTGCGCCCCTAATTCTTTTTTTGATAAAAGTTCATTCTGGTTTTTTTCTATCTCCGCACGCAGTTGATTTATTTTAGCCGAAAGGTTTTCAATCTTTTTCTTTTTTTCTTCCAGAGTTAAATTTACAACAGCAATTTTTTCTTTAAGTTCACTTACAGTTTTTTCCTGCTCATCTTTTTTGGACAGTGTCTCCCGTTCCTGAATTTTCTGTTTTTCCATTCGGCTATTTATTTCTTTCAGGAATGAATCAACAGAAGTTTTTCTGTTGTGAAGTTCTGACAGTTCGGTGGCACACTTAAAAATTAATTGCCTTAAGTTCTCAATATCCGAATTTGTTTTTGTAATTTCCGAGATTAGTTTATTTTTCCGTTCGCTTTTTTCGGCAAGTATTTCCTTCGCGGATGAAACGACAATCTCTGCCTCCTCAAGTTCTTTTTTGGCAGCGGCTAATTCCATTGAATGATTATTCAGGTCTGTTTGTCCCTGCGCGATTTCCTGTTGGGATTCATTAACTCTGGCAAGATTTTCCTTTTTAGCGGTTTCGGAGGCATGTATTCGCTCGTTTAATATCGCGATGGATGAGTCGATTTTATTTGCCTCGGTGCGTTTTGATATAAGTTCATCCTCTTTTGCCGTCAGCGTAATTTTTAACTCCGAATATTTTGCATCCAGTTTATCTATCTCAATTGAGACATTTGAAAGTTTTTCATTTATCGCGGCAAGTTCTTTTAATTTTACCGAGTTGGTTTCTTTAACTTGTTGGTATTTTTGGACGAGAGAGTTGACCTCGTAATTTTTCAGTTCGTCAAGATATTTCTGGTACTGCCTCGCCTTTCTTGCCTGTGTGTCAAGTTTGCTTTTCTGGCTTTCAAGTTCCGAAAGTATATCGTTCAGTCGCAGCATATCCTGTGAAACCTTTTCAAGTTTTCTTAATGCCTCTTCCCGTTTTGATTTGTATTTTGCGACTCCCGCCACTTCTTCAAAAATATATCTTCTTTCCGCAGGTTTTGATTGCAGAATAAAATCAATTTTTCCCTGCTCCATTATTGAATATGATTCCGTTCCGATTCCCGTATCCAAAAATAAATCTTTTATGTCTCTCAGACGGACAGGGGTTTTATTTAACTGATATTCCGATTCACCGGTCCTGAAAAGCCGGCGAGTAACAGATACTTCCGAGTAATCAATAGGAAGCACATTTTTTGAATTGTCAAAAGTTAAGGTTATTTCTGAAACGGAGGTTTGTTTTCTTTCCGATGTTCCGCTGAAAATAATATCTTCCATTTTTGTTCCGCGAAGCGATTTCGCCGACTGCTCGCCAAGAACCCATTTTATCGCGTCCGTAATGTTTGTTTTTCCGCATCCATTAGGGCCTACAATTGCAGTAATACCTTCTCCGAAATTGAGAACAGTTCTGTCCGCAAATGATTTGAATCCGCCGATTTCAATTGTTTTTAAGTGCATAGTCGCTTTGCTCCTTACACGGAACTGACTCGGAACTTATACACAGAACTGAAGCAGAACTTTCTGTGTCTGTTCCGTGTTTTGTTCCGTGTCCGTTCAGTGTGTTTTTTTACCGAATTAGCACCTTCTTTTACCATCTTTTAGTAATTATACAAAAAAGAAAAATTATTGTCAAGTCCTGTTAGAAATTTTCTAAAATTTTTTTGTTGAGGTAGCGATACTGCTATTTTTCTAACAGGGCAAGTAAAAAATTGATTATTAAAACTTTTTGTTTTGGGATTAAAAGTCAAGGTATTAAAAAACCGCCGAGATGCCTTTATTCATTTGATATTTTCAGGTCAGGTTGTGATTATTATTTTTATTTGCTGAAAATGACGTCAATTTTCCTCTTATCGGAAACCAATTTATTTTTTTGGTCGTCGGTAAGCAGATAAGCGTAAAATATATCCGAGTCCTGTTCTGTCGCCGCCGCCTCAACAATACATCTGAATTTTTTCTCCGGTTCATTCATTTTCAGGTATATCCAACTGTTTTTTATGTCCTTGCTTTTAATCAGGTATTTTGCCCATTGTTCCAGCCGGATAATTTTTTCTATGTTTGATAACGAGCCGAAAATATTTTCATCTTTGTAGCCCGGCTGTCTTTTTTCCTGAATTGAAACAAGCGTATTGACAATATCGTTGAGTATTATGTATGTTCCTTTTTCCCATTTCAGTTTAACTTCGTTATTCCGTTTTTCGGCGGAGAAATTACCGTAATTCAAATTCTCAAATTTGTAGTTTAATTCCAATTTTCTCTGATTAGCAGCGACTCTACCGGATTGTTTGATTTTAGAAACATCCGCCGATGTAATCTTTTGTGCCGATGCCGGCTTTTCAACCAGTTTTTTTGTCTTATTTTTTGCTGTTTTGTATGATGTTTGTTTTTTGGAAAGTTTGCCGATTATATCTTTTCTTGATGCAAGCGAAACCCCGCCATACAAAAAGAAACGCTGTCCCATAAGAGGATAATCACGGGAAGACAGCAGCTCCAAACACTCCGTTTTTTTGTTATGCCGATTTCTGTCTTCAAAAGGAATGTCCGTTTTGATTTTTATGCTATCAGTATTTTTATACCATGTTTCAAAATTCAGATTCCGTGTAACCGGTACCTCAAACAGGAAATCCAATAGGCGCGAATTTTCCTCTTTCAACACGGTGAAAATGCATCCCCATTTTTGTATCTGATTGAGTTTGTGGTATTGAGGTTCGTATTCCGCAACTTTCGGATAATGCATATCCCACCAGCCGAGGAATTCGGCGCTCTGAAAGTTCGGTTTTGTTTCTTTCCCTGGGAAAAGCGGATTTGACGAAGCCGCGTAAACCCGCGTTGCCGTCGGAGCGAATAACAGTTTGTTGCCGTAAATCTCAAAACCCTCCTGTCTTAAGCCAAACCACAGACGTGTCTTGGAAAGTTTTACAAAATCAGCCCAGTAAAGTTTTGGAACTTTTATTTCCGACATAGTTCTAAACCCGGTGATGTAATTTTTCGGAGCCAGTTCTTTGTAATCAAGCGCCCATAGTTTCGCGGTTAAGTCGGTGTAAAACAGTATCATTCCCGTCGGGCTACCCTGAAGCAATCCGTCGTAACGGGCATATTGATAGGAATTTTTCATTTCAATATGTTGAAGCAGGTCGTCAAAACGGTGCCCGCCGGGTTCTTTGGAACTGGCAAATTTTCTGCGCATAATCAAAAACGGCTCAAGAGCAAACTGCTTTTTTATTTTTTCGGCAGAAGAAATAATCTTATCGGTAAAAGAATCTATCAAAGCGTTTAGTTCTTTATCCTGCGGATTAACAAACTGCACATCCTTTTTTGAGACCCTCAATAAATCATCCGATATGCCGGCATAATTAATCCCCGTGTCCAGCGAAAAACCAATATGGGCTTCCTGTTCCGACGGTTTTATATATGGTATTTTCTTGCGAATGTCATCTAATACTTGTGATTTTGCGACGGTACCTGATGATATCGCCTTTCTTAATTTTTTATCATTTCTGATAAGTTCTTCGTACTTTTGATTTATAAAATTTTCATAATCATTTCTGTATTGTTTTTCTTTTTCTTTGCCAAATGGCATATTGTATGCCTGATATAAAGCTGCTATATCCTCTAAAAACAGCGAGCGGTCGCTGTTGTCGGAGTATTTCCGGCCACCGAAAACAACACTCTTTTCTTTCCACTGTACTTTTGTAATGTCATCTGTTTTACCTTCGGCAAAATCCTTAAAATCATCAAGCGTCTTTATTTCTTTTTCAAAATAATTGTATTCGTCAGAAAATATCCGCTTGTCAGAAACCGTTTTAATATAAAAAATATTCAATAAACCTGAAGAAAAATCAACGGAGTATTCAAATATATGGACGGATTTTGGGACCGAGTTTGTTTCAGCAAATTTTTTATCTATGATGTTTCCGACAAGCGATTTCTCATCGGATTTGCCACGCTGCACGATAACTATACAGTCGTTACCGTCAATATACTTTATCCTGCCCGGTGAAATTTCTTTTTCAATACTACTCTTTAAGTACGGGTATCTCATCGGTAGGTCATTTTGCAGAATATCGGATGCTTTATCCGACGGAATGTTCAATTGCGACACCAATCCGTATAATGCCCAATCTAACAGTTGTTCGTTTTTTTCATCTGCCGCAAGGGTTTCATAAAAAGAAAGCAATTCTGAAATATCTATACTGAAATTTTTTTGGTTTGTTATCTTTTGAGAAGAAAAACGCGGTTCCACAGCACAAGTATTTGCCACAGGTAATATGAATATTAGGGAGGTAATTAAAAAAAGTTTTGTCAATTACTTTTTACTTCCTTAAAAACTTTCTGTCAAGTTCCTCTTTTGCGATTTTGATAATTGTCGGTCTTCCGTGAGGGCAGGTGTAGGGATTTTCCAATGCAAATAATTCTTCCAAAAGTTTTATTGCCTCCGCATCCGACAGTTTGTCGCCCGATTTTATGGCGGTTTTGCAGGCGGTTTTTATTATATCGTCAAGCAGCGTGTTTGATGTCTCGCTTATTTCTCCGACTTTTTTCTTCCTTATTATTTCGTTGATTATATCTGCGATAACGACGGTCTCGCCGATAATGGCCGGAACCGATTTAACAGCATATGAATTTTTGCCAAATTCTTCAATGATAAAACCGATTTTTTCCAAACGGTCTTTTAATGTGGAAAGTATATCAAACTCTTTGGGTGACATTTCAATATTTAAGGGTATAAGTAAATTTTGCACGGGCAGATTTTTTTTATCAATGCTTTTCTTAAATTTTTCATAAAGAATTTTTTCCTGTGCGGCGTGCTGGTCAACAATAAAAAGATTTTCATAATCCTTTGCCAGTATGTATAATTCAAAAATTCTTCCGATGTGCCGCAATGCCGGTTTTTTTTCTATAAATTGAGATTGTTTTTCTTTTGCGATATATTCAGTCGGTTGCGTTGAAATGCGTTCATCCGATTTTTGATACGGCGTATATGAAATTTCAGGTATCGTTTCTTTTGTAACAATGTGATTCCGTATTGTCTGATAAATCAAAGAGTAAATCGCTCCCTCGTCCTTAAATTTAATTTCCCTTTTCGTCGGATGAACGTTTACATCAATTATATCAGGTTTGATTTCAAACGCTAAAAAAACCGCAGGATTTTCATTTCCATTCAAAAATTCGCTATAACCATTTTTAACGGCACTTAGAATCATTCTGGAGTTTATAGGTCTTTTATTAACCGAGATGAAAATTCTGTTTCTGCTTAAAAATTTTATTTCGGATTTGCTTATAAAACCGTAAATTGAGATTTTTTCATGTTGCAGGTTCAGTTTAATAAGTTCAGTAAGGAAAACATTGCCGAAAATTTGCGCTATGCGGATTTTTAAGTTGGTTGCCGGAGAATAAGAAAAAAGTTCTTTACCGTCAGATGTTAAAGAAAATGCGATATTAAAATTAACCGCCGCATAATCCGTTAAAATAGAAATTATTTTATTTTTTTCGGTGTTGTCAGATTTAAGAAATTTCAGCCGTGCGGGAATATTCTGAAAAATATTTTTTACCTCAACCGTTGTTCCGCCGGGACAACCTTTGTCCTGCAAATTTGCTAATTTGCCGTCTTTAATTTCCAGCAAAAAACCCGTTTTTGTATCCGGCGGTTTTGTGGTGATTAACATTGTAGAAACAGATGCTATTGAAGGCAATGCTTCGCCTCTGAAACCCATAGTATGGATTTTATCCAAATCCGTTATGTCGGAAATTTTGCTTGTTGAGTGTCTTTCAATAGACAACACTGCATCTTCTTTTGACATTCCACAGCCGTCATCCGAAACGGATATGAGTTCCCTGCCGCTGTTTTTTATTTTAACCGCTATGTTTTTTGCGCCGGCATCCAGAGAGTTTTCAACAAGTTCTTTTACGACGGAAGCGGGTCTTTCAATTACTTCGCCTGCGGCAATTTTGTTTATCAAATCTAACGAGAGAACTTTTATCTTCATACTAATCACGGAACAGACACAGAACAAGACACGGAATGGACACGGAAAGTTCTGCTTCAGTTCTGTGTGTGAGTTCCGAGTCAGTTCCGTGCTCTTCAATAATGTCCTTTTGCAATTCTCTGACAGTGCTCAAAATAACTGCATCCATATCTACAAATCGGTTTTTCACCGAGAAGAATTCTTGTTTCGCAGGAGTCAAAATTATCAGCCATTTTATTTATCACATCAGCAAGTTCTTTTTTAAGATTCAAAAACTGAACACCTAAAATATAGGAACCCTCTTTGTTTTCTACTCTTACGATATTACTTTTAACATTGTCAATTTTCAGGTCTTTTAAGTCAAAAGAAATTAAAATATTTTTACCGACGGTCAGCGGCGAAAAAGTTAAAAGCGCCATTCCGCCTGCCGAAAGATTTACCATAATTGCAGGACTTGATATTCCGGTTTTTGAACCCCGAATGCGCATTAAAACAGGTTTTATCAGATGATATAGAACTGGGAATCTTTTGGATTTTCTTTTTTCAGCGTCGTTCACTTATTCTCCATTCGGTCGCTTTTGGCGACCTCACCCCTGACTAAAGTCAGGGGCTACAATTTTTTTTTCCATTCGTAAATTTTCTTTAGTGCATCTAATGGTTTCAACTCATCCGGATTGGTTTTTTCAATTTCATCAAGTATGGGTGATTTTGTAAGAATTTTTTCATCCGGCGGAATAAAAAGTTCCTGCTGTCGGGAATTTTTCTTATTGTAATTTTTCTCAAAAAAGGCAAGAAGTTCTTCCGACCTGTCAATTACTTTTTTCGGCAGTCCCGCTATTTTTGCTACATGTATTCCGTAAGATTTATCGGCAGAGCCATCAATAATTTTGTGAAGAAAAAGAACATCCTCTTTCCATTCTTTAACCGCCACGCTTAAATTGATTATTTCACCATGAATATCGGCAAGTTCCGTCAATTCAAAATAGTGTGTTGCAAAAAGTACTTTGGCGCCGAGAGGTTTCAAATATTCAATCGTCGCCCATGCGATGGAAAGTCCGTCAAAAGTGGAAGTTCCCCTCCCGACCTCATCCAAAAGAATAAAACTTTTTTTTGTTGCATTATCTAAAATGTTTGAAACCTCTTTCATCTCAACCATAAATGTTGATTCGCCTTGTGTCAGACGGTCAGAAGCCCCTATTCTAGTAAATATCGCATCAACAATTCCTATTTCCGCTTCCTTTGCCGGCACAAAACTTCCCATCTGCGCCATAATAATAATAAGTGCCGTCTGTCGTAAATAAGTTGACTTGCCCGACATATTCGGTCCGGTGATTATAGCGATTCTTTTTTCGTTATCAAGTAAAATATCATTCGGTACGAATTGTCCGCCCAAAATTTTTTCTATAACAGGATGCCGTCCATCGGTAATTTTTATAATTGAAGAGGAATTTACACTCGGTCTTATGTATCTGTTTTCGGATGCAAGTTCCGCCAGTGACGAAAACATATCAATACCTGAGATTGCTTTTGCATTGGTCTGTATTATTTCAATATCCCGCATAATTTCTTGGCGGATTTTCAGGAATATCTCATATTCAAGTGCGGATATTTTTTCTTCCGCCCCAAAAATCATGGATTCTTTTTGTTTAAGGGCTTCGGTAATAAACCTTTCCCCGTTTGCGATGGTCTGTTTTCTTATATAATCCTGCGGCGTCTTATCAAGGTTGGCTTTCGTAATTTCAATAAAATATCCAAAGACGGAATTGAACCTCACTTTCAGTGACTGTATCTGTGTTCTTTGTTTTTCCTCCGACTCAAATTTTGCAATCCAGTCCTTTGCATTTTTAGAGATAAATTTTAATTCGTCAAGGTCGCCGTTGTATCCGGCTTTTATAAGTCCGCCTTCTTTAACGGTTGCCGGCGGTTCGTTCACTATTGATTTTTCAATAGTGCTTACAACACCATCCACCGTTTTTAAGTCGGAAAAATAATTTTTTATAATTTCCGAACTGCCTAAAAAATCAGATGATTTAATCGCTTCCGAGATTTTATTTTTTATCAGAGGTATCACCATTAAACTTTTTTTAAGTGCAACCAAATCCCTGCCGTTTGCCGTCTGTGCGGAAATTCTTGAAAGCAACCTTTCTATATCCTGGCAGTTTTTTAATATCTCCCGTATTTCCAAACGCAAAAGTCCGTTTGTGATAAAAAACTCAACTGCATCCTGTCTGAAGGATACATTTTTTATATCCAATAGCGGCTCCAGAATTGACTTTCTTAAAAGGCGCGCACCCATTGCTGTAACCGTTTTGTCCATTATTTCAAAAAGCGAACCGGTTCTGTTACCAGATGAAATTCCCCCTACAAGTTCAAGATTTTTTATTACCAATTCATCCAGGGACATAAAATCATTGTCGGTAATTTTCCTGATTTTCTTTACATTAGTTAACACATCCGGCTGCGTTTTTTCTATGTAAGAAATAACCGCAGAACAAACAATTTTGATATTTTTATCCCACAGGGATTCCTCCCGTGGGGACTCCCTGTGGTCGCTTCGGTCATTTTCCGCATCTGTGATTTTAAACTTTAATAAAGTATCTCCGGCAATTTCCGGAGAAAAGTTTATATCGTCCATAAAAGTTAAAACCGTTTTTTCTTTTTTTATTATTTTTATAAGATTTGTATTTTCCTGCTCGGATTTTGGAAGAATTATTTCAGAAGGAGTGTATTTCGCAAGATACATATTTAATTTTCTATAGTGTTGGTCGTCGGAGATTGACAGGTTGTAAAAATCGCCGGTTGAAACATCAATAAAGGCAACTGCAAAACTTTTTTCAGAAGGGTAAACCCCGTTAGAAATATCGTAGCACGATGTGCCACTTCTAACGGGGTAAATCGCGCACAAAAAATTATTTATTTTTGCTTCAAGAAGATTTTCTTCCAGAACAGTGCCCGATGTGATAACCCTGATAACCTCTCTTTTTACAAGTCCTTTTGACTTTGACGGGTCTTCCATCTGTTCGCATATTGCCACAGTGAAACCTTCTTTTATCAGTCGGGCGACATAGTATTTATAGGAGTGATAAGGCACGCCGCACATCGGCACATTCTGACGAGATGTAAGCGTTAGCCGTAAAACCTTTGAGGCCGTTTTCGCATCGTCGTCAAACATTTCGTAAAAATCGCCGAGCCGGAAAAATAAAATTGATTCTTTATGTTTGTTTTTTATCTGCTGGTACTGATTCATTAAAGGCGTGAGTTTTGACATAAGATTTAATCTGTGTTAATCTGTGTAATCTGTGGTTAAAAGTTGTTGTCCTAACTTGTTTTATTATAAAAAATTGTGTTTAATCTTGCAAGTCTTTCTTTTTTAACTGACATCGGCACATCGTCTTTCATATTAAATGCTTCCGTATTTTCTCTCGGTGAATACTTAAAATTGAATGCCTTTGTGAAACCGGCTTTTTTTATGATGTCCAGTGTTTGCTGAAAATCTTTTTCTGTCTCAGTGGGAAAGCCGACAATTATGTCGGTTGTAACGGCAACGCCCGGTATTCTATTCTTAAGTTTTTTAATAATTTTCAGATATTTTTCTCTGGTATATTTCCTGTTCATAAGTTTGAGAATTTTATTTGAACCGGACTGCACCGGAAGATGAATCTGTCGTGTGACCTTTTTACACGAAGCGATTGTGTTGATGATTTTGTCGGACATATCTTTCGGATGGCTGGTCATAAAACCAATTTTTTTTAATTGAGGAATTTTATTAAGTTCAATCATCAAATCGGAAAAATCAAACTTACCGGATTTATAACTATTTACATTTTGCCCGAGTAGGGTTATCTCGCTTCTGCCCTGTGAAATAAGTTTTTTTACATCGGCAAGTATGTCCTTTTTAGGTCTTGATATTTCAGGTCCTCGCACCAACGGCACTACACAATAAGAGCAGAAATTGGAACAGCCTTTTGTTATGGTTATGAATTCCGTTCCTAAGTTTTTGTAACCTCCGACTTCAGTCGGAGGTTTGGTTTTTGGTTTTTCCGGTGTTATGTCAATTGCATCCTTTACTATTTCAGAAAAATTTTCTATTTCCGTTGCAAGAATGATTTTATCAATGTAGGGGAACTTTTTTTTAAGTTTTTCTTTCAGCCGTGAAGCAACGCAACCTGTCACAAAGATTTTTAACTTTGCATTTTTAATTTTTAATTGTTTCAATTCTCCGATAAAACTGAACGCTCTCTCTTCGGCATGTTGCCTAACCGTGCAGGTGTTGGCAATAATTATGTCGGCTTTGCTTATATCGTTGCGTTTTTCATAACCCGTATTAATCAGTTTTTCGGACATAAAATCCGAATCGGCAACATTCATCTGACATCCAAATGTTTTTAGGTAAAATCGCATATTAACTTTTCTTCAAATGTTCCTTTTATCATATTTATTTAATAAAAGAATCTTTTTTCCAAAATATCCTACTCGGAATTTTAACTATAAATTCTGCAAGTTGCTCTAAGTTAAATTGTCTTTGCACAATATCTTCTAAATATTCTGTTTTTAAGTCAGCATAGTCAGGTAATTTTCTTATAATATTTCTTAAAATATCTTTGTGAATTTCAATTGGAATATCTTTGTCCAAATATACATCTTCTATGGTCAATTCTTCTTTATAATTTGTAATTAACCCTTTAAATATAAGTTCTTGTTTATAAAAATACGAAAGAACTGTCCAGATTCTATGTTTTTTTTCAGTCAAAATATAACCGCGTATTATGAAGAAAAACGATATTATTGTCACAATAACAATTATTATTTTGACCAACATATTCCCACTTAAGAATATAAACGTGCTACAAGATATAAGCAAGATAAACTTCCATCCACTTTTGATTATTTGTTTTGCTGCTTTTATCATATGAGTTATACGGTCATCCTTAAATCCGGATAAAAAATTGCATATTTTTGATTTACACTACATTTCTTATTTTTGAACATTTTTGTAGTGTAAGTGAGTATGTATTAAATGCGTTTAATGACTGTTTTGTATATCATCATATCTTTACGTTGACCGATAGCAATAATTCTTACTTCAATATCGACTACTTGATAAATTATTCTCCAGTCACCCACACGGAGTTTTTTATAACCATGTAAACTTCCATGAAGAAAAAAACCAAATTTTATCGGGTCAACCATTAGTTTATTTTCAATAGCATTAAGTATTCTTTCTGCAATTTCAGGAGTTAGTTGTGGGATGTCTTCTTTTAATACTTTTGGATGGTATATTAGTTTCACTTGCGTTTTTTTTCCCAGACCTGTTCGTGAGTTAATCCATTCTTTTTCCAGTTGAAATTCTTTTCTCTCTCAGAAGCTAATTTGTCAAAATATCTGTCTTCCATTATTTCCAGTGCTTTATGAATCAAATCACGGCAAATATAGGAAATAGAAACCCCTTCCTCTTTAGCGATTTCTTTTACCATCTTTCTAACGGGTGGTTCAAGCATTACAAGAGTTCTTTGATTACCCATATTTAATCACCTCCGATATTAGTGTATCATATTTGATACAGTTTGTCAAGTAATTTTTTAATAAATTATTTTTGCCTGAAGGATAGTAAAAGTGATGATACGGAAAAATACATAAAACCGAACTGGAAAAGCAGAATTAAGGGTGTAAGAAAATATAGCCGTGCTCTTATCGTGAGATAAAGTAAAACGGTGAAATATATCGCCATAAAAAGTTCCAGATAAAGAATCAGATTTTTTTTGGATTTATATTTTTTGGCATTCTGTCTTGCGGTTTTACCGGTCATACCGTATTTCGGAGTTCTCACAAATTCGGAGTCGTATCCGTAAATTCCTTCTAACACGCATTTGGAATTATTTATAGCAAGACCGATTCCGGCCGACATCAGAAACGGAATATATTTTACGGAGTCCCAAAAACTGTATCCGAGTTCTTTCTGCGATGTGTAATAAAAATATGCGATTGAAAATGTCCCGAGTAAAAATACAGGAACGTCAATCATAAAAAGATTTGTATTATTTGTGTTCAGTCGGACCAGAATTGCCGGAAGAAGTACCAGCGAAACAGCCGTAAGAAACAAATAAGAGAAATTGCTTGACAGATGAAATAATGCTTCAAGTTTAACTTTTAAGGGTGTGTCGCTTTTTAGTATTTTGCCGAGCAGTTTTTTTGCTACCTGTATCGTTCCTTTTGCCCATCTTCCCTGCTGGGTTTTGAAAGCGTTGACATCAATCGGCAGTTCTGCCGGGATTACGACATCAGGAACAAAAATAAATTTCCAACCCTTAATCTGCGCCCTGTAAGATAAATCCATGTCTTCGGTGAGAGTATCTCCCTGCCACCCGCCGGATGCCTCTATTGTTTTTTTCCGCCATATCCCGGCGGTGCCGTTAAAATTAAAAAATCTTCCCGAGCGGTTTCTTGCGGTATGTTCAATTAAAAAATGTCCGTCTAAAATTATCGCTTGTATTTTCGTCAAAAGTGAATATTTTCTGTTTGAATGTCCCCATCTCGCCTGAACCATTCCTATAGACTCTTCGTTAAAATAAGGCATAAGTTTTTTCAGAAAATCCGGTCTCGGAACAAAATCGGCGTCAAAGATAGCTATGAATTCTCCGGTTGCTTTTGCCATCCCGTTTTGCAATGCCCCCGCCTTAAAACCGGTTCTGTTATTCCTGTGAATATAAAAAATGTTGAAATTTTCTTTTTTGAATTTATTTACGGTTTCTTTTGCGATTTTTTGTGTTTCGTCAGTAGAGTCATCAAGAACCTGAATTTCCAGTTTGTCTTTCGGGTAATCCAACTTTACAATATTTTCTATTAAACGAGCGACGACATTCAGTTCATTAAAAACAGGAAGTTGCACGGTCACGGCGGGATAGGGGTTAACCAGTGGTTTTGTTTCGGGCGTTGCCTTTTTATATTTTTTGTAAAAATATATGAGAAAATATCTATGGCTTCCAAAAATTATTAGTCCGGATAAAGATATGAAATAGATAACAAGAAGAATGTTATTTGCCGTCATAAGCAATAGTTTTTTTTATTAAACCACAGATGGACGCAGAAATGTCATTGCGGGTGAAACGAAGCAATCTCGGTTTTAATGATGGGATTGCCACGGTCTCCTTCGGAGACCTCGCAATGACAACTTTGTTGTCATCTGTGAAAATCTGTGTTATCTGTGGTTACAAGGTTTTCTTGTCAAACTTCGGCTGACAATTCATGCAGTACCGTGCATATGGCATTGCTTTAAGTCGCTCCGGCGGAATTTTTGCCGAACAATTTTCACAAAGTCCGTATTTGCCCGCTTCAATTTTTTTTAGTGCCGCATCGATTGAATTAAGCATTACTTTTTCGTTGTCGCTCAATCCGAATATAAGTTCCTTTTCCTCGCTGTCGCCTGCCGCATCAACTTCGTCGCCGACATTAGGTTCCTGCAAGTCCTTTTGTTGCTTGTCTTTCACCGTTTTTAGTAAATCGTTTTTTTTCGCAATGAGAATTTTTTTCAGTTCATTTAAGTCCTTGACATTCATTTTTCCCCCCATAAAAACCACAGAACTGACACAGAACTCTACACGGAACTGGCACGGAATTATTCAGTGTCTGTTCCGTGTCTTGTTCCGCTTCTGTTCCGTGTTCTTTTACTTAACGACTTTTACCGTTTTTAATGTATCCGTTTCCTGTCCGCTGATTCTTATATCCTTTGACGAAAGTTCAAAAAGATAATCGCAAATTTCTTTTGTTATTCTTTCTCCTGGAATAAGAATGGGAATTCCGGGAGGATAGGGTGTCAGCGTCTGGGCGGATATATGACCCGCTGCCTTATTTAACGGAACCCGCTTTGAGTTCTTCTGAAAGAAAACATCCCGGGGAGTCATTACCATTTCGGTTGTCAATGACGGCAGGTTCAGATTCCAGTTTTTCTCGCTGCCGTGATATTTGATATCTATATCCTCCAGCGCGTTTACTAATTTTTGAACATCCGCTTTTGCGGAACCGATTCCCATAATTGCAATAAGATTAAAAAGGTCGGCGCAGTCAACCTGTATATTATATTGTTCGTTGAGTAAATCCTCTATTTCCAATCCCGACAATCCGGTTTTCGTAACATTCACGGTAAGTTTTGTGACATCAAGGTCATAGCCCCGCGAACGAATATCCTCTCGCGTGAAACAGAAAAAATTTTTGAGGCGGTTTATTTTTTTTCTGCCGTATTCCGCAGCGTCTATTATTTCCCCCAAAAGTTTTTCACCGTGAAGCACCGCCTGTCTTCTCGCTAAATCAATTGACGATAAGGTAAGATAGTTAGGGCTGGTCGTCTGCAACATTGATACAACTTTTTTGACGCGGTTGAAATCTATCCTGTCGGAATTGATATGAAGAACGGAGCCCTGTGAAAGCGCCGATAAAATCTTATGTACCGACTGAACAACCATATCGGCATCCGCTTCAACAGCGGAGATAGGAAAGTCACGATGAAATCTCAGATGCGGTCCGTGCGCCTCATCAACCAAAAGAAGTTTATTGTTTTTGTGACAGATATTTGCGATTTCAAGAAGGTCGCTCGTTACTCCGTTATAGGTCGGACTTGTGATAAATACCGCTTTCGCTTCGGGAAATTTTTTGATTGCTTCTGCTATCTGGTCGGGTTCCGCATCAAGAATTATGTCAAGATTCTGGTCTATTTTAGGCTGTAACCATATCGGCCAAAGTCCCGCTAAAATTATTCCGCCCAAAACGGACTTATGAATATTTCTTGAAAGAATTATGGAATCACCGGGTTTACATGCGGATAAAAACATCGCCTGATTGCCGGACGAGGAACCGTTAACAAGGAACAATGACTGCTCAACCCCATATGCTTTTGCCATCAGTTCCTGCGCCTGTTTTATGCATTTTGTCGGGTCGTGCAATGAATCAACATCAGGAAAAACGGTTACATCAAAATAATATACATTTTTTCCGGTAAATGATAAAAGTTTTTTATCTATGCTTCTTCCGTTTTTGTGACCTGGCGTATGAAAAGAAACCATCCGCTTTTTAGCGTGGTTATAGACCGCTTCAAACAATGGTGCTGCGTCTTGCTTTGTTTTCATATGTTTTAGAGCATCGGAATTTCAAAAGCGCCACAGAATCACACAGAAAAAACACAGAAATAATTTCAGTGAAATTCTGTGACATTCTGTGGCTTATCTTGTTTGTCAGATAGAATATAAAATTTTATAAAGTTTGTCAAGGTTTTTTTATTATTTTATTTAAACTTCCTGTTCTGTAGCCCTCCAAATCAAGCGTAATATATGCGTAGTTATATTTTGAAAGGATTGCAACTATTTTTTTATGCATATCGTTTTTGAATATTCGGTTCAACTGGTTTTTATCAATTTCTATTCTCGCGGTATCCTGATAATCCCGTAGACGGAGATTTGTTAATTGCAGTTTCTTTAATTCATTTTCCGCATCGCTTATTTTTTTTAATTTCTCCGGTGTAATTTTGTACCAGTAAGGAAATCTTGATGCTAGGCAGGGCGATGCCTCTTTATTCCATGTTGGAAGTTTCATTTTTTTTGAAAGCAATCTTATGTCATTTTTAGAAAGTTCGGATTCCAAAAGCGGATGTTTGACGTTCCATTTTTCGGCCGCTTTCATTCCGGGGCGGTAATCATCTCTATCGGAATAATTAGTCCCGTCGCAGATGATTTTTATTTTGTATTTTTTTGCGAGTTCCGCCAGCCGTCCGAAAAGTTCGTTTTTACACCAGTAACATCTGTCCGGTATATTGCGTACGAAGTTTTTGTTGCTCATTTCGCCGGTTTTCAGGAAAAGCTGTTTAATGCCGAATTGTTTAATATTTTTTTTTGCACAGGATAAATCATCTTTAGGATATGTCTGAGAAATCGCGGTGGCGGCTATAACATTTTTCTTGCCCAATATATCAACTGCAACTTTCAACAAAAATGTTGAATCAACACCACCAGAATAAGCAATTAGGACATTCTTGTAATTTTTCAAAATCTTTCTTAATTTTTCTAATTTATGGTTTGAATCTCTTACCTGTTTCTGCAAACCAGCCACCTCCGAGATGGTGAATTGTTTTTATTTTATCCGTCTTAATATATTCATCAAAAAGTTTGTCGTCAGCATCCGCATAAACGATTTTTGAGATAAAAAGTGTAACATCAATGTATTTGTATTGATTGATTACTTTGCATTCTATATGGGCGAAACATTCTTTTATTTTGGGAGGACTGATTTTTTTAGATGGGGTTGCTGTGAAATTTGCATTTTTAAACTTGTCAGTATTTTTACCGGACACAGAACCGCAATACAAAACATTTTTTATAAGTTTTTTGTCGGGTATATTTATAACAAATTCTTTTGTTTGTTTGATTAACTTTTGAGAATATGCCTGTTCACCCATTGCTATTGCTATAAGCGGCGGCTCGGAATTGACAACGGTAAGCCATGCGAGGGTCATTACATTCGGTTTGCCGGTTTTATCAGCAGTTGTAATTAAAACAACGGGTCCGTGATTTATCAGCCGGTAAGCAATTTCCGGTTTAACATTTTTTAACATACAGGATAGTATAGTTTTTTTTGAAAAAAAATCAAGAAAAAAAAAGTAGCCGACTCTTAATGGTCGGCTACTTTTTGACATGTAGTGCGAGGATTTATCCTCGCCAAAAGCGACCATAAATGGTCGCACTACACATACATTTGTGTCAATCCCACAGGTACAGATTTATACCGGCGGAATATGTTCTTCCGGGAAGCGGATAATTTTCACGGGAGACATATCTTCTGTCAAAAATATTTTCAACACTGAAAAATACTTCTGACTGAAGAATTTTTCTGCTTACCCTTAAATTCGCAAGAGTATAACCGGGAATTTTATGCTCTTTCCAATCTTCCCATATTTGTTTGTGTGTATATTCAACTCCAAGTTTTGTTTTGATTTCTAACGGTGCCGAATAATTCAGTCCGTAATTCAGACGATGTTTTGGAGTGTACTGTAATGTTTTATAGGTTCCAGTTTCTTTACCCATGCTTTCAAGAAAAGTATAATTTAAATTTTGTGTTATGTTTTTTATACTACTATTTTCTATCTCAAATTCAACTCCTCTTGAAAATACTTTACCAACATTTGAAGGTGTATAAATTGAACTTGTCGGGCTAATTTTTGCCCACTGAATAAAATTTTTTATATCGCTGTAAAACAGTATTATCTTTGAAACTAAAATTTCTTTTAGTTTATACTCCATACCGAAATCGGTCCCGATAGATTTTTCAGGTTTGAGTTCCGGATTACCTACACCCATACCGGGAACATCTGCGTATAAATCATCAAATGTCGGTGCACGAAACGCCCGCCCGACAGTTGAAGAGAGTTTGAAATTATCACTGAGTTTGTAGATATTGACAACTCTCGGATTCAACTGTCCGCCGAAAACATTGTTGTAATCATATCTTGTACCAGCAGTTGCTGTTAGACGTTCAAGGTTAAATGTTTTTTGGATAAAGATAGCAGAAGTATCAGCCCATTTATCAATAACTGTTGTTTTAGTAAATTCGTTTTTTTTATTGCAGATGTCATGCTTTCCTTCAACTCCGGCAGTTATATTATGTAGTGTGTCGGCTTGTATAGTTCCTCCGAGAGTATCTGAGATGCCAATATCATCTTTTTGGGGGCTATCGGGGTCTCTAAGACGAAAATATTTCTGCTGAAAGTAAATTTTGGATTGCAATTTTGTTTCATCCGAGAGTTTTTTTTCATAATTTAATTCATATACCTGTTTTCTTGTTTTCATATTCTGATTTGGTGTTTTTGCTGTTTGCTCTTTATCATTGTCATAATCAGCAATTTCTGTTTTGTTTGTTCCGGGTATTCCCAGTTCGTCATTGTGGTGATTTATAAATGTTCCGAATTTCCCGATTTTGTCAAAATCATAGCCAATTTTTGATGAGAGATTTAAGCCGTCATATTCAGAATTTTCCCTGAACCCGTCGGATACATTTTTACTTCCTGAAAGAAAAATGTTTGCCTTTCCGGGTTTTGCAGAAAAATTCATTTTACAGGATTTTGTGCTGAAACTTCCATATTCAAGTCCAATTTCGGTTTTTGGTTTTGCGGTAATTGCTTTTTTTGTTATGATATTTACAACACCGCCAAGAGCGTTTGCACCGTAAAGTGCTGAAGAAGGTCCTCGCATAACTTCTATTCTTTCAATATTTTCAGTAGGTATTTCAGAAAGATTCGCTGAACCTGCCGCACTTCCCAAAATATCATTTACAGGTCTTCCGTCAACCATAACAAGAACCTGTTTTGATGAATCCTTGCCGCCTCTTATATTTATTTCCGAATGCGCTCCCAGAGTTCCATATTTTAATACCTGAATGACCCCGGTTTTATTTTCCAAAATCTCACCAACAGTTTTTGCGTCTGACTTTTCAATTTCGTCTTCTGTTATTACAGTAATATTCGTCGCTGTTTTTTCAACAGGCACCTCCTTTCTCAATCCGATAAACACTGTTGTTTCCTGTGCAAAAAGCACACCCATTCCCAATAAAACTAAACCAACAAAAAACTTTTTCATACTTTTTTCCTCCCTCCGAGAATATTTCCCAAAATAGACAATCGGCCGGGCTCAACTTCAGATGACAGATCTGAATGTTATTACCGTTGCGGGGCAGCGTCCCGAATTACACGGGAACTTCCTTTGCCTATCCGGTAGATTACATTTCTTCTTTTTCCCGTCCTCTTCCCTACTTTTTTCGTCTCACCTCCTTAGTATTCTATTCCTTTTCTTCGTTGAATTCCTTTATCAAATGGATGTTTAACTTTTTTTATTTCACTGACTAAATCTGCAATTTGAATTATTTTTTCTGTTGCATCGCGGCCTGTTAAAACGATTTCCAGATTTTCTGGCTTTTTATTCAGTAATTCAAGTAATTCTTCTTCAGAAATAAATTTATCTCTGACGGAAATAAGAATCTCGTCAAGTATAAGCAGGTCATATTTTCTCTGTTGAAATATTTCTTCAATAAATTTAAGTGCTAAAAGACATTCTTCTCTGATTTTTTCTACCGGCTCATTTTTATAAAAATGCGGATGCCGTTCAGCGAATCTATAAATATCCACACTAAGTTGTTTCAACAATTTTAGTTCACCATAATGTTCGTCTTTATGTTCTCCTTTATGAAAATTGATGTAGCACACTTTTAATCCGTGCCCGAGTGCCCTTGATGCAAGTCCTATTGCTGCCGTTGTTTTACCTTTACCATCGCCGGTATAAACCTGAACCAATCCTTTGTTTTTCATCGGTTTTCCTCCTTATGATGTTTCACCAGGGACTAAAAATATATATGGTTTATGTGTAACCGGATTTTCTTTTACAATGACCACAGTTCTGTAGACCTCCTCTATTGTTTGATAAGTTAGCACTTCCTTCGGTATTCCGCTTTTGTGGATCAAACCGTTATTAAGCAACAATAACCTATTACAGTATTCACTTGCTAAATTAAGGTCATGCAGAACCATACACACTGTAAGACCGAAGTCCCTGTTTAATTTTTTTACAAGATCCAGAATTACTACCTGGTGGGTTATGTCCAGATGTGAAGTGGGTTCATCTAACAGAAGTAATTTCGGCTCCTGTGCCAATGCTTTTGCAATAAGAACAAGTTGTTTTTCTCCCCCGCTTGTTTCCGAGAGAAACCTGTCTTTTAACTTGTGAGTATCGGTTAAAACCAGACATCTTTCTGCAATTTCTAAATCCTTTTTTGTTTCTAAAAATTGAAATCTCTGAAAATATGGGATTCTGCCTAAAAGAACAAATTCTTCAACGGTCATAAAATCTATATTAAAATCTTGCGGTACAACCGCTACTTTTTTAGCAAGTTCTTTTAATTCCATCTGTGCAATATTTTTTCCTTCAATGAGAATCAATCCCTGCCCTGGATTAAGTATTTTGGTTATTGCACGCAGGAGAGTAGTTTTTCCGGAACCGTTAGGTCCTATTATTCCTACAATTTCACCGTGCTGTATATTAAAATTTATATTTTGGAGAAAAAATTTCGAGTCGTATCCGCAAGATAAATTTCTTACCTCAAGCATTATTTTCCTCCCAGAACAACCTGCTTTTTGCTCAAAGTATAAACAAAAAGAGAACCGCCGAGTATTCCGGTAATTACTCCGACGGGCAATTCCAGAGGAGAAATCACCGTTCTTGCTAATGTATCACAGAAAATTAAAAAGATTGCTCCGCTTAAAAAGGAACTTATTAAAAGAATTCTATGGTCTCCTCCCACAAACATTCGCACAAAATGAGGTACAACCAATCCCACAAAACCGATTATTCCGGATATGGAAACGCTGCAACCAGTAAGCAAAGATGCAAGAATAAAAAGCAATCTCTTGGTTTTTTCTACATTTATACCCAAATGCAATGCTTCTTCTTCACCGAGAGAAAAAGCATTTAAGTCCAGACAGAAAAAATAAGAAATAATCAGTCCGAAAATAGAGACAAAAACCGCCAACTTTATAAGAAACCAGTTTGGCTCTTCTAACGAGCCCATTATCCAGAAAATAATTCCGTGAAGGTCTTCTACACGAGAGACAGCCATAATAAGCATAATCAAAGACGAGGAAATAAAACTTATCATTACCCCTGTTAGAAGAAGCCCTTGAATTCTTAATATACCTCTTTTTATACTTAAAGAATACACGAGCAAAATAATTAAAATAGCACCAAGAAAACCAAAAAGAGGCAATGAAAAAATACCGAGAATGTGGTTTAATCTTAAAACGATATTCAGGCATACGCCTAATGCTGCTCCGCCTGAAATACCGAGGGTATAGGGCTCAACAAGAGGATTTCTAAACATTCCCTGAAGGATTACCCCGGCTATGCTCAAACCGCCGCCTATGGCGAAGCCTAAAATAATTCTCGGTAAGCGGATATCAAAAATTATGCTGTATTCGGTAGTTCCTTTACCCTCAAAGATTAGAGAAATAACTTTTTTGAAAGGTATACCTGCCGCACCGATACATAAAGAGAGAATACATACAGAAAGAAGAATCCCGCCTAAAAATAATATCCAAATAATCCATCTAAATAATTTCTTACTCATTTGTGTAATATTTCAGCTATTTCTTTCAGTACTTCAACAAAACTTTCCGGCGTGGGACTGCAAACTTTATCCGAATCAATAATATAAATTCTGTTATTTTTTACTGCATTTATCGTTTTGTATTTCTGCCAGGTTTTTTTTTCTTTATCTCCCTGAATACCCATTGTAAGAATAATTATCACATCCGGATTTTGTTTGAGTACTTCTTCCCGACTGTAAAGTCCTGTTTTTGCATTTTTAGCGATATTTATTCCGCCGGCGAATTCTATCAGGTCATTTATAAAATAATCTTTATTTGCAACAAAAAGCGGATTTGCACCAATCTGAACTATTACTTTGAGTTTCGGCAATTTACTCATTTTTTGTTTTACAATATTTATTTTCTCTGTTGCTTCTTTAATTATTTTATTTGCTTTCTGTTTCTTATTAACTATTTCTGATAGTTGTAAAAAAAATTCGCATAGTTCTGAAAATTTTTTTGCCGGGGAAAATGTAACAACATTTACTTTAACATTCCGAAGTTTCTCTATTTGTCTGTTATCCATTATTGATGAACATAGAACAATATCAGGTTTAAGCGATATAATTTTTTCTAAATTCATATTTGTAAAAGTTCCGACAATTTCTTTATCTTTTACTTCAGGTAGTTCCTTGCAATAAAAACTTATTCCGACAATTTTATTTTCAACTCCTAAAAGGCAAAGAGATTTAGTTATTATAGGTGCTAATGAAATAATTTGTTGATATTGGTAGTCGGCGTTTAAACGCCGACTACATAAAATCAACAGAAGAGCAATAAAATTTCTTAGTTTCATGGCAAATTCAAAATTTGATTCATAGTAAAATATTCCATATTCCAATCGGGAATTACCGATTTAGATATTTTATCAATCTCCTTGAATCTATCCAAAAGTTCATCTGCCCGAACCTCTATATGCTTATAAGGATCAGGTTTGTAAGCAGTTTCGGTCGTGTAAAACTCAACATTGTCCAAATATCTTTTGGCAACAGAATATGCCTTTCGCATCTCCTGATGAGTCGGTGTTCTTGAAACTTTCTTATCTAATTGTTCAGGTGCAAATTGATATATTTTGTAAGTTATATTTTTTGAAATTTGGCTTAAAAATTTTGCTATTTTTTTTATCTCCTCAAAATCCATTATATCAGGCATAAATATTGTCCGAACATAAAAGTTCAAATTATAATGATGCAGTAACTTCACCGCCCTCAATATAGTAGCATTGCTTTTACCCGTATAGTGTTTATGGATTTTATCAGTATATGCTTTCAGGTCAAGTTTGATATAATTTATATTCAGTGACTTTAACTCTTTGATTAAATTCCTGTCCAGCAAATAGCCATTTGTAGACATGCCAATTTTGTTGATATGCAAGTCACTTAATTTTTGGATTAAAGAGATTAAATAATCTGCATTTGTTGTCGGTTCACCGCCGGTCATTTGAACATCATTAACCATTTCGCCGAGAATGACTTTTGAAGATTTAATAAGTAAATTAAGAAGTTCTTCAACGGAAAAACTTCTTCCCATTTCCTTCTTGGCAATAGCAAAACATCCCTTACAGTTAAAATTACATCCGGCTAAATTAATTTTCACTTTTTTTGTAGGGCTTACTACAAATGTTAAAAACGGCACTTTTCTATACATTGATAATTTCCAAAAACCAGTGATTATCTTTGAATATTTTTCTGCCAATTTTAAACTTTAATAATTTTTTGAAAATTGGTCCATTATAAACGAATGTATGATATTCCCCGCCTTCACCGCAGAGGTCGACATTCCCTAATTTTTTTAAGTCCTCCACAAAACTTTTATTTATTTCTTTACCCAGCCATTTTCATCTAAAAACTTTACATTTGTCGCAACAATAATTGCTTTAAATCCTGAATCAATAAATTCAGTAATCAATTTTTCTCTTTCCTCTTTCCATAAAGGCAAAATCGGAGTTATACCTATTTCTTTACAGACCCTTTCTACCCAATCCCTGTGTTCCTGTAAATCAATATCGCCGAATATGCCGCAAGAAATATTTTCTTTTTTAAATTCCGAAATAACTTTTTTAAATTCTTTTTCATAATTTTTCCACGAACTTTTTCTTTGAATAATCGGAATTCCGATTGAATCCGCCTGCAATTTTAATAAGTTTGAGGAAATACCGTGTGTCCGGGAATGTTTACCGTCTTCGGCAATCATATTAATAAGGAATGATACTTCATAATTTTTTAACGCTCTATATAAAGCAAGACAACTATCTTTACCGCCGCTCCAACAACAGAATGTTTTCATATCTGCGTTACCTCCAAACTATTAAGCATTCCCTTATCCCAATTATCCCAGAGGTATGCATCCTCTTTACCATCGGCAATTAAACGTAATGCGTAGCGTGCCTGTTCCTCATAAAGTTCGCAAAAAGCACCTGGCTTTTCTATGGAACCACCCATTTCATTGGCTTCGGCAGGGCAAGGTGAACCACAGAAGTGACGAACAGCACAACGGGAACAGGGTTCAATATTTTCAATATGTCTGTTTGTAACAAGATTGAATGGTTCTGTTTTTAAAACTTTATTAATGTCATCTTTGAAAATATTACCGCCTTTAAATTTTTCTAAACCAATAAACTCACTACAAGGAAATAAATCACCGCTACATGAAATTGCAAAAAAGCATCTTCCTCCGCCGCAGGGTGAGATGTCGCACATTAGTTGGCGCCCGCTTGGAGCAATGATACCCATCAAGACATTAGCAAAATTTGCCACCACAAGTTTACGCCCGGTTTTTTTATAAAGATGATAAGTACGGTCTAATGCCTTCAAGTAATGTTTTGATATCTGATAATCCACTGGTTTATACTGCCGGGCACCAGAGAGAGTGCAACGGATGGGATTCAACATGCAAATCGGTACTTCCATCTTGTGTAAAAACTCAACTATTTTCGTAAGTGAGGACATATTTTTATTTGTTGTTGTGCAAATCACAGAATAATTTTTGTAACCTCTGAGGCGATTTATTGCTTCTATTACATTTTGAAAGATACCCTTGCCATTCCAGTTTTTGCGTAGTTGATCGGCTACCTTTGCATTGTGGCCGTCAAGCGAAAGCCCGATACTTACTCCTCTTGAAGTCAAAAATTCTATCGCCTCAGCATCTAAAAGTGTGCCATTGGTCTGTATGCCGAAACGGAAATATTTTCTAAATTTGTCTATAGCCGAAAAAACAGTTTTTTTATTAAGCATTGGCTCGGCACCATGGAAAACAATTTGTGGTTTTTGACCTTTAGGTAAGGTATGCTTAAAATAAATCTTTAGGATTTCAAGTGCTCTTGAAAGCTTCTCAACGGACATATTTTTTCCATTTTTACGTAAATTCTCAGGGATATAACAGTATGAACAATTCAGATTACACCGGTCAGTAGGATTAAAATAAACTGCCGAGGGTTTCAAACCAAATCTCAGAATGTTCATCTCATTGACAAAAGATTTTTCTTTTTTGCGGTATTCGCGCAGATATGACGAGTCGGTCAAAGCCCGTCCAAGTCGGTTTTTTTTAACAAGTGACCAGAACGCGGTGTCCGCAGATATCAATCCGATATAGTCATTATGCCCGATATCTATAGGTTGAATCTGAAGCCCATTTCCTGTATTAAGATAAATTCCTTGAGACAATGCATAATTATTTACAATTTTCATTTTTCCTCTTTTTGTTCCGTCTGAAAGGTCCCGGAAAGAAGCACAAGACCTTTCAGACGATTTAATCTAAAACCCGAAATTATTTCTTATCCACAAGGATGTAATGGGAAAGACCGGTACCGGTTGTCTTGCATTTTTTTCGATAAGCAACAATATTTTTCTTCGTATTGCGTTTTGTTTTCTTCACTCGTATCACCCCCTCTTTTTACAAATTACATAGCCACAAACATTACAGTGAAAAGCAGTGCGTTCCATTTCCGCTCTGCATCCAGGACATTTTTTTTGGTTGTTTTTGGGTTTTGGAATTTCTCCAACTTCCTTTCTGTAAATTTCATAATAATAAAGATGCTCTTTGTTAAAAAACTTTATGGGATAAATTTTTTTCTTTTTTTCAAATTCGTCATCAGAAATTTTTGAACTGATAATCTCCCTTAATTTTGTCATACCAGAACCGTATTCCAACGGTCTTTTATTCTGCCATATAATTTCTTTGGGCAAATCCTTCTCAAATGCTTTTCTTAATATCCATTTGCCGAAAACCTTATTATGCTCTTTTCTTATTTTGAATTTTTTATCTATTGATAAAGCAAATTTAGTAAAGTTCTTGTCCATATACGGCTGTTCTATTTTTAATCCGAAATACTTCCCAATTTCATTTGAACTGAAATACATTTTTTTTGATATTTGTTGAATATAATTATTCAAATTATTTATTTCTTTCATATAATCATACCCGCCAAAAAGTTCATCGCTTCCATCACCGGTCATTATGCTTTTTAACCCGAGTTTTTTGGCGAATTTTAATCCAAAATAAACGGTTATATCATTAGGAATTGCAGGGTCAAAACTTTTCAGTATTTTTATTATTTGTGGTATTACAGAAATCGCTTCATCAGTTTTTATTGTCAGGTAATATGTTTTTAAGTGAAGAAATTTTTCCAACATTTTTGCGAATTTAAGGTCGGGCGCGAAATTTTCCAAACTTACATTTATCGCTGCAATATTTGGAGAGAGTACCGCTAAAATGCTTGTATCCAATCCGCCGGAGAAAAGCATTCCTTCGGCGGAATTTCGTTTTACAGATAACATCAATTTTTGTTTTAATTTATTAATCATAATAAAACCAAGCCCGCAATCAAAAACAAGCCGGATGATATATACGCAATTTTTATACTTTTTTTAATATGTCCTTTATCTAATGGATGACAATTATCTCCGAGGAATGGTTTTGTCACAGCAATGGAGTTATAAAAATTCATTCCGCCTAACCGTATTCCCAATGCACCTGCAACAGCGGCCTCGGGAATATCACTTATCTGTCTATTTTTTAGCCCATCACGAAAAATTATCTTGAAAGAAGAAAACAAACTACATCTGCAAAATAAACTTGCTAAAGGTATAAGAAATATTGATAATATTGCGGGTATAAAATTTGCTATTGTGTCAATCTTAGCAGAGCACCATCCGAAGTCCCGATATTTTTCGTTATTATATCCAACCATTGAGTCAAGAGTATTTATTGATTTGTAAGTTAATGCTAATGCCGGTCCGCCGATTAAAGCATAAAAAAGCGGGGAGATTATTCCATCAACAATGCTTTCAGCGATTGTTTCTATGGTTGCGCGAATAATTTCTCGTTCGTTTAAGTTTTCAGTATCTCTTCCTACAATCATAGATAATTTTTCCTTTGCTATATCTAAATCATTTTTTTTCAGTGCCCAATACACTTCCAAACTTTCTACTTTCAAGTCCTTTACCGATAAAGAAGTATAAATCAAGAAAATTGAAATTCCACATCCAAAATAAAAATTAAAAGTAGTTGATAATTTTACAATCAAAAAAGTTACATAAAATGTTCCGCCAATAATTAAAAAAGCAAGAACAGTCCCGCCTGTTTTTTTATTTCCAAGTTTTTTCCTTAAAAAATTTTCAAGTATCTCAACCGTTTTACCTATTAATTTTACGGGATGAGGAAACCGCCTCGGGTCACCAAAAATCAAATCCAGAATATATGCAATAGGGATAGTTAATAGTTCATAGTTCATAGTTTAGAGTTTTGTTTAATTCGTTTATTAGTAAAAAGTTCTCATCCCTTTTTCTTACAGCAACACGAAAAAATTTATTATTTAATCCGCGGAAATTACTACAATTGCGAATTAGTATTCCTTTTTTCCCAAGTAAATCTGTAAGTTTATCTGAATTAAACTTATTCGTTGTAAGTTGACATAGAATGAAATTTGCTGATGGTGGATATGGTTTAAGTCCGGTTACCATTTCTAATTTCTTAAAAAATATTTCTTTTTCTTTAAGAATATATTCACGAGTTTGTTTGATATAAGATGAATCCTTAATTACCTCTTTGCCAACCAATTGTCCAAAACAGTTAACAGACCATGGTATCTGAAATTTAGAAATGTTTTTTATTATTTTTTTATTTCCAACGAGATATCCTACTCGGAGTCCAGGTATTGCAAAAAATTTAGTAAGTGACCTTAATACTATAATGTTTGAACTTTTAGCAGCGATTTTAACCATTGTTAAATTATCAGCATCTTTTACAAAATCAATGAACGCCTCATCTATTACGAGAGTAACATTATACCTTCGGCAGTTTTTTATTAATGTTAGAAGTTCTTCTTTTGAAAATACAAATCCTGTAGGATTATTCGGGTTGCATAAAAAAATTAAATCTATTTTCGGTAAAAACTTAATTATTTTCTCAATTTTTATTTCAAAATTTTCAGTTTTTTTTGCTTTAAAAAAAACACACTTTCCGCCCGTCAAATTTACTGCTGTTTCATACTCGCTAAAAGTAGGTATTGGTATAAGAACCTTTTTTGGTTTTAATGCCTGAACAATAAGAAAAATCAGTTCAGATGAACCGTTTCCTATTAATAGATTTTCGGAACCGATTTTCAGGTATTTTTTAAGAGTATCTTTTAAGTCAGTACATTCAGAATCAGGATAATGGATTATAGAGTGTATGTTATTAGTTATGATATTTTTTACACTTTTTGGTAATCCGAGAGGATTTATATTTGCGCTGAAATTGAGAATGTTTTCAGTATTATATTTTTTAATTGCTTCTGTAATATTTCCGCCGTGTAAAGTTTTCAATTTGTCCACCGCCATTAATCAGTTCTGTTTCATAAAACTCAAATCGATTATTA
>JACRDL010000039.1 GCA_016218625.1 Elusimicrobiota bacterium
CTAATTTTGATATTATTTCTGATGCTGATATTTCAAAGGTCGAATCTTGGCTCAACAACAGACCGAGAAAATGTCTCGGGTTCTCTACTCCAAACGAGGTTTTCAATTCGCACTGTTGCACTTAATGGTTGAATTCACCGAGGCCGCAGATTTACGCGGATAGGTACGCTGATTCACGCGGATTTACCGTCGGTAATCGCGAAATTTTTATTCCCGAAACCGTGTCCTGTGATTTTTTACACACTATCCCGCTTTTCCTGCCAGCGAGCCCATAGAGAACATAGGCATAAACATCGCTATGACAATAGCGCCTATAACAATACCCATAACGCAGATAACAATCGGCTCAATCATAGATGTAAGTCCTTTTACGGCGACATCAACCTCCTGATCGTAAAAGTCGGCGATTTTGGTAAGCATAGTGTCAAGATTTCCTGTTTCTTCTCCTACGGAAATCATCTGTATAACCATCGGCGGAAAAACGCCGGATTTTTTAAGCGGCGCCGCTATTTTTTCTCCTTCCCTGATTGATTCCTTCGCCGTAAGAATCGCCTTTTCAACAATTTTGTTTCCTGCCGTCTGTGCGACGGTGTCAAGCGCCTGAAGGATTGGAACGCCGGATTTAACAAGCGTACCGAGCGTTCTTGTGAATTTTGCGACAGCAACTTTTCTTAACATCTCTCCGAACATAGGCACTCTCAAAGAGTATTCGTCTATTAAGAATTTACCTTTTTCGGTCTTATAAAATTTAACTACGGCAACCGCTGCTCCTATGACGCCGAGAATCAAAAATATAACATAACTTTGCAGAAACCTGGATATAGCAATAAGTACTTTTGTGGGTAATGGCAGGTCGGCTCCGAAACTTGTAAATATTTCCTCAAATGTCGGTATCACAACGACGAGCAAAAATATGGTAACGCAGCATGCGATAAACGCGACGATTGACGGATACATCAAGGCACCCTTTACTTTTCCTTTCAGTTCATCGGCTGCCTCAAGGTATGCCGAAAGCCGCTCCAGAATTACATCCAGAATACCGCCTACCTCGCCCGCTTTTATCATTGCAACATATAAGTCCGAAAATGCATCCGGTTCTTTCTTCATCGCCTCGGCTATTGATATTCCTGCTTTTATATCTTCAGAAACATTGTCCACGACTTTTTTGAATGCCGGATTTTCAATCTGCTCGGTTAGAATTGTAAGTCCCTGAACAATCGGCACGCCGGCTGAAACAAGCGTGGACAACTGCCTTGAAAAAAGAACAAGGTCTTTTGCTGTTACACTCGGTTTGAAAGGATTTAATTTTTTTAATGCCTCAAGTGGATCTTTTTTTGCAAGTGAAATTTCAAGTAGGATTAACCGTTGGGCTCTTAATTTGTTGGATGCGGTAAGTTGGTCGGGTGAATCAATAGTTCCGTTTACGGTTTCACCGGATGTGTTTTTTGCTTTGTAACTGAATAACGGCATATTTCTCCTCAAGATAAGCCACAGAATGTCACAGAATTTCACAGAAGTTATTTCTTGTTTCTTTCTGTGTTGTTTCTGTGTGATTCAGTGGCGCCTTTCAAATTCCGAAGTTCCAGAATTTCCCGTTGACCTTGCCTCTCTTTTTTTTTCCGCAGGGCATTTTTCCTATATAAATCAGCTTCTTTATCCTGCGGGTTTAATTTCAAAGCGGCTGAGAAATCCTTGAGTGCCTCGTCGTATTTTTCCATGGCATAAAAAGAATATCCTCTGGCAAAATAAACCTTGTTGTTAGGATTTTTATCGGAACGAACCATTGCTTGCGTAAAATATTTTATTGAACCGGTATAATCATTTTTTGTTTGATTGATAAGCCCGATATTGTAATAGGGTTCCGGGGCATCCGGATTGAGTTCAATGATTTTGTTGAAGTCCGCCATCGCAAGATCATATTTGCCACAGCCTGCGTAAATCGTTGCACGGTTGTTGTAAACATCAATGAATTTTTTATCCGTTTCTATTGCTTTGTTAAAATCGGTTAAAGCGTCGCCGCTTTTGCCAATCCTTAAGAAAGCAAGCCCGCGCATATTCAATACCTCGGCGTTGACGGGATTCAGGTTTATTGATTTTGTAAAGAATTCTATCGCTTCGGGATACATTTCGTTATTAAAGTATTTCAAGCCCTCAAAATAAGGCGCTGCCGATTTTGATATTTTTGATGCGATTAAAAAATCCTTTTTCGCCAGTTCCTTTTTTTTCGTTTTTTTATAAAGTTCACAGCGTAATAGATATGCATTTTCAAGCAGAGGATTTATTTTTATTGCGGCTGTTAAGTCATTAATTGCCTCATTGTATTTTTTTTGATATGTTCTGACGACCGCCCTATTATAATATGCCGAAGAGTCCGCAGCATATGTCAGCGATTTTGTAAAATCGTTGACGGCATTCTCGTAATCTTTTATTGTTGAATATGCCGCTCCTCTGTTGATATAAACATTAGATTTATTTTTGTCGCCTTTAGTATATTCCCACATTTCAATCGCCTTGGAAAAATATTTTATCTTTTTTTGCGGGTCTTTTGCAGATACTCCCTTGTTAAAATAATAATCAAAACCGCATCCGGCAAAAAAACAATTAAAAATTAAAAATGAAAAATTAAAAATAAAAATCCATGTTCTTGTTCCGTGTCTGTTCCGTGTTTTGTTCCGTGTCTGTTCCGTGTTATTCATATTAGCCGACATTGCTTTTTTGCAGAAGCCGTTTCAGGTCGTCAGCATCGGAGGTTATCTCCATTGCTTCCTGATATGTTATCTGTTTTCTGGTCACCAAATCAAAAAGCGAGGTGTTCATCGTCTGCATACCGAATTTTGCGCCGGTTTGCATAGAAAGATATATCTGCTCCGTTTTCATATCCCGTATAAGATTTTTTATTGCAGGCGTGACTATAAGCACCTCAGAGGCGAGAATTCTGCCGACGCCGCCGGATTTTAACAAAAGTTGCTGTGTGAAGACCGCCTGTAAAGTGAATGACAACTGACTTCTCACCTGCGCCTGTTGGTGTGGTGGAAAAGGGTCAATAATTCTGTTGACTGACGACGGTGCATCTGTCGTGTGAAGCGTTGCAAAAACCAGATGTCCCGTTTCTGCAATAGTTAAGGCAGCCGACATTGTTTCCAAATCCCTCATTTCACCGACGAGAATTATGTCGGGGTCCTGACGCAGAACATATTTGAGTGCTGCCGGAAAAGAGTTTGTATCGGATCCTACTTCTCGCTGGTTGATAAGACATTTTTTGTGCTGATGAACATATTCAATAGGGTCCTCAATCGTCATAATGTGTCCCTGACGGTGTTCATTCAGGAAATTTATTATTGATGCAAGTGTGGTTGATTTTCCGCAACCCGTTGGACCGGTTACAAGAACCAGTCCTTTCTGAAGACGGGTGATATCATAGATAACCGCTGGAAGTCCCAGTTCTTCAAAGGTAAGAATTTTTTCAGGAATTAAACGTAGCGCCGCGGCCACGGCATTTCGCTGTCTGAAAACATTCATTCTTATTCTGCCTACGCCTTTTATTCCGAAGGACAAATCCAGTTCGTTGTTGGACTCAAATTTTTCTTTCTGTCTGTCGGTTAAAAGCGAATAAACAAGTCGCTGACAAACATCGGGAGTCAATTTTTCGTAATGGGTCGGATATAATTCGCCGTCAACCCGCAGCGTCGGAGCCGCGCCGACAGTCAAATGCAAATCCGACGCATTTTTCTGCATTACCATTTTTAACAGTTCATCCATGCTTAACATATTAACACCAGTGAGTTCATAGTAAAGAGTTCATAGTTCATAGAAACTACGAACCACGAACTACGAACTGCCCCCTCTATTCCACATCTGCGAATGTTATTCTCATCATTTCTTCCACGGTTGTAACCCCCGCTAAAACTTTTTTTAACGCCGCTTTTCTCAATGTAATCATTCCGTTATCAATTGCCGTCTGTTTTATAATGTGGGTTGATGCCCTGTCAAGAATCAGTTCTTTTATTTTATCATTGATTTCCATAACCTCATAACAGGCAAGCCGCCCGCGGTATCCGGTATGTGAACACTGGTCGCATCCCCTTCCTTTATAAAGTTTTATTTTTTTTGAGTCGCCTACTTCTTTTTTTGACAATCCGGATGACATTAAAATATCCGCCGGAACCTCGTATTCTTCTTTACAGTTGCGGCAGATGACTCTGACTAATCGCTGTGCGACAACCATAATAACGGTTGAAGTTGTCAAAAACGGCTCTATTCCCATATTGTTTAAACGGGTAACGGCGCCGGGAGCATCATTTGTGTGAAGCGTTGAAAACACAAGATGTCCCGTCAGCGCGGCGTTGATAGCGATTTCCGCCGTCTCGGTGTCTCTGATTTCACCGACCATAATTATATCGGGGTCCTGACGGAGAAATGCTTTCAATCCCGCAGCGAATGTAAGTCCTATATCCGCTCTGGCATGAACCTGGTTTATTCCCTCCAGAACATATTCTACAGGGTCCTCAATTGTTGAGATGTTGACATCCGGCTGGTTTAATGTCGCAAGCGTAGAATAAAGTGTGGTTGATTTACCGCTTCCGGTAGGTCCGGTCATTAAAATAATTCCATATGGGATCTGTATATTTTTATGATAGATAGCAAGTGCTTCCGGCTCAAATCCCAATTGGGTCAGTTCAAGTTTTAGTGATGAGGCATCCAATAAACGCATAACTACTTTTTCGCCGAACGCCGTCGGAAGAATTGATACACGCAAGTCCACCTCTTTGTTTAATACCTTTATTTTTATACGACCATCCTGCGGCAGTCGTCTTTCGGCGATATCAAGATTTGACATAATTTTGAGGCGCGACACAATTGCGTTCTGGGTTTTTTTTGGCGGTGCTGATACCTCGTGCAAAACACCGTCTATACGGTATCTCACCCGCAGCGATTTTTCATATGGTTCTATGTGGATATCCGATGCCTTGGTTTTGACTGCCCCGGACAAAAGCAAATTAACTATTTTTACTATAGGCGCATCTTCGCCTGCTGCTTCAAGAGATACGATATCTTTTCCGGTGTCAGATTCTTTTACGACATCAACATTCGCATCGGCGCCGACTACTTCCATATCCTTGACGAGGGTTTCCATTGACGCTTTCGTTCCGTAATATTTTTCTATCGCCGCTTTTATTTCACTCTCGGAGGCAATGACGACATTTATTTCGTTGCCGGTCATAAGACGCAAATCGTCGGTAGCAAAAACATTCAAAGGGTCAGCCATAGCGATGGTAAGAACATTGCCTTCTCTTGCTATCGGCAGAAGCGTCTGATGCCGTACCACCGATTCCGGGACCGATTTTATAATATCCTCGGGGATTTCGCCGTATTCAGAAAGCGAAACATATGAAACGCCGCACTGTTTTCCTAAGAAAGCAAGAAGAACATCCTCGGTAATATAGCCGAGCGACATTAAAATAAGTCCGAGTTTTCCGCCCTTTCTTTTCTGTTCCTCCATCGCATCCTGAAGCTGCTGGGGCGTAATAATCCCTACCTCAACTAAGAGGTCGCCCAATTTTTTCTTCAGTGCCATATGTTTTACAGCCATGTTAACACCAATTAAAAAGATTAAAAAGATTGGAAAAATTGAAAGATTGTAATCTTTTAATCTTTGAATTGTCTCTCAAATCTTTCAATTGCCCTTACAGTATAAATAAAAAAAACTACTTTGTCAAGTCAAATATTTTTTTACAGATAATTTATGTTGTTTTATATAGTTTGTTTTTTAGGTCATTTATTTCTTGTCTCAACAATGTCTCCTGTTCAAAAAACTCTTCTTCATTGTTTCTTACAGATTGCTCAAGGGTTGCTTTGTCTTCCTGTAATTTAGTTATTTCCGATTTTAAGTCCTGTATTTCCTGCTCCGTAGTTTGTTTGTAAGAAGAATTTTTTTTTTCAAAGTCCTTTTGAAGTTTTATTATTGCTTCATCCCTGTTTTTAAGTTTCTCCAACATTTCAGAATTTTCTTTCTCAAATTGTATTTTCATTTCCTGTATTTTTTTAGTGCAGGACTCTCCTGTCTCTTTGATTTCCGCTTCCCGCTTCCCTTTTATTTCCTCTAACATCCCTGAAATTTTTTTTGTATCTTGTTGGTATCTATCCCTTAATTGCTGAAGTTCTTCCATTTGGTTCAATCTTGCTGTCCGCTCATTTTCTAATTCCTGTTTTTTAGAGGACAACTCTATATCTTGTGATTTTATTTTTTCAGTCATTTCTTTTATAAATCCCTTCCATGTCTCATATTGCTGCTTCAATTCTTCATTTAGAATATTTGTTTTAATTTGATTTTCGTTGTTATTGTCCATGTTCCCGCCTTCAAATTAGTTCTGACTTTCGCTGTTCAATCAGTTCCTTAATATGTGATGCGTCAGGGTTCAATTCCAACGCCTTTTCATAACACCTCACCGCTTCTGAAATTTTTCTTTTAGCATAATAACAATCCCCTAAAAATTCATATACCTGCCAGATTTTATCGTTGCAATGAACACAATCTTTTAATTCCAGTATTGCTTCATTATATTTTGCGTCTCTATAAAGTGTGATACCGTTTCTCAAATGAAGAACCGCCTGGCGATTTTTTAAGACAGAAAAATCAATTGCTATTTCCCCCGGTATTTCTTTCAACAATTCCGAAACATCAAGTATTGCAGGTTCTTTCTTTTCTGATATCTCCATCAATTTTTTATTAACTTTTTGGTGTAATTCATCAGATATTTTACCTTTAGAGTATTTAAGAATTTTATGCAAAGAAGAAATTGCCCGTTTCTGCGAATACATATCCAGGAAGTCCAGTTTACTCAATAAAATCTCTATGCTCCTGATGTCACCGATTTCACCAAGTGCCCAACTGGCTGATGACTGCATCCATCTGTTGGAACTATCCAACATCTCTGTCAATGTTGAAACCGCTATATCAGGATTTATGTCATACATTGCCTTACAAGCATTTGCCTTCACCCTGTTGTTCGGATCCCTCAAAAATGGTAACAATATCTTCGCTGCTACAACGGGGTCATTTTGAATTTTTAATTCCTCTTCAAGCAGTTCAACACCTCTTGCACGGATAAAAGCATTTGGATAAACAAGCATTTCTTTTATAGACATTTCTTCTTCTGCAAATAATTGTCCTTTTACTAAATTTGTTATACTTTTTGCAAAAGACAAGTCCTTGTGTTCCATTATATCCAAAAGATGATTCTTGTGTTCTAACAACAACTGTTCCCGCTTTGTGCTTTTGAACCGACTGATTAGGTACAAAGCACTACCCGAAAGTCCTATCAATAGAGCGATAATCATCACTAACAGATACATAATTCTTGTTCTTTCAAACTCTTGTATTTTTTTGTTTAATAATTCGTCGGATTGTTTATATGTTTCCAACCATTTTTCTTGAGATGTCTTGAAAGAATCAAGCAATTGTGCCATCTTGTCAAAATCCTGTGATTTAGGTCGTTGAGGAGTTGGTTGAATTTCTGACTTTGTAGCAGGTGTTGTAACGGGAGTTATAGCGGGAGTTGTTTTTTTTGGCTCCTCTTTTTTCGGCGGTGCGATTTCTTCTTTTGCCACTACGGGACTTCCTTCGATCGCCTGTTTGATATTTTCATATGTAGTTTTTAATTCATTAATTTCAGGTGCTAAATCGGATGCCCTTTTGATAAATTGTAGTGCTTTATCGTAATTTTTCCGTGAGTAGTAATTTTTACCTTCTTTAACCAGGATTTTGACCAATAACAGTTTCGCCTGCTGATTAGCAGGGTCATATGCCAAAGCATCCTCTAATGAACCGATAGCATTTTCAATATCACCGTTTTTCTCCAATTCCTGTGCTTTATTGATATATTGGATTGCAAGTTCTGTTTGTGCGGATAGATTGTTAGATATCAATAAATAAAATGTAAAAATCAGTATAAAAGAATTTTTCATTATCTACTCCCGCGGGATAATGAGTTCATTACCGGGTGTCAGTTCATATGACGGACCTATTTTATCCTCATTCGCTTCATATATTTTACGCCACAATCCCGGATTGCCATAGATATCTGGTTTCCCTGCAATCGCCGGTAGTGTATCTCCTTGCTGGACAATATAACTTATAATTTTTTCATTTTTCGGTTGTTCTGTTATTCGTTGTTCTACTTTTGTTTTCTTTTTCTTTTCATCAGATGTAAATTGAATCGGCAGAGTCAAAGAAACGCTATGGTTTCCAGATGTCTCTTTAATTCCCGCCAACGGATAAGCAAACGCATAATCAATCTGGATAAACGAGTTTCTGTAAGTTGCGCCAATTGAACAAGATATGTATTCCCGGCTCCCGATACCGATTCCACCACGGATTGAGAGGCAGTCAGCTAAAAACCATTTTTCTAAACCTGTGTAAAAATTATGGGCATCTTTTTTCTTAACCATTTCTGTTGTAAATGCGGAGTCATCTCCCCTGTATGCAACCCCGAGTTTGTATTTAATGGGAATATTTAATCTATCGTTATTCAAGTTCATATTCGGTTGATTTATATCAAGTAAAGTTATACCAAAAGAATAATTTTTTTGCAAGAGATATAAAAGCCCGCAATCAAAGGCGAAATTGGATTTAGAATAGCCATACCCTGCAAATAACGGGTCTGTTAATGTGTAATTGTCGCTTTCGTATTTTTTGGATAACCATTTCAAACTTGCGCCGGCAAAAAATGGATTTTGTGAAAAAGTTAAAGCACGACTGTAAGAAACTATTCCGATGCTTTCTGAATAACTGTCTTTCAAACCAAAATTATACCAGCCGGCACCCACACAATTATTTTTATCTATCGGCTGAATAAATGTAAGCGTAGCATCGGCTAAATTACTTTCATCATATAGATTTATGAACAACTTTCTGTATCCGCAACTTAATCTGCTTTTTTTAATTTGCGCCAGTCCCGCAGGATTATAAAAAATCGCACTGTTATCATCGGCAAGTGCAGTAAATGCACCGCTTAGTCCCGAACTTCTTGCACCGCCGTTTACAACTTCAAAATCAGCGTAAAGGCAGTTCATAGTTAGTAGTTCATAGTTCATAGTAAAAAGCAATAACATTACAATTCTATGAACTCCGAACTCCGAACTCCGAACTAATCTACGAACTCTGAACTCTGAACTCTGAACTGATTTTTTCATCTTGCTAATACCACAGTTCCATTGAACACTTTTCGGTTTGCTTCTATCTGCCAGATATATACACCGCTCGGGCTTTTTTCACCACTCTCATAATTGCCGTCCCATAGTAAAGAATCATCTGTGTTTCCTTTATTCATATCACAAACCCATGCACCTGTCAAATCAAATATTTTACCGATAATGTCCAGTTTTTCTGGGTTCTCAAAATAAAACTCCATCACATCCCATTTTGTATCGCCGTTGGGTGTAAAGATTTTCGCCGGAATCGTCCGTATCTGACCGAAAGAAGAAGCTCTTTGAACCTGTGCAAGTTTGTATATGCTTAAATGTTTTGTTTTGACGGTTACTTTTTGCTGATTTGGAGATATATTGCCGCCGAGGTTCACCCATTCAACACCGTTATGTCTGAAAATTCCGAGTTGCCCATTAGCACTATCCGTTGAAATGTCCAGCTTTTCTATTTTGTTATCTGTAACCTTGTAATAAAATGTTAGTTCTATTTTTTCCGGGAAAATAAAATCATCTATCTTTTGGTTTGAAGAAGATTTCACTGCATTGATTTCATAGACATACAAATCATTGCTTTTTTCGTCCCATTGATGTCTTTCAAAAGTTATCATTATATCTTCACCATAATTGTTTTCTTCTTTCAAAAAGATTTTGCCTGCCTCTTTTGAAATATTCAATTCAACAACTGGTTGTAACTGTTCGTCTAATTGCAAGACCACAATGTTTCCATCATCAAAAGAATCAACAATAATTGAACTTTCACTTTCTACTGACGAAATATTGATTGCCCGTATAATATAATACAACAGCGCCCAATTCGTTTGGGTATCGGTATAGGTGGTTGTGTTTTTATCAACAGATGCAATTTTTGTCCAGGGTCCTTTTATGATCTTTGCCGAATAGATATTGTAACCTAACAGGTCATTACAGTCCGTGCCATCAGAGTTTTTGGTTACAGAACTCCATGAAATTGTAAAACTACCGGTACTTGTTAAGTTGCCTTTTATACCGACCGGTTTTTGTGGATATTGGATAATCGGTATAGTGCTGACCTCGTTGGAATAAGTGCTTTCGTGATTAGTCAGGTCAACTGCCGTAACAACATAAAAATATTCTTTTATCTCGGTTAAGATATCGGTATATTCACTATTTGTAGAAACACTGCTGTTTACTATTGTGTAAGGTCCACCGGTTTTCACGGACCGATAGATATTGTAGCCCGAAATATCCGACTCATTATTATCCTGCCAATCAAGAAGTATCTTGCAATTTCCCACGGTTGCTACAAGTGATAAAGGTTTTGAAGGTGCTAAATCACAGGCGGATGCAGAGCAAGAGTTTGAGATACTGGATGTGTTGCTTTTTTCATCCTGTGTTTTCATAGCAAACCAGTATGTTCTTCCGGCAACCAGCCCTATAATTGTAAAAGTTTCACTTGTTTGAGACGATGATGGTGAAGGCGGGTTGGCAACTGTAAAGACGGATTGACTGGACCAATTCGTTTCAGTAATCTGATATGTTGCATAGCGAATAGTATAATTTTTTGCAGTACCACTATGGTCATCATCACCAGGTGCAGTCCATGAAAGAATAACTTCCCCATCGTTCACTCCACTTGAACCGGATAAATCAGTTATCTGTGCCGGCTGAGTAACATCTGTCTGTGATTGACTCTGTGCCTGGTAAGTCAGCGGGCCATCAGACCATCTGATATTTTCGTCTGCCAATCTTATCCAAAAATAGTATGATATATCGGCAATCAATCCTGTCATCACTCGTGTTTGGTTTACTAATGGCGATGTGGATGTTGACCATTGGATACTATATTCTGCATAATTCCAAGTTTTTGCAGAGGATGTGCTATATTTTACCCAGTACTTGCCGTTTGTAATTGTGCCAACAACACCATCGTCGCCTGTAGAAGTCCACTGGAGAACAATTTCACTTTCTTTTGCCCCCGGTGTAGCAGTTAGAGTTGTTATCTGTGAAGGCGGTGTAAAATCAACCTGTGCCCATGTACATGCCTTTGTATTGACGCCGCCCGCATCTTTTGACGAATTCCAAACTGACCAGTTGTTGTCCGCTTCATCTGTTAACTTTATTGCAAAGTAATAAGAAGTGCCCCCTGTAAGATTATAAAGTGTAGTTGTATGTTCTTGTAAAGGGGTCGCATAATTTGTTGAAATTGTAATTGTGGAAAATGGATTCGGCGGTGAACCATAATTTCCATTTGTAATTATTGCAACTGATGTGTATTTTATCTCATACTGACCGTTACTGATACCGCCAACAGTTCCGTCGTCGCCTGGCGCCGTCCAAGTCAATTTAATCTGCCCTTCATTTGCACCGGGTAAAGCGGTCAAATTAGAAATCCCGGCTGGCGATATAGTATCTATAAATGTAAATGTGCTTGAACCGACTGTTGATGATTCAATATTCCCTGCCGTATCAGATGCACGGGAGACAACCCAGTAAGAAGTCGCGTTGGTAAGATCAGTATTATTAAGCCCTGTGTATTTCCATGTTGACCAGCCCGGATTTTGAGATGCAGAAAGCCAAGTTGCAGAACCCCAAGCACTGCCTGTCCAGTAATTATTATCTGAAAGCCGCTGAATTTTTAACTCAACTTTGTTAATGCTGGCATTATCAGATGCTGTTCCTGAAATTGTTGTAAGAAAATTTGTTGTGGAACCGTTTACTGGAAATGTAACCGATGATACGGGTAATGTATTATCAAACCACAATCTGGCATTACCACCTACTCCCAGTGTTGTTGAAGTAGAACCAACGACATCGTTGATGTCTTCACTCCAAACCCGCCACCAATAGGTACCGTTATCTGTTAAGGCAGGCCAGTGATATCCGGTAGTTCCTTCCGATATTGAGAGTGAAACGAAATCTACAAATAATTGCGACCAATCAGGATTTATCCCTGAAGTTATTGAAGAAACCTGCAAATGAAATTTTAAGTTTCCCAAGACCGAACCCGATTGAGTAAAAGAAGTTATTATAACTGCCGAGTTTGTATATTGCATTGTTGAAAGTGATGTTGTTCCTGCAAGTTGAATAAGATTTGATGGCGCTGTTGGATATCCAAAATAAACATTATCAAAATAACTTATCGTTATTGAGGTTGTTGGTCTGATATATGCATTCACACCTATTGTTGTTACACCCGAAGCAATCTGGGTTGACATATTTAAAAATTGCCATTGGTTAGAATCCGATGCAGTATTTGTTGAGTTTGAGACATCAACTGAAACGCCGTTAAATCCGCCACCACCGGGTTTTAATCCGAACCCTGTATGTGTATCGTTGGAATCATTGTTCCAAATCCAGCCCGCAAGGTTAAATCTATATCCGGCAACAACGGTAACGTTTTGGTACAGTCCACAATTATCAGTTATATCCAGTGCGGTTGATATGAAAAGCGAGTAATAACCCGCATATTTTGTAGATATTTCAATTCCATATGCAGCAGATGGCAATGTGTCCGGAGTCGGGGCCCAAACGCTTGTATTCCCTGTTTCAAAATTCCAATTTGTCAAAAAATTCCCAGCATAAAGTTTTTTGCAACCAGCATAAATAAATAAAAGCAGAAAAATCCCGAAAAGTAAAAAAATAGAATTGTTTTTAATTTTCATAAGGTTTCATCATCAATCAGTGAGAATTTTTTTATTTTTTAACATAACTTCAACCACCGGAGGAACAAAACATTGGACATTTCCTTTGAGAGAGGCGATTTCTTTTACAAGGGTTGAGGAAATATAAGTCCATTTTTCCGCGGGTGTTAAAAACACCGTTTCTATTTCCGTATAAAGTTTTCTGTTTGTTAATGCCATCTGAAACTCATATTCAAAATCGCTTACAGCCCTTAAACCGCGTATTATTATTTTCGCATTTTTTTTCTTCATAAAATTAACGAGCAGTCCGTCAAATGCTTCAACAGAAACATTTTTTAGCGCAGCGTCTTTTACAGTGTCTTTTAGAATTTTAACTCTTTCTGATATAGAAAAAAGCGGTTTTTTGTTCGGATTTGAAATGACCGCTACGAGCAGTTTGTCAAAAATTTTTGCCGACCTTGTAATGATGTCAAGATGCCCGTAAGTCGCCGGGTCAAAACTTCCGGGATATACAGCGATTTTTTTCATATTTCCCCCTCATCCTTCCGCAAATTCCATATCCTTTTTTAAGAATTCGTTTTGTGATTTTGAAAGCAAAAAAGTTGCGGATTGCGATTCGTTTTTTAACATATCAACCGCCGTTTCTTTTGCTTTTTGTATTATTTCAAAGTCAGAAATCATGTTTCCTATTTTGAACTCGGTCAACCCCGATTGCTGGGTGCCGAAAAATTCTCCGTATCCCCGTAATTTCAAATCCTCTTCCGCAATTTTAAATCCGTCGTTTGTCTTTGTAAGAACATCTAACCGTGTTTTTGCATTTTCGGTTTTTGCATCGCCGATAAGAATACAGTATGATTCTTTGTCGCCTCGTCCTACCCTTCCGCGAAGTTGATGTAAAGTTGAAAGTCCGTATCTTTCGGCGTGTTCAATAACCATAACGGTTGCATTTGTTATGTCAATTCCCGATTCAATTACCGTAGTTGAAATAAGTATCTGATATTTTTTCTTTGCAAAATCCGACATAACCAGTTCTTTTTCCTCAGGTTTCATTCTCCCGTAAATAAGTCCGACGGAAAAATCCGTAAACTCCGTCACCCTTAGATTTTCCGCTTCTTTTATCGCTGACTTCAATTGCAGTTTTTCGCTTTCATCAACCAGCGGATAAACGATAAACGCTTGCTCTCCTTGTGCAATTTTTTCTCTTACAAAATTATACGCATTTTTATCCGACATTTCAAGTGTTTTTATCGGAATACGGCCCGGCGGAAGTTCTTTTATCGTTGAAATGTCTAAGTCGCCGTAAAGGGTTAAGCCGAGTGTTCTTGGAATGGGGGTTGCCGACATTAAAAGAAAATCCGCATTCCGGAATTTTGATTTTTTTCTCATTTTTAATCGCTGTTCTACGCCGAACCTGTGCTGTTCGTCAATAACAACCAAAGAAAGATTTTTGAATTTTAAATCCTCTTCAAGTAAAGCATGTGTTCCGATAATTATGTTTGCAGTGCCGTCTGCGATTTTTTGTTTGATAGTTTTTTTTTCTTTTTGGGACATTTGTCCTATAATAAATCCGACTTCAACATCTAATTTTTTAAGAAGTTTTTTTATGGTATAAAAATGTTGTTCGGCAAGTATTTCCGTCGGCGCCAGTATTGCGGCTTGAAAACCTGATTCAACTGCCAACAACATTGTGGATAATGCAACTACCGTTTTTCCGCTTCCGACGTCTCCCTGCAAAAGTCGGTTCATCGGTTTTTGGCTCTGCATATCATCAAAAATATCATTTATTACATTTTTTTGTGCTGCGGTTAATTCAAACGGCAGATTCGCTTTGAAAGGAGTCAGAAGTTTTTTTGTGAGAATATATTTAAACTCCTTTTTTTCATACTTGTGTTTCTGCTTCAAAAACTCAAGTTTCAGTTGGAAGTCAAGAAATTCGTCAAACGCCAGCCGATTTTTTGCATTGTCCCCGTCAGTAAATGTTTCCGGAAAATGTATGTTTTGCACGGCGTATTTTATATCAACAAGGCCGTATTTTTTCAGATATTTTTCAGGTATAATTTCAGAAAAATTTCCGATATATTTTTCAATAGAGCGTTTTATGATTGTCCTTAAAAACTTATTAGTAAAACTTTTCGTAAGCGGATAAACGGGTACGATTCTATTGGCGTTTATAAGATTTTTTTCATCGCCTGTAATAACTTCATATTCCTGAACGTTTACAGTTTTTTCCCACAAATCGCTGCTGACAGAGCCCGTCACAAATATATCATATCCTTCTTTAATTTCTTTTTTTAATGTTCCGAGTACATCATAACTTCTTGTGTATCGTCTAAGCCAGATTAAATTTAACGAGCCGCTTGAGTCCTTAATTTTTGCCTTAAATGCCACCAAATATCTGCCCCGCCATTCGGTTGAAACATTTTCAACTTTTCCGCGGACGGTTGCTCTTTCGCCGCCTTTGAGTTGGGATATTTTTTTCGGGTGTGCCCTATCCTCCCATTCACGGGGAAAATAATACAATAAATCTTTTACGGATTTTATTTTCAAATACCGGTACAGTTTCTGTGCAGTTTTTTCGCCCACACCTTTTATGTATTGAACCGAAATATTTTCTATTGACATTTTTTTATATTTTTGTAAAATAACTTTACAAGTAATTTTTAATTTTACATTTTTAATTTTTAATTGTCGTTATTGGAGGATATTATGGCGTTTAAGTGTATCGTGTGTGGAAAAAAAACAAAATCTGGACATCGTGTCAGCCACTCAAACAGAAAAAGTAACAGAAAATTTAAGCCGAACCTTCAAAAAATCAGAATTGTTCTTGACGGTAAAACATCTTACAACTATGTTTGTACAAAATGTATCAAATCCAACCGAGTAAAAAAAACAATCTGAAAATCATTCTATCGGAATTTGAAAAGCGCCACAGAATGACCCCCGATAAAATCATTCGGGGGCAGGCGCCGAAGAGACACAGAAATAACTTCAGTGAAATTCTGTGACTATCTGTGGCTTAAGTTTTAATTTATTATAATTTTTTATCTTGCTTTTTGCAAGCGGCGTTTTTACGAATTTCAACCAGTCCTGTGATGGATGTGCCACCTTGCTTGTCAGTATTTCAACGCTCTCGCCGTTGTGCAGTTCATATTTCAATGGCGCCATTTTTCCGTTGACTTTTACTCCACAGCATCTATTTCCTATATCGGTGTGAATGGTATAAGCGAAATCAACCGGTGTTGACCCGGCGGGCAGTGATTTAATGTCGCCTTTTGGCGTAAAAACAAATATCTGGTCAAATTCCAACTCCGCTTTTAATCCCGCTAAAAATTCATTTGAATTATTATTTTCCTGCCATTCAATAACAGATGCAATCCATGAAATTTTTTCGTCAAAATCTTTCTGTTTTTTTTCTCTCTCTTTCTCCCTGTCTTTATATTTCCAGTGCGCTGCGATTCCGTAACTTGCCGTTTTGTGCATTTCCTCTGTCCTTATCTGTACTTCAACCATTACACCATCGGGCATTATTACCGTGGCATGAATTGACTGATACATATTTGATTTGGGGTGAGTAATATAATCGGTAAATGTTTCCGGCATCGGTTTCGCTATCGTATCCAACAAACTTAAAATTTTGTAACAATTTTCAACGGTATCCGTTATTATTCTTATCCCGAGAATATCCTGTATCTCTTCAAACAGTTTATTCTGTTTTTCCATTTTTCTGAAAACGCTGTACACATTTTTTGGACGAGATTTGATTCTATACGGAATGTTAAAGATATGTATGTGTTTTTTAAAAATTTCAACAATACCGTCTAATATATCCTGCTCATCTTGCTCCCGTACAGATATTTTTTTTGCCAGTTCGGAAAAAAGTTGCGGATTTAGATTCATAAACGAAAAATCCTCAAGATGCGACTTTAATTTGTAAATTCCGAGACGGTGGGCAATCGGTGCGTAAATATCAATTGTTTCCTGAGATATTTTTTTTATTTTTTCAGCCGGAAGAAACCTTAAATCGGTTAAATTATCCATACGGTCGGCAAGTTTCACGAAAATCACCCGGATATCTTTTGCGGATGCGATTATAAGTTTCCTGATGTTTTCGCTGCGCCGTGCATCCTCATGAACTTTGGAAACTTCGTTGCCTCCGACGGATGTATATTTTTTTATTTTTGTTACTCCTTCAACTATTGTCGTAATTTCACCGCCGAATTTTTTAAGGAAATCCTCTCTTTTTATCTGCGTATCTTCCAGCACATCGTGTAAAAGTCCTGAAATTACGGTAACATGGTCAAAATTTAGTTCTGCAAGATTTTCCGCAACGGATAATGCATGCTGAAAATATGTCCTGCCCGATAGCCGTTTAAGATTTTTAAGGTGAACTTCGGCATATGAAAGTGCGTCGGTAATTTGCTGTTTGTGCAGCGGATTTAGTTCAAAATATTTCGCTAGTTCCATATCACGTTTAGAAAGGTATGTTCAGCGAAATGAAGTAGTCAGTAACTTTGCTTTTATCAGTATTAGCAAGTTGATATGATTTCGCCGCGAAATCAATAATCCATTTTTTTAGTTCGTAGCCCCCGCCTATTGTCAAAGATTTCAAATCTCCGTTGTTAAAAAACTTTTCGGAAATTATTCCCTGTCTTAAAAAAATATGTTTTGCGAGCGTCTGTTGAAGTCCGCCATGGTAGAACTCTTTTTTTAATGAGGCAATATTTTCATAATCAAAGGACATTAAAAGCCAGTCGGCGGGTTTTATTGAGAGTCCCGTTCGTATATGGGATTTTATAATGTTTCGCTTGTAGTCAGTCCACCAGATATAGCCGGGTGAGTTTTCTACGGAGAAACCTAATTTTGCGAATTCGGACGCCGAATAAAGCAATCCGAAATCAATCGCTATTCCGTTTCCGTCAGATATGTTTGCCACAGGATTTACTAAATCTGTTACACCTAATTGTGCGGAAATATAATTTAAGTTTATACCCAGTTTCATTCTGTCTGTGTATTGCGACGCCGAAGAAAAAGTATATTTGTTAACCCGTAGTTCTATTTTTTTATCTTCATAAATCGATGAATAATTAGAAATGGGTCTGAATGAAAATGCGCTTTTAGAGTTGGCAAACCCCATAAAAATAAGTTTTTTACCTTGAAGTGAATCACCGGCAAAAAGGTCGTCATCAGAAGCGTCGGTTTTTTGAGATGTATTTATACAGGTTGTGAAATATTTTCCTTCAAGTTGTTTCAGTCCTGCAGGATTCCAATATGAAGCGGATGCATTATCGCTTACCGCAGCAAACGCCTCACCCATTCCGATTGCTTTTGCGTCTACCGGCTTGCCGTTAAAAATAAATACGGGTACCGGTGTATCCTGTTTGGCGTAAAGGCAGTAAGTAGTGAGTAGTAAGTAGTAAGTGGTAACGGCTAAAATCATACATAAAACTTTTTTCATAACCTCTCCGTTTCACGAAATCGCGAAATTTTTCACGAAGAACACGAAATTATTTTTCGTGCTTTCGTGTTCCCTTCGTAATTTCGTGAAAAAAATTTAAGTAATGTCCTGAAGTTCATAAAGTTGCTTATATAAAGTAGATTTTTCTATAAGTTCAGAGTGTGTGCCAATATCGGCTATTTTTCCTTTATCAATAACAATTATTTTGTCTGCGGATTTAACGGTTGAAAGCCGATGGGCAATAACAACGGTTGTTTTTCCTTCCATAACCCTTGAGAGAGCATCCTGAACGAGCATCTCGGATTCAGAATCTAACGCGGATGTCGCTTCGTCAAGAATTAAAATATGCGGATTTCTTAAAATTACTCTCGCAATTGCTATTCTTTGTCTTTCTCCTCCGGAAAGAGTGGCGCCTTTTTCTCCGATAACCGTATCATATTTTTGCAAAAGTTTTTCTATAAAATAATGGGCATTTGCCTGCCTTGCCGCATTTTCTATATCGGTGAAGTTTTTACTTTCGGTTCCGTAGGAAATATTGTTGGAAACGGTATCGTTAAATAAAATTGTCTCCTGAGTAACTATTCCCATTTGGCATCTGAGCGATTTCAGCGTAAAATTTTTTATGTCATTTCCATCTATGGAAATAATTCCGCTTGTCGGGTCAAAAAATCTTGTAAGGAGATTTATTATCGTAGTTTTTCCGCTTCCGCTTGGGCCAACGATTGCTGCCACTTCTCCCTTTTTAATCGTAAAATTTAAATCTTTCAGCACTGTGGGTTTTCCAGGTTCATACGCAAAAGAAACATTATTAAACGAAATTTCATTTTTAAGTTCCGATATTTCTACTGATTGCGGCATTTCAATAACTGTCGGTTTTTCGTCAAGCAATTCAAAAATTCTCTCTCCAGAAGCCCGCATCGTCTGAATATCGGTATTAACTTCTGTCACTGCTTTTGCAGGTTTATACATTGATAGTGCGGTGGCTAAAAATGCGACAAAAGTTCCCGTCGTAACATTTCCGTTTATAACTTGTATTCCACCAAAGAAAATAACAAATGTTATGGCTATCAATCCGATAAATTCAATCAGAGGTGCTTGTAAAATATCTGCTCTGGTTAATCTCATAAGTATATTGAAATAATTTTCGTTCTGCTTTTTCATTTCCCGAGTTTCATTTTTTTCATTTGTTACTGACTTAATAAGTTTGACTCCCGATATTTTTTCCTGTAAAATAGAATAGATACTTGCCGTCTGCTCCTGCACCCTTTTTGCCCGTCTTTTTATTTTTTTTCCGATATCTATTAAAAGTAAAGCAACGATTGGGAATGATATAAATATGGCGATTGACCACTTCCAATTAAGATAAAAAAGAATCCCGATATAAAAAATTATCTGCAATCCGTCGCGGAATATATTTCTCGGTATCATAATAATTCCGCGTTGAATTTGTGCTACATCATAAGTGAGACGCGAAATTAACTGTCCCGTTGAGGATTTTATAAAATAACCGAGAGATAAATTGAGAAGTTTTTCATACATATCATTTCTTATGTCTTTGACAATGGTCTGTCCTATCCACGATAAAAGGTAACTCTGCCAGTATGTAAAAATAAATTTTAAAAGAGCCGCTATTAAAAGCGATTTTATTATTAAAGGTATCAGTTCCTTTTGTTTGTTTATAAGAAGCTGGTCAAATATCGGTTTTGTCAAATATACGATTGCCGCCTGCACAGCGGCGATTATAACCATACATATTAACGAATAATAAAATTTTGTTTTATAGGGTTTAAGATAATTTAAGAGCCGTTTTAATGTTTCCATAACAGTGGTCTTAACATCAATTAAAAATTCAAAATTAAAAATGAAAAATTGTAGATAAAATTATTATTATATCTTTTCACCTAAGATTTTTAATTTTACATTCTACATTTTTAATTGCCTTTACTTCTTTACTTCTCTCAAAAATTTTGCGTCGTTTTCTGGAAGCGATGAGTTTATAAACATTCCGGACCCGAGTTCAAATCCGGCGGTCTTTGTAATTCTCGGCACAATAGATATATACCAGTGAAAAAAATCCAGATTTTTTAAGTCGGTAGGCGCCGAGCGGATGACATAATTAAAATCCGGATTGTCAAGACCGTAATAATATTTTTTAAGAGTGGTCTGAAGATTAACGGCTAAATCGGAAATTTCATCTTCGGTGATATCGCCGAAACTGGAGCAGTGTCTTTTCGGATAAATCCAACAATGGAAAGGAGATAGTGCAGCATATGGAATAAAAGATACAAAATGTTTCGTTTCTAAAACTATTCGTGAACCGTCTTTCAATTCTTCCGAGAGAATTTTACAATATACACATTCAAAATTTTCGTCAAAATATTTTTGTGCATCATTAAATCTTTCCCGAACCTGCGCAGGAACAACAGGTGTTGCCACGATTTGTGAGTGTGGATGAATTATTGATGTGCCTGCTGCTTCTCCGTGATTTTTGAAAATTATTATCATTTCAATCCGTTTGTCTTTAAGCATTTCGTTGTAGCGCATTTTGTATGATTTTATTATGTTTTTGACATCATCCAAAGGAAGAATCGCCGTCGTTAAATTGTGAAGCGGCGTTTCAATAACCACCTCGTGAAGTCCCACTCCCGTAAGTTTTCTTTTGATGCCGTCAACGGTGCGGTGGCGTTCGCCGATTCTGGAGAGTGCCGGAAATTTATTGGGAATAATGCGAACTTGCCAGTTGCCGTTTTTTTCTATGCGGAGCGTTTCATCGGGCGACATTTCTTTCTCATTTCCCGGGCAAAAAGGGCAGGTACTTTCAAACTCCGGTAGCGGCTCTTTTATTTTTTCTTTTTTCTTAAAATCCTCGGGTCGTTTCGCTCTTTCTGTCGCAATAATCACCCAGTCCTTCGTGACCAGATTTTGTCTTATTTCCGGCATTTCTCCTCCGTTAAAAAACTTTTCTCAAAATTAAAATTACAATAATCAAACACAAACAGCCCAAAATAGAATTATACTCTTTATTCTTAAAAATTGCAAGTTTTATGTCAAATTTTTCCCTCTCATCCCCGTAGGGTTTCAGCCGCGGAACCCACCTGCTGACATTTTCTTTGTAGCAGAGATATTTTTCGCCGAAAATTTCTGAAAGTTTTTTCTCTTCCGAGTTGATTTGCAGAGTGTAAATTGACAGGAAAATTACAGTTATCAACGCCAAAATGACGAAGTTGCCGGTAAAAATCCCGAAGCCAACACCGATTAAAAACGAACCGACATATAACGGATTTCTGACATACCGGTACGGTCCGACGAGAGATAAAACCTTGTTTTTTCTGATGTAACCGGCTGCCCAAAGACGCAAAATCTCGCCGAAAAAAATAGGCACAATACCCCAGTACAGAATTTTTTCGGATTTCACACCGAAATACACAACTGCCACAGCAGACAAAAGTCCCAAAAACCGTCTTAAATTGTTATACAAAAAATTCCTCCAAAATTATCTTCGACGCCCGTTTCGTCGCTCCCGTCCCGCCTAATTTCTGCTTTGTTTCAGTCAGTTCAGCCCTCATTTTCGCCAAAATCTGGTTATTTTTTAGGATTTCAAGGCATTTTTTTGCGATTTTTTCAGCAGTTGCCTCGTTTTGAATCAATTCAGGGCAGATTTCCCGCCCCGCGAGTATGTTCGGCATGCCTATGAATTTCACATGTATAAGTCGCTTGGCAATC
>JACRDL010000038.1 GCA_016218625.1 Elusimicrobiota bacterium
AGATATAGAGCTTCCGCTTTGTAAAAATTTGCATATCCGCCTTGAATACCTGCAGGATGCGATTGTATAATCTGGTCGCACAACTGGATTGTCTGGTCAACATATCCCGCCCTTAAGTACATAGCCGCAAATCCTACTTGTTCGTCGGCAAGCTGTGATGCTTTTTTCATCCTGTTTGCCGTAATCAAAGTTATTGCCAGGATAATTAAAACCCCCGCTGCGGAAGCGAGTACTGTTTCCTTGTGCAATTTTATGAAAGGAATCGCTTTCTCAATAAAATTTTTCAGCGGGTCATGTCTCAGTTCCTCTTTTACCCATTGTCTCGGCATAGTAACTCCAATTAAAAATTGAAAATTAAAAATTAAAAATTTTGGTTATCAGTTTTTTTGAGTTTAATTGCATTTGATTGAAATCTTTTTCAGTTAGATTCGCTTCTTTTAGAACATTTTTTATTTTTTTTTTGTTGAACAAATCCTCCGGTTCATGGGTATCGGTATTCATAACAAGTTTTGCGCCGATTTTTTTGGCGAGTTCGGCGATATGCAAGTTCCCTTTCCTGTGGCCGTTTCTGGTTGTAATTTCCAAAAGAACGTTATTTTTTTTTGCCAGTTGCACATCTTTTTCCGTAATATATCCCGGGTGTGCAAGTATATCGCATCCTGATAAAATTGCCGCGTTGTTTGTTCCTTTCGGCACCGGTTCAACCGGCGATTCGCCGTGAACGACAACTATTTTTGCTCCGAACGCTCTTGCCTGTTTTACCGCTTTTGAAATAAGTCCCGGAGGCACATATGTTATTTCGCAGCCGGCAATAACATTTATTTTGTAATATCTGTGTAATCCGTCCGTTATCCGTTTAATCCGCCGTATAACAAAATCCATATTTGAAAAATCGCAGTGGTCGGTTAATGCAATAGTTTTGTATCCGGCATTTTTTGCGCGGCATACAAGTTCGCTGGGAATCAAATCGCCGTCTGAAAAAAAAGTGTGAGTGTGTAGGTCTATCATAATAACACCAGTTAAAAGATTAAAAAGATTTAGAAAAATTACAAAGATTAAAATCTTTCTCAATCTTTCTTAATTTTTTAATTTCTTTTTTACCCCTGGGCAGATTTGAACTGCCGACAACCGGTTTAGGAAACCGATGCTCTATCCAGCTGAGCTACAGGGGCGTTGTTAGTTCATAGTCAATAGTTCATAGTTCATAGTTAAAAGCAACAACAATATGATTTTTCTCCGAACTACGAACTCTGAACTCCGAACTTACTTCAGTATTTTATCAGCGAAGAAATTTCGTAACCCTTTAATTTTTCGCAGGGATTCAAAAACGAAAGTTCTATCAAAAAACAAAGCCCCGCGACTTTTCCTCCGAGTTTTTCAATTAAAGAACAGACCGCTTTTGCCGTGCCACCCGTAGCAAGAACATCATCAACAATCAGAACATTTTCGTCTTTAACAATAGCATCTTCGTGCATTTCTAAAATATCGGTGCCGTATTCAAGTTGATATTCCTCGCGGATGGTCTTATACGGGAGTTTCCCCTTTTTTCTTACAGGGACAAACCCGCACCCAAGTTTTAAGGCAAGAGTGCTTCCGAAAATAAATCCGCGTGATTCCATTGAGACAATTTTATCTATATTTTTATCTTTGTATTTTTTTGCCATCTGATTGATTGCCGACTTAAAGCCCTTCGGATTTTTAAGAAGCGGTGTTATGTCTTTGAAAATTATTCCCTGTTTCGGAAAATCCGGCACATCTCTGATAAGTTTTTTAAGATTCATATTCGCTCACTCCGTTCGCTCATACACGGAATTGACTCGGAACTCGCACACGGAACTGAAGCGGAACTGTTCCGTGTCTGTTCTGTGTTCCTTTGTTCTGTGTCTGTTCCGCGTTCTTTCTACATTTCATCACTTTCCAAAAACTGCAGTTTCATTACAGCGTTTTTTATTTTTCTAAATGCCGTTATTTCTATTTGCCTGATTCTTTCACGGGTAAGTTTCATTTTTTTTCCCGCTTTTTCAAGCGTGTGGGGGATTTCACCGTTCAGCCCGAACCGCAGAATTATTGCCTTTCTTTCTTTTGGCAAAAGTTTTTTAAGAACCGTCTCCATCTGTTTGGTGATTTTAAGATATTTGATAAGCATTGTTGGGTCGTCTTTTCCGCCGTCGGAGATAACATCCGATAGTGATACCGCCTCGTCTTCGTCAATTTTCATATCTAAAGATGTAACGCTTTTGGAAAGTTCCAGATTTTCCAAAAGCCGCAGTATTTCATCAGGCGTAAGTTTTAATTTTCTTGCGGTTTCTTTGGGTGTGGGAGGTCTGCCGAGTTTCTGTTTCAGATGTTCATATTCCTTGAGCCATTTTCTCATCCGTGCTATGATGTGTTCCGGAATTCTTATAGTTTTAAGTTGAGAAGACACATATCGTGAAATGTGCTGTGTTATCCAGAAAGTTGCATATGTGGAAAAATAATATCCCCGTTTGATGTCAAACTTTTCAATCGCCCGCATCAACCCAAGATTTCCCTCTTCAATTAAATCGGAAAATGGAATTCCGGGTCTGTGATATTTTCTTGCAATAGGAATTACTAAACGGAGATTTCCCTCAATCATTCTTTTTTTTGCGTTCTTGTCGCCCTTGTGTATTTTTGGGATTAAAATCTCTATTTCCCTTTTTGTAATCTGAGGAATTTTTCGTATGTTTGAAAAATAAAGTTTTACCGGATCAAGCGTATCCATAGATATTCCTTCGGAATATGATTCAAGATAAGCCACAGAATATCACAGAATTTCACTGAATCTTTTTCTGTGTTTTTTCTGTGTGGTTCTGTGGCGCTTTTGAAATTCCGATACTCTAAAACGTTATATTAAAATCAGAAAACTCTTTTTTTGTGATTTCAGTTTGTAAAATTTTTATATCGTCAATTCTTGCCCACGAATGTTTTGTTTTTAATATATTTATAAAATTTTCAAGAATATTTTTTTCGCCTTCGGCTGTTATTTCAACGTTGCCGTCCGGGAGGTTTCTTACCCAACCGGTTAATTTTAATTTTTGTGCTTCTCTTTCAGCAAAATACCTGTAACCGATTCCCTGAACTTCTCCTGTGACTGTTATTTCATATCGGAACATATTAACGGCAATTAAAAATGTAAAAACTTGTCCCGCTTTAGCGGGATTTAAAATTAAAAATTGTGGTAAAAAGTATTTTTCATTTTGAATTGATAATTGTCTTTTTCGGGGTGACAGGACTTGAACCTGCGGCCTTACGGTCCCGAACCGTACGCTCTAGCCAACTGAGCTACACCCCGTTTACGGCAATTACAGATTACAAATTACAAATGAAAAATATTTTTCGAGGTTTTGTTTTAAGAATTTTTAATTTTGCATTTTACATTTTTAATTGCTTTTATCGGGGTGACAGGAATTGAACCTGCGACTACTCGCACCCCAAGCGAGTGCCCTACCACTGGGCCACACCCCGAGTAACGGCAATTAAGAATTGAAAATTGAAAATTACAAATTTAAGATAAGTGACTTCGTCGCAATGATTACGGCGATAAAGTCAAGCGATGTCGGCGATAACATTTTTCATCGCTGTTATCGGTCTTTTATCTCTGTAATCAATACTCTAAAAAACTTTTTTTAATATCAAAAATCCGCCGATTAAAAGAACAGTGAATACTATTGTAAGCAAATTAAAATATTTGTCAATAAAAATTTTTACTTTTTCTCCGAATTTCCATATCATACCAGCCACAAGAAAAAATCTTGCCGAGCGGGATAATACTGATGCAAAAATAAGAACCGGCAATCCTATCTGGCACACTCCCCCTGCGATAGTAAAGACCTTGTAGGGGATTGGAGTGAAGCCCGCCGTGAATACCGCCAGAAATGCATTGTGCTGATACAATTCCTGAACTTTCAGAAAAATCTGCTCGCTGAAAACATATCTGAAAAAAAATCCTTTTACTATTTCCCAAATTCCATAACCGATAAAATAACCGAAAATTCCACCAAGCACCGAACCGACGGTTGAAATAGTAGCATAAAAAAATGATTTTACAGGTTTGCCTATTGAGAGTGCTATCAAAAGAACATCCGGCGGTATCGGAAAAAATGATGACTCCGCGAATGCCAATATAAACAACGCCCAGTTTGAATGTTTTGATTCTGTCAACGATAAAACCCATTCATAAAGTTTTCTTAGTAGTTTCATTTTTAATTTCTGAGCGAAGCAAGAAATTTTTGAAGAGCCTCAATTTGCGACCTATACCCGACAGGAGCAAATTGCAGAGCGAGTTCTGACGAGCGTCTCAAAAAAATTTGCTTGCGAGCGATATTCATTCAGTCACCCCGTATTTTCCTATCAAAGGAACAAAAGTTACTCCGCCATAGTTTTTTATTTCAAGTTTGCCGTTTATTTTATCCGCTACGAGCAACTCCTGTGAAAACCTGTCTCCTATAGGAATTAGTAATCTTCCGGATTCTTTCAGTTGTTCTACAAGCGGCTTGGGAATTTTGTCGGATGCCGCAGTAACTATTATTCTATCAAAAGGCGAATATTCTTTCAAGCCCTCCGTACCATCTAAATTGAACAGAAAAATATTTTTGTAGCCGAATTCATCTAAAATTTTTTTTGCCTTGTTGAAAAGTGTTGAATGCCGTTCAACAGAATAAACCTCTTTTGTAATTTCCGCTAAAATTGCCGTCTGATAACCGGACCCTGTCCCGATTTCCAAAACTTTTTCATCTCCTGTAAGATTAAGCAACTCTGTCATCAATGCGACGATGAATGGTTGTGAAATCGTTTGTCCTTCGGAAATTGGCAGCGGATGGTCGTTGTATGCTTGAGAGTAAAACTTTTTTTCAATGAACTTTTCCCGCGGGATCTTCAGCATTGCATCAATTACTTTTTTGTCGGAAATTCCACGCGCAACAATCTGCGTTTCCACCATCTGCCATCGCAATTTTTCAAAATTACACATTAGTTTATTATTAGCCACAGAATTTCACAGAATTTCACTGAAACTTTTTCTTGTTTCTTTCTGTGTTCTTCTGTGTGGTTCTGTGGCTTGTTTTATTTTAATAAATCCAAAATTATTTCCAGTTCTTTTTTTGTTTTTTTAAGTAAATCAACCGACTGCGTTTCTATTCCGAATTCCAACTCCGGCTGTTTTTTCCTCTTGCGTTTTTCCTCTATTAAAAATTTTTTAGCGCCCGCAATAGTCAGTTCCTTTGTATAAAGCAGTTCCTTAATTTTCAATATAAGACCGATGTCCTGTCTTGTGTATTTTCGCTGACCGGATGTTCTTCTTGCCGGCCTTAAAATACGGAATTCCTGTTCCCAATATCGTAGAATATATGGTTTAACTTCGGTTAATTTTTCCGCCTCTCCGATTGAAAAATAATTTTTATCATCTAATTCCATATAAAACACACTGAACTGACACAGAACTCTTACACGGAACTGAAGCGGAACTTTTCTGTGTCTGTTCCGTGTTGTTGTTCCGCGGCTGTTCTGTGTTTCTTACTCTAAAGGTACTTCCGATGCCTTAAATCGTATGACTCTTTTCGGCATAATTTTTATTATCTCTTTTGTTTTGGGATTTCTCACTCGGCGTTCTTTTCTCATTTTTGCATAAAGCGTTCCGATGCCCTTAAGATGAACCTTTTCTCCTCTGAAAAGCGATTTTTTTACCGCCAGTAAAAATTCCTCAAACGCATCCGCGGCCTCTTTTTTACAACAGGTCCTTTTTGACAATTGTTCAATAATTTCCTTTTTATCCATAAAATACCTCGTTATGCTCGGTATATTTTTTATTCCGGTTTGGTAGTTCTCATCATAAGCGATAAAATCGCATTCTTAGGATTTTTATTTTCAAAAATTATTTTATAAACCTCGTTTGTTATCGGCATTTCAATTTTTAATTTTCTAGAGAGTTTTATGACGGCTTCGGTGGTCGGAACCCCCTCAACAACCATTCCTATTTTTTTTATCGCAGTTTTTACCGATTGCCCCGACCCTATCAATTCGCCGAAATTTCTGTTTCTGGAATTTGAGGATGTTGCCGTCATAACTAAATCACCAATACCAGTAAGGCCTGCAAATGTTTCCTTTTTCGCTCCGAGTTTTACACCAAGTCGTGCAACCTCAACCAGTCCGCGGGTTATTATTGCAGCGGCGGAGTTGTCGCCCAGTCCCATCCCGTAAACGATGCCTGCGGCGATTGCGATTACATTTTTTACCGCACCCCCTACTTCGACTCCGAGAATATCCGTATTAGTATAAATTCTTAAAAATGGTTGCGAAAAAATTTTCTGAATTATTTCCGAATTTTTTTTATCCCCCGCCGAAACCATTGTTGTCGGAAATTTACGCGCAACCTCTTTTGCAAAACTTGGACCCGACAACGCCACGATATTTTTTGTAGCAATTAAACTGAGTTCTTCTTTGATAATTTCCGATAAAAGTTTTCCGGTTTTTATTTCTATGCCTTTACTTACTATAACAAAAATCTGATTTTTATTTATGTATCTTTTTATTTTTTTTACCGTATCCCGCATCGTTTGTGATGGAACAGCAAGAACTACTATGTCTTTTTTTGCGACTGCTTGTGCGATATCGTTTGTGAGAACAATATTTTTATCTAATTTAACATGCGGAAAAAACAAGGGGTGCCGCCGGTTTTTTAAGTATTCAAGCCGCGATTTATCAAATTCCCACAGCGTTATTTGATGTCTGTTTTTATGAAGATGCTGGGCAAGTGTTGCACCCCACGCTCCTGCACCGATTACCGCGATTTTCATTTTTTCACCTTATTCTAATGAGCGAAGCAAGAAATTTCTGCAGGTTTTGAATTTGCGACCTATACAATTCAGGAGCAAATTCTTTGAGCGACTACAAAGGAGCGACCAAAGAAATTTGCTTGCAAGCGATATTTAATCCTCAGTTTTGTTTAAAATTTTTTTTATGTTTGATTTATGCCGCCACACGACGATTATCGCAAGAATTATAGACACATATTTTGTTATAACCGGTTCGTTAAAAAAATATAAAAAAATCGGAAGTGATATCGATGCTGTTATTGAGCCGAGTGCTACATATTTTGTTATTAAAAGAACGACCGAGAAAACAATCAAAGAAAAAATGGCGGACAACGGAGCCAATCCCAAAAAGACCCCGTATCCGGTTGCGACACCCTTCCCGCCTTTGAATTTCAAAAATGGAGTCCAGATATGTCCGGCAACGGCGCAAAAACCCGCCAGCATTGGAATTGTTAATGATGGTTCGGTGAATATTTTTTTACTGATAAATACCGGCATAAATCCCTTCAGAACATCAAACAAAAATGTAAGAGTTCCCGGGATTTTACCTACGGTGCGCCAGACATTAGTAGCGCCGGGATTTCCGCTGCCGCAATATCTGATATCAATCCCATAAAAGATTTTTGCAAGTAGATATGCATTCGGAATTGAGCCGAGTAAAAATGATATTAATAAAAGTAATAAAATTAAAGCCATCAATTTTCTTTTCCTCTTTTCATCAACATGAGCGAAGCAAGAAATTTGTAAGTACATCGCAGGGCGAGGGTGTTGTTGAGCGGAACTTCACGGAAGTCGACTTATAGCATTCAGCCGACTGAGTGAGAGTGCCCGTACAGGCGGGACACGGTTCCGCGAAACAATTCCCGAGCAACTGTTCATTTTTCAATTTCTTTGATTCCCCAAAAAATATAATTAAAAGTTGAAACGATTATTGAAAACAGCATTAGATAAGTAAAAATAAATAATATTTTTTCCGAAACGCCTGTAAGAATAAAAAATATCACGGTCATTTCTAAAACTGTTGATAATTTTCCGAATAATGTAGGCGATACAACGGCATTTCCGGTAAGTTGAAGCCGCAGCCACCATCCGAAAAAAATTATTATGTTTTTCGTAATTATGACAATGGGTATCCAAACGGGTATTTCTTTCAGTGCCGCAAAAGTAATAAATGCGCTTATCAGAAGAAATTTATCAGCAAGCGGGTCTAAAAATGCCCCGAGAGGCGTTCTTTGTCCCTGTTTTCTGGCAATAAGTCCGTCCAAAAAATCGGTAATAACACAAAATATAAATACTGAAATTGCAAGTCCGCTGTTTTTCGCAATAGCACTTATTACAAATATAGGTACGGCGATTATTCTTATGATTGTTAATTTATTAGGAAGCGTAAGATTTTTCATTCGTTTCACTCATAAGTTTTTGAATTTGTCCCCAGTTTTTTTCGTCAATTAAAATTTCCAGTTCGGCATACCCCTTCGGGTCATTTTTTTGGGGATTGTACCGGACAATTTTTCCGGCAGATTTTATTTTAGAAATTAAGGAAAATAAATTATACGGTATTGATATTTTTTTGTATTTAAGTTCGCTTTCAAATTTGCTTGAAATTGCGGACAATAGTTCTTGCACTCCCGCTCCCGTTTTCGCCGATAAATAAAAATCATTTTCGGAGTGATTGGGTTTTAATTTTAACAAATCGCATTTGTTGTAGGCATTTATTACGGTTAATTTATCCGCCCCGATTTCTTTTAAGACGCCCATTACCGTCTTTTCGTTGTCTTTATAGTTTTTATCGGAAATGTCAATCAAATGAATTATTAAGTCCGATTTTGTGATTTCTTCCAGTGTTGACTTAAAAGCTGCAATCAACTGATGCGGGAGTTTTTTTATAAATCCTACCGTATCCGTGAACAGGACAAATTTGCCGCCGGGAAGTTTAACTTTTCTTGTCGTCGGATCAAGCGTTGCAAAAAGTTTATCGTCAGCATAGACCGAATTTTTCCCAGTTAGAAAGTTCAAAAAAGTGGATTTGCCGGCATTTGTATAACCGACAATTGACACAATCTGAAGCGGAACATCCTGTCTTTTTGACCTCTGAATTTCCCTGTGGAATTTGATTTTTTCAATTTCTTTTTTGAGATAGGCAATCCTGTCCTTAATTTTTCTTCTGTCAACTTCAATTTTTCTTTCTCCGAAGCCCGCCCGTATTCCTATTACGCCGCGTTGCTGGGCAAGGGCAGTGCTTTTATCGGATAATCTTGGAAGTTCATATTGTTTTTCAGCAAGTTCAACCTGAAGTTGCGCAACCTTTGTCCGCGCTCTTTGGGCGAAAATGTTTAATATCAACCGTGTTCTATCTATAATTCTTGAAGGGATGTGTTCCTCAAGATTTCTCTGCTGGGTTGCCGTCAGTTCATTGTCAAAAATTACTGCATCAACGGATTTTTCCTCGCAGATTTTTTTTATTTCAAAGACCTTGCCTTCGCCGATAAAAAATTTCGGATTAGGTTTTTCTATTTTCTGAACAACGGAGTCAATCGTTTTAATACCGGATGTATCGGCTAACCGTTCCAGTTCCTTTAATAACTCAACGGTATTATCTTTTTGTCCTTTAGAAACTGTGCCGACTAATAGTGCTTTTGCCACAAATTTAAATTATATCAGATTTTTTAAGATAATTCAACATATTTTTTAACGGTTTAAGTTCAAGGTGTTAGTGCAACACCTGATTGAAAACCTGCTATAATAGGCAGGTATGAAAAAAACATATAAACATTTAACGGAAGCAGAACGTAATTTAATTGTCGTAATGGTGAATCGTAACAAATCAGTTCAGG
>JACRDL010000040.1 GCA_016218625.1 Elusimicrobiota bacterium
CTGAACTGATTTGTTACGATTCACCATTACGACAATTAAATTACGTTCTGCTTCCGTTAAATGTTTATATGTTTTTTTCATACCTGCCTATTATAGCAGGTTTTCAATCAGGTGTTGCACTAACACCTTGAACTTAAAATTTGATACGGCACATTGACATTGTAGTCAAAATATACTACAATTGTAGTCAAAAGGGGCTATGATATGGAGATATTGCAAATTATCAAATCAAAATTGCGAAAAGAATTATTAAGTTTATACTTTACCAATCCTGAAAAAAAATATTACTTAAGAGAACTTGAAAGGATATTAAGTTTATCGGTAGCAAATATCCGTCGGGAACTGATTAATCTTGAGAAGACGGGGCTTTTTCAATCTGAAAAGAAAGGGAATCTCACTTACTATTTTTTAAACAAAGAATACCCCCTTTATACTGAATTAAAAAGCATAGTTTTTAATACCATAGGAATACGGACAACAATAAAGTCAATGCTGGAAAAAATAGAAGGAATAAAAATATCCTTTATTTATGGCTCTTTTGCAAAAAACGAACAAAATCAGGCAAGCGATATAGATGTTTTTATCATCGGTAAAGTGGATGAAAATAAACTTGTTGAAACGTTCGGTAAACTGGAAAGAAAACTACAGAGAGAAATAAACTATTCCCTGTATGAGTATAACGATTTTAAGAGAAAGAAAAATGGAAAAAACCCGTTCATAGCCGAAGTATTAAAACAACCGAAAATATTTTTAATCGGAGATAAAAATGTCTTATAATAATTTACTGCACGAACTATTAAATAAGGGCTTGATTAAGAAACAGGAAGTGGATTTTGCCCAGATGAAAAATCATCTGCATCGTGCAAAAAAAGATTTGATTGTGGCAAAACATAACTTAAAATTTGATGAAGAGGTCTCATATAATTACGCTTATTTGGCAATGTTGAGATGCGGTAGGACTTTAATGTTTTTGAATGGTTATCGTCCGATTGACGGTCAACAGCACAAGACAGTTATTGAATTTGCCGACATAATTCTTGGGAAAGAGTTTAAAGAACTTATAAAAAGGTTTGATGTTATGCGCCGGAAACGCAATCAGTTCACATATGAACCGCTTTCGCCCGTATCAAAAGTGGAAGCGGAAAATGCCTTAAAATGTGCCGAAGAATTCGTAGCAAAAATTATAAAAGTGGTTAAAAAAGAAAATCCGCAGTTGGAATTGGATTTTTGATAAATAGATTCTCGCACATCGCCGAAGCGATACAGTACAGGTCGTTAGACAGGAGTGTGTAAAAAAGCAATTTTGTTTTTATTGATTTTTGCAATAATTGTGACATTTTATTTTCGGGATGATTACTTCAGTTTTGAACAGTAATCTGACAATATAAAAATGCTTAAATTCAGTAAAGTTGTAAGAATGGGTTGTGCCGCACTTATTTGTTTTAAATAAATACCCGGAGGAAATTTCAATGCACCAAAGTAATATAAAAATTTATCAACATTTACATGACTTTCATGAAGTGAAAGAATCCAATTTCAAGAAACTACTCATTGTTATTATAATTACCACTATCACAATGTTTGCTGAAATCATATTCGGAATAATTTTTAATTCTATGGCTTTGCTTTCTGACGGTTGGCATATGGCAACTCATGGGAGTGCCTTAAGCATTACTTTTTTCACTTATTTTATAGCAAAAAAATATAAAAATGATACCGGTTATGCTTTTGGCACATGGAAAGTTGAAATTCTCGGAGCATATACAAGCGCAATATTGCTTGGGGTAATTGGTATATATGTGATATATTCCTCTATTGAAAGAATATTTCATCCTTTGCTCATCCAATATAATCAGGCTTTAATAGTCGCTATTTTAGGTTTATTAGTAAATATCGTCTGTGCTATTATATTAAATTTGGGAGAGCAAAATCATCATCAATCTATCCATGAACATGAACATAAAAATAATCATAACCATGATTTGAATATGCAATCTGCATATTTGCATGTGATTGCCGATGCATTAACATCCGTTTTCGCAATTATAGCGTTATTGGGAGCAAAATTATTTCAATTAAATTCCCTTGACCCGTTAATGGGTATTTTAAGTTCAATACTAATATTTAGGTGGTCATTTCAATTATTAAGAGATACTTCATCTATTTTACTGGACAGGGATAAAAATGATTTATTACAAAAAGAAATCAGAGACATAATTGAAAGTGATAGTGATACTAAAATATCCGATTTGCATCTCTGGAAAGTCGGACAGAATAGTTATTCTTGTATTATATCATTGGTTGCTAAAAAACCAAAAGAATTAAATGTTTATAAAGATTTATTACGAGAAGTACACGAACTATCGCATATAAGTATTGAAATAATCAATTGTAAACAGTAAATTAAAATGGCTACTGATTTCTCCACATTTCATCATTTTTGACAGTAATCATTTTGAAGTAAAAATGTCAGACTTTCTTTTATAATCTTGAGTTTAATTACATGAAAAAAAATAAAATAAATAAAGGAGCGCTTCTATGGATAGTTTAGTGATTGTCAGTTTTGCCGTCTCAATACTTCTTGCGGTTTATGAATTTATCGGGGTATTAAAAGCCCGGCTTTCCGGTAAAACAAAAAATACAGGAAGAGTAATAGCCAGATTTTTCATTTTTATTATATTGACGATACTTCTATGGGAGTTGCTTCACTGGTATGCATATATATCGGCGATGGAATTACCGTTAGCCGAAGACATCAAAATTAAAAACACGCCTTTTTTAATCTGTATTCTCGGGATAACAATAATTATAGTTTTTATTTTTATTGAAATGTGGACATTATTCGCTGAACATAAAAAAGGCATCGCCGTAAATCTGGTCTACCGTCTCACATCGGCAATAATAATACTTTTATGCCTTATTCCGATACTTATCAAAACCGTAACAATGTGGGATACTTATAATGAAAAGTTACAGCAACAATATGAATATATTAAAAAAAGATAAAGGTTTTACCCTGATTGAACTTATGATTGTGGTTACCATCATCGGAATAATAGCGGGTATTGCTATACCGAAGTTTGCCGAAATGATGAAGAGAGCCAAAGAATCGGCAGCAAAAGGCAATTTGGGTATTTGCCGTACAGGCGTGGCTTTTTATTACGGTGGAAATGAAGGGATATACCCATACCGTCTCTCGGGGGATCCGCCTGTCGTACCTCTTTATGAAATTGGCGGCGGGGTTGCCGACCAGAATTGGGGGGCGGCAAACGGTAGTCCTGACGGGATATACGCAAGGGGTTGGTCAGAGGAACTCTGTAATGATTTTAGCCCCTATATCAGAAACTTACCGGATAATTCTATTTCACCTGATAGAATCAAAGCAGTGCGCAGTGGCGTTTGGAATGAACCCGATCCCGGTAATTTACCTTCAGGTAATAATAACGGCTGGTTTTATTGTTTTCGCAGCGGTAAAGTTGTTGTTAATAATAACGGTGCTGATATAAAAGGTAATTCATATACGAGTTGGTAGAATGAAATGTTATCAGCAAAGTTGAAAAAAAATATACAATTTCAATATATGAAAAAAATTAAAATAAATGATAAAGTGCGGAACATCGCCATAATCGCACATGTTGACCACGGAAAAACAACGCTTGTTGATTTCATGCTGCGTCAGAGCGGGATATTCAGGGAAAATCAAGATGTTTCCGACCGCGTTATGGACAATATGGATTTAGAAAAAGAACGGGGCGTTACAATTTCCGCAAAAAACTGCGCCGCACGGTGGAAGGATGTGAGAATAAATATTTTAGACACTCCGGGTCATGCTGATTTCGGCGGCGAAGTAGAACGGGCGATTAAAATGGTTGACGGAGCAGTTCTTCTTGTTGATGCCGCCGAAGGGCCCTTGCCCCAGACAAGATTTGTTTTGCAAAAAGCCCTGGAATCCGGACTTAAAATAATCGTATTAATTAACAAAATTGACAGGAAAGATGCGCGTCCGAAGGAAGTTCTTAATGACGTCTACGAATTATTTATTGACCTTGATGCAAAAGACGAGCAAATAGATTTTCCCGTGATTTATTCCGTCGGTCGCGAAGGCATCGCACAGAATTCTATTAATGAAAAAGGAAAGGACTTGAGCATACTGTTTGACACAATAATATCTGAAATCCCCGGTCCTTCATATGAGCCCGACGAACCCTTTCAGATGCTTGTATGTGACCTTGATTATTCGGATTATGTCGGGCGACTGGCCGTAGGCCGCGTATTTAATGGGCAGGTGAGCAAGAATGATAATCTTATCTGCATAAAAGAAAACGGCGCATTTACTCCCTTAAAAACAACGAAATTGCAAGTGTATGACGGTATCAGCATAAAAGAAGTAGCGTCTGCCGAGGCGGGAGATATAGTAATACTTGCCGGAATAGAAGATGTGTCAATCGGCGATACAATTTGTAATAAGGAAAATCCCAAGGCACTCAAAAGAATAGAAGTTGATGAACCGACAATTTCTATGATGTTCACTATTAATTCATCGCCGCTTTCCGGCACGGAGGGGAGCGTTGTTCAGTCAAGAAAAATCTTGGAACGGCTTAAAAAAGAAACATTGCAGAATGTTGCTATACGAGTTGAGGAAATTCCGGGTTCCGATAATTTCATAGTTAAAGGAAGAGGCGAATTTCAGATGGAAATACTTATTGAAATGATGAGACGTGAAGATTTCGAACTAAGCGTCGGCAGACCGCGGGTTATATTCAAACAAAAAGACGGAAAAACATTAGAGCCGATAGAACACCTTTTTATTGATTGCGCCGAGTCCAATATCGGTATAGTTATGGAAAAACTTTCAGTCAGAAAAGGAAAAATGCTCAATATGGTGAATCACGGAACAGGTAGAGTGCGGTTGGAGTTCACCGTTCCGACGCGGGCGTTAATCGGATATAGGAGCGAATTTCTTACGGATACGAGAGGGACAGGAATAATGAACTCATATGTTCAGGATTATGAGCAGTATAGAGGCGATTTTGCATTAAGAACAACCGGTTCTCTGGTTTCCGACAGAGATGGAAAAGCCGTCCCATATGCCCTTTACAACCTTGAGCCGCGCGGAATACTTTTTGTATCTCCCAACGACCCGGTGTATGAAGGAATGATAATAGGCGATAATAACCGCGATAATGATTTGAACGTGAACCCGTGCAGAGAAAAAAAACTTTCAAATATGCGCGCCGCCGGAAAAGACGATAATGTTGTTCTCACTCCTGTTCAGCCGATGACTCTTGAAAGAGCGCTCACATTTATAAAAGACGACGAACTTATAGAAATAACGCCGAAATCCATCCGTCTTAGAAAAACGGTGCTTTCCGCGACTGAACGGAACAGACATAGTTCTGTAAAGGCATAAAGGGGACAGTGAAGAAAAAGAGTGTTGAGCAAAAATAAAATGTAAAAAATAGATACATCTCCGTATTATACTGAAATGAAAAATCAAAATAAAATTCTTTATACAAAAAAGAAAAATCGCAAAAATCATTCTATAATAATGAAGTCTGCTTTTTCTAGATATACTGCAACGGTTGATATGTTTCCTGAACTGATGGATTTCAGAAATCCGTACTTTACTACTCAACTTATAACTTATATCGGGAATAAAAGGAGTTTGCTACCGTTTGTAAATCAAGCCATTTCCGACATAAAACAAAAATTAAACAAAGATAAATTATGTATTTTTGAAGGATTTTCAGGAAGCGGTTCTGTATCACGGCTCCTTAAATATTATGCATCCCAACTTTTTGTGAATGATATGGAGGACTATTGCGAGATTTTGAGTAAATGTTATTTAGCAAACAAGTCAGAGATTGATTTGCCTTTTATATCTGAAACAATACAATGGTTAAAGGAGGAATTTGAATTATGGCTGATATAAGAGAAGACATGGTTAGAGATATACTCTATGTGTATGACAAAATTGCTCAAAAGTTTATGGGTGAACCTCTGGGTTGTAAGATAACAAGATATCATAAGGAATTCAGAGTATCATCTGGTCGGATAGATTTGATATTTATTGGAGATAATAATTTTCTATATATAATAGAGCTTAAAGTTAATCCTGCCAAAAAAGATGACTTTGAACAAGTCATAAGATATTATGCCGAGATCGTAGATTGCCAAAAAAGGCATAAGTTACCAGGCATTTCTACAATTCCTGTTTTATTTGCTCCTGATTCATTAGTTGATTTTCAGAAAGATTATCCCGATGTTAAATTCATTGGAATGAAAATAGAAAATATTCTCGGCGACTATTTTTCACAAACAAGTGCATATGAAAGTTTCCGATTAAAACAACCAAAAATAATGCCAGGCAGTACCAGTCTTGTTAACTTAAATGGACTAATTTCTTATATGCACAATCATACCGGGAAAATACCAAAGCAGACCATTCCAATTGAAACAATAACCGTTGGTCATGGTAAAAGTAAAACAACATTACAAGGATTAGTAGATAGAGGTGAAGATTTTGATTTGCTGAAAGAACTAAAAGGCGATTTGATACTTCAAAATAATGGATATGAATATTTCAAATACTTGAAAAATCCAGAAGATGCGCCTAAATTAATAAGATTTTTACAGACCATTGTTATTTCAGATCCACTGAGAACCAAATTACTTTTCGGGCTATCTTCTTTTGTAGAATCTGTTTATGAAGTTTTAATGTATCAACATCCAGCAAACAGTGAAGAAGTGAAGACGATATTTTTTAGGAAAGTTATGAAAATTGATATATGGAAAGGTTTCACTACTCAACGAGTAGTGTTCAATCAATATGCTCAACTTGCTGAAGAATTGGTTTTTATCAACAAAATAGGTGAAAAGTTTCAGTTAACACCATATGGGATAGAATTGGTTGCGTCACTTCAAGCCCGAAGGTCAAATATTTTATATCGGACATTGTTTATAAATCCGTAAGGAAAAATAATTATGAAAATACTTGTCTACAATATTAAATGGGATACAGATGGACAAAAAGTAAAATTACCGAAAAGTGTAGAAATTACTGCGTCAGAAGATTTTGATCCAGAATATGATATAGCAGATGTATTATCAGACAATTTTGATTTTCTAATTTATGGTGCCAACTTCGGCACGAAACAAAATGGTTTCTGAAAGATATTGTTGAAGAATTAAGAAAGCACTTCGCAGATATTGAGTTTCATTATTTTTTTGATAAAAGTAATATACAACCTGACGGTGGAATTTTGTTTTTAGAAGACAGCAAAGGAAACTTATACCCTATTTTAATAGCGGAAGTCAAAAATCAAGGAACAAATGTGTTGCGACAAAAAGAAGGGCTTCCGTGGCAAGCGAAAGGAAACGCCATAGAAAGGTTGGGTAAAAATGTAATCGGATTAAGAACAGCTTTACTGAAAGAGTCTATTTTTCCTTTTGTTTGTTTTGGTTATGGCTGTGATTTTGCAAATAATTCTTCAATATTAGATAGAGTAGTGACTGTTGCAATGTTTGGTAAACTCAATAAGACATATTTATATAATGACGGTGAAGGCGGTAGATTTAACAGAGGAAGTTTTTATTTCCGAGAGAAAGAATGGACTGTTGAAGAAATGTTTCATATTATGGTTGATATTGTCGCAAGAAGTATCCAATATTATTTCTCTAAATATGGTGAAGAAACGTTTACAAAAGAGAAATAAATAAAAAATTACAATATTTGGAAAAAGGAAAAAAGTAAAAAAAAGGGACAGGGACAATAAATTTCAATAAGTTTTTAGAAAGGTCATTGCGAGTGAAACGAAGCAATCTCATCTGGGATTGCCACGGGCTTCGCCCTCGCAATGACAATTTCGTTGTCATCTGTGTCAATCTGTGTCCATCTGTGGCTATGAAGTTTTCTTAAAAGTTTTGGATATGAGCGAAAATCCTATTTTTGTAGTCCATAAACATTCGGCGAAACATCTGCACTATGATTTCCGTCTGGAAAAAGATGGAATTCTAAAAAGTTGGGCAATTCCGAAAGAGCCGTCTGATGACTCAAAAATTAAACGACTTGCGATTGCGGTGCCCGACCACGAGCTTGATTATGCGAAATTTGAAGGTGTTATTCCCGAAGGTCAATATGGTGCGGGAAAAGTTGAAATATGGGACAGCGGGGAGTATATTCCCGAAAAATTCGTAAGCGACGAGGTTATCTGCAATCTCAAAGGAAAAAAGTTGAACGGCAGGTTCTGTCTTATCAAACTGAAAAAAAACAATCCTGACGGCAAGAACTGGCTTTTTTTCAAAACTTTAAGTTCAAGGTGTTAGTGCAACACCTGATTGAAAACCTGCTATAATAGGCAGGTATGAAAAAAACATATAAACATTTAACGGAAGCAGAACGTAATTTAATTGTCGTAATGGTGAATCGTAACAAATCAGTTCA
>JACRDL010000041.1 GCA_016218625.1 Elusimicrobiota bacterium
CGCAGAGAGTTTAAACTCCCTGTCAAACCGCTTCTTCTTCACTTCTTGACCTTCCATTGGACACCTCCCACTTTTTGAGGTCAGCGGCTATTATACCACTAACTCTTCTAAGTGTCCACTTTTTTGGGGGAAGATCAGTTATACTCTTTTATTGCTGACTCGTAATCACCAATAGTCCAATAATAACATCCAAGCCCATAATGTGCTTTTGCAAAATTTGGGTCAAGTTCAATCGCCTTTTTTCTCCATATCAGTTCTTCATTACTATCTAATCTGCTATACGCAATCGCTATATTATTGCAGGCATTTGCAGAAGATATTATTTCAATTTCTTTTTTCCACAATTCAATAGCAACCTGATATTTGCCCTCATTAAATGCTTTCAACCCCTCTGAATGATAATAAGCAATATCTTTACCTTTTTCTTGATAAATTTTTATTCTTTCTGATTCTGAAGTTTGAGCAAAAAGATTAAAAGAATAGAATAATATTACGGAGACCAACACTTTTTTCATCATAATTATTTGGTAATTCTAATCGTAATTTTATTTATGAAGTCCTCAATTAAATTAAAAAGATTTTTACTGTCGCCCGTTGAATATATCATTATCGGTGTTTTTCCGGTTTCTACGGCACTTAAACGAGCATCAAGGCGAATGATATTTCCACTCCCAATAAAACTGCTTAAAAGAATATATTTTGCACTGAGGAGTTTGCCGATTTGGACTGCTGTTTTTTCGTCAATAATGCCTGTTTTTTGAAGGGCGAGTTCTTTAAGTACTGCATCTATTTTTTGTCTTTCAACCAGTTTGAAAATTTTATAATTCACTAAATCATTGGCAAGTAATTCCGACAAACTACTTTGTAAATAATTAAGTTCTTCTGTTTTACTGTTATTATTAAATGGTAAAATTGCGAGGGTGCTGTTTTTTTCTATTTTTATTTTCTTTGTTTCTTTTTCAAGTGGTAATTGCATATTTGAACAAATATTTAAATAAAGATTTTTTTCTAACTCAAAAATGTTGCTTTCAAAATCGGAAATTGGTTCAAGTTCAGTAATTTGTCTGTTAGAAACATTTTGAATTTTTGTCCTCAAAACAATTTTGCTTTTCTTCTTGTCAATATATCCAAATATAAGATAATCTGCCTGTAACGCCTTACCTGCTTTTTGGATTGTGTTTTCGTCTATCAGACCTGTTTCGCCGAGATGAATTTCATCTAACAACTTTTCAACTTTGCTTCTTTCAACAAGTTCAATATCTTTTGTGTCCGCTAAATCTGAAATAAGCATATCTGTAAATGCTCTTTCAAGATAATCGTATTGTCTGTCAACATTGTAAGGCCCCAACTCCGCAGATGTGATTTTTTTAGGTAGAATAATATTTTCAAAATAGAGAACCGCAATTCGTTTTTGTTGAGCAAAGCAGATTTGAACAGCCATAAACAATAGCCCAATAAATTGGGCAATTACAAGATTTTTTTTCATTTTGAAAGTGATGCCGCAATTTTATCTGATAACTTTTTGACCATTTCCGGGAGTTCTTCTTCGTTTTCACTATTAACCGTCTCACCGGCATAAATTTCGCCGGTTTCAATTTTTATGACACGAGCAGTTATAATAATTGTCTTTCCCAACTGTGTTATACTACCAAATACTATATCGATAGCCCCTAAAATTTTTCCAATTTTTACAGCCGTATTTTCGTCAACAATTCCGCTTTGATTTAATTTTTGTTCTTCCAAAATTTTATTTAATTTTTCTCTTTCTATAACCTTAAAATCAGAATTACCCGCCAGATTTGAAGTGAAAATTTCCGCTACTGCTGATTCCATATAATTCCAATTTTTATTCGGACTGTTATTCTTGAAATTCAAAACAGCAATTGTTCCTTTGATGATTGGGGTCTGAATAATTTTTGGTTTTGTAGCGCAAGAAGTTAAAATAAAAAACGACATCACTATCACTTTTAACATTTAATCCTCCAATTCATCCGAAAACTCATTAACTAATTTTTCTACTGCTTTTTGAACTGGGGCGGAAAGGCATTCGCCGATGCGGGTTGATTTCGGCTGGATTCCGATGAAAATTATATTCGCTTTGGTCTCTTCTTTGATGTAACCAAGGAATAAATTCAGGGGCATATTATGAGTGGTGAAAAACCCGGAAGAAATGTCTTTTTCGTCAATAATTTTTACCGTGCCCGGTGTTTCTTTCATCTCAACGGCATCAATAAAAACGATCGTTTCCGGCTTAAAATCCTTTATCTTTTTTGTGTAATTTTCGGGGGCAGTGCCGCAGTCAAGAAGATTTATTTTTTCGAGATTGCCACGCTCCCGTTGGTCGCTCGCAATGACAATCTTCAAACATCTAATCACTTCACATCCGGCACCGTCATCACCTTTTAAGGTATTGCCAATACCGACTATAAGAATCCTGCCCTTAAAATCTTTTAAGTCCATTATAAATTCAAAAATTGAAGACGATTTGACCGCGGGCGGTATTGTATTTTAAAGAATCTTCCGTCGTATAAAAATCTTCTAATATAAAATATGAATTTTCAAAAATTATTTTACTGAACCTGACCGTATATCTTCGCAATATTTCACTATCTATTTTCTTATCCATATACAGAAATTCACAATCCCCATTGAAACGGTAAGGCAGATTGAAATTCAAAATCAGATTCGGGCCGCGGCTGTTTGACTGAAACCGCAAAAATTTTTCGTTGATAAATTCCAGCGGAAGGCGGTTTATCTCCACCGTTTGCTTCTGAACATTGCCCAAATCGCCATACTGAATTAACAGCCCGAGGTTCTTGGTTCTAATCACATCAAGCCCGGCGACCCATGAATGTATAGCATCTTCTTCACTCGGTTTATAACAGGAATATTCTCCGAGCAACCTTCTTCTACCTAAGAAATTAAACGACAAATCCGCGCCGACACCTTTGTCGTTTATAAGATTATACTGCGTTCTGTATTCCCTTTTTATTGACGATATAAAACCGATAATTCCGAAAGGACCCGCTCCGACACGGACGGCGTAATAATCAGCCGAATCGAATCTGCTGCCGACGATAATATCGGATTCCAACGCTTTCCATTTCCCGGAAAATTGGATTGATTCAAGCGGCGTAATCAGATAATCAACAGATAATCCGTACTTGCCGAGGCGGACATATCTGCGACCTATTGATAGTGAAAGTGTCCTGTTGCCTGTTTGAAACATAACCTCTTCTACCGACGGTGGGTCGGAAGACGAAAAATTTATTCCGCTAGCGCCCGAAGAATATTTTCCTATGCCCCAGTATCCAAAATTTTTAAGACACACAAAAGCGAATGTGTTATCTGAGCCGGCGGTAAGTTTGAGACGGGTTTGTTGAGACAAAGAAATCACCGAAGTCGGCGGGGGCGCGCCGTAAAGAACGAGTTCTCTTGCGGTTATCGGAAAATCACCGGACATCTGCTCGGCAGCATAAGAAAATTCAAGATTCCAACTGACCGCATCGCGTATCTTTTTCAGATAACTATCCTGATTTTGAAGGCGGTTTTGTATATCAAGAAGCAGTAATTCACGGTCAAACTCCTTCAATAGCGGCGACAGAAGTTCATTCGGAACCTCTATGTCTTTTTCCTCACATATAACAAGACAATGATTGAGAAAAACTGCCAAATCCAAGCGGGTCGGCGTTTCCTGAATTGCGTTTTTCCATAACAGCGTTTCTCCGGAAAGTGTGGCGATTGATTGCAAACTTTTATATGCCCATTCGGTATCGGAATCTCTGCGAAATGGCTCGCAGTGAAGATAGTGAATAAGCGAGTAAGTGAGTAGTAGCGGCAAAGCGATAACTTTGCTATAAGCAGAGATTCGCTCTGCAACTACAATCGCTAAATCGCCAAATCGCTTAATCGCTGATTTTTTCATCTGTGTAATCCGTGTTTTTTATCCGTGTAATCTGCGTTCTTAAAAATTAAACGATAAAACCGCTTTTAACTGATTATATTCAGTATCGGGATACAAAATCGTGTTTTTTCTCACCCAGAAAATATTCTCTAAATATAACGAAAGCCCATTAACAAGCGGATGAATATATCGCAAAATGTACTGCTCTGAATGTGGTGATAGATTCTGCGTGGCAAGCCAGACAAATTCCAACTCCCAAGTAGTCATTGGCGGAAAATATCCGGTTCTATCAATACGGGTTTCCCATAATGATATTTCTTTTTCTTTTTTCGGCTGATAGGTAAATGTAATATCACAGCCGAGAGTATCCTGGTCAAAATAGAGATGATTCCCGGCAGAATAAATCAAACTTGAAGCCATCGGCGTAAAGCCCTTTTCTACAGAACCGACTTGCAGAAAAATGTTTTTTCTTTTCAATTTATACAAGTCCACACCAAGCACGCCGGCAATTTTTGCGTCTTTATCGGCGGTATAATCGGTTTTGCTTGGCCAGTACAACGCCAATTCGCCGACAAACTCTCTATCGCCTATAGTAGTATGAAAATCAACGCCGGCACCTTTTTCAGTCGCAATCCCGCTGGCAAGATATGTAAAGCCCATTTCCAGTTCTCTTTCTCTTATGTTAGAAATTCTGAAAGCCCAGTAATCATCAGATGAAACCATCATTTTGCTGTAGGGATAATTCGTTGATGAAAGTCGGCTGTAAATTACCGTAAAATAACTGTGTTCCAATTTTACCGCTTCAAAAGCATCAAAATAGTTGTCGGCAATCAAACCGAGACGGTCTAAAAGAAAATACATCCTTCCGACGGAGAGTTGTGCGGGACCGGAAATTGACACATATGCCTCATCCACAGTTAAATTTTTATCAAAAGATTTTACTAAAGGTTCTTGTGTTTTCAAACTTATTACTCCCTTGAAAATGCCGGTTGGCGAATATTCAAAATACAGATTATTACTGAACTTCAAATCGGAGGAAATTGCCGGATGATTGGAACTTTGTTCCATATTTGCGAGAATTCTCCCCGACCAAAAATTGGTTACGGAGACGGATTTAATTTTGTGGCTCAGCCAATTCGTTTTTTCTTTCTGCTCCATCAAAAAAAGTTCATCCCTGAACTCGTTGATAAGTTCATCCAATTGCCTTTTTTGTGACCTGTTAATTTTAATTTCACCCGAGGAAATTTGCTGCATATCATCCATCAAAACCTCTGCTATGTAAAGCCGCGACGCCGTCGGTTTGCGTTGCGATAAAACCTTTTCCGAATATAAATTATCCCAGGTTTCCATCCAATTTTCGGATGCTTTTACGAATGAAACAATAAAAAAAATCCCCGCCATTACAATTACGGGGATTACCTTTTTAGGTTTTCCGCTGTTCATCTTATATGCGCCATCCGGATTACGGATTAACACCGTAGTGGTCGGCTATTCCGAGATAAATATATCTGCCGATTTTCCATGTATATGCGGCATCTTTAAGTCGCGCTTCTTCGTAAGGATTGGTAATATGCGACGGTTTTGTTATTATTCCCGGCATATTGGTCTGCACAAGAATCGCCGCCGAAGATTTGCCAACGCCTTTATTTGTCAAATTAAGCGCTTCAACAAGCCGCGCCTGAACTTTCGCCGCAAGGTCCTTGCTCGTGCTTGATTTTGAAGAATAGTTTTCGTAATAAAATGTTTTCGTATAATTCGTATCCGGATTGGTTGAACCCGGAAACGCTATTGAAACAAGGCGGTCTGCGTTTGAACCGTTAATTATTTCAATTCTTTTGGTTGATGTAACGCTTACATCTTCCGACCTCGTCATAATAATTGTTGCACCGCCGTAATCCGCAAGATTATTTTTCAAAACGGTTGCAACCCGCAGATTAACATCTTTCGCATAAAGCCCGGTGGGGCCAATAGAGCCCTTTGAACTGCCGCCGGACTGCGGGTCAATCGCAAATATTTTTCCAGAAAGCGGCTTTGAAGGTTCGGGCGGAGGCGCAGGCGGATTTGGATCCACACCGAAGTGGTCTGCAATACCGTAATAATGGGCCCTTCCTATTTTTATGATGTAATCGCTATTTTTAAGACGGGCTTCTTCATAAGTATTTGATATGAATGACGATTCCGTAAGAGCGGCGGGCATTTTTGTGTTTTTCAGAACATACAAATCGTCACGAGGTTTTATGCCGCGATTGGTAAGCCCCAGCGTCTCAACCAGCCGGTTTTGAAGTTTCTGTGCAAGATCTTTTGATGTCTCAGAGCCATATGTGTAATAGAGCGTCTCGGTTCCGTTAACGTTTCTGTCGGACGACGCATTGTAATGAACGGAAATAAATCTGTCGGCTGACCAGTTATTGGCGGCATTGACCCGGTCGGCAAGGGTCGGATAAATGTCGGATTCGCGTGAAAGAATGGTTTGAGCACCGCCCGTATTGACCAAAAAATCTTTTAGTTTAAGCGATGTCTGAAGATTGACATTGGACTCTTTAAGACCTGTCGGACCTACTGCGCCTGGATCTGAGCCGCCGTGACCCGGATCAATAAAAATTTTCTTTCCGGTCAGAGGAGCCGAAAAACATAGAACGCCGCAAAAAACAACATAAATTAGAATTGCCTGAACAACCGCTTTTTTTTTCTTTTTCATACACAATCACCTTTACTTTATTTATAACATAAAAACCAAATTTTGTCAAGTACTTTTTGGGGAATATTATTTTTTATTTTCCGTAGTCGTCAAATACAAAAACCTGGTGGCGGCATTTCGGACATAAAATCTTGAATGCCGTTTGTCTGCGGAGCAGTTGGGAGGGGTCGTTAATTAGCAAAGCGTCTGCGGAGTTGTCTAACAATTCCTGTTGCGTCAGAGCAATTATATTTATATTGCTGTACGCCTGCGCTCCCAGTTTTTTAGCAACATACAAAATCTGGTCTTTCGGTGCGATAATTTCGCTACACTGGGAACATACAACAAGTTCCTTTTTTATCTCTGAAAACATATTGTCCCGCTTTAAGTCGGCAAGGTCAAACTCGGCTGATAGTTTTACTCCTTCTTTTGCCTGCCCGCCTTCGGCATTCAGGCGGGTTGTGCAGAGCCGCTCGCACTGTCCGCAAAAAATGCAAAAATCATGACGCCATCTTATCGTACGAGTAGCAGTCGCATTGTCCCATAGGGATTTCCTTCGGTCACTATGCGACAGATTTTGCGGGATAGCAATCCCGCCGCTACTATCCTTTATTTCAATTGACCTTGGCGGGCAAACCTCGGCACAAGCACCACAACCGATACATCCTTTTTCATCCGGCACCGGCTTCCCGCGAAATCTCGGGAACGGTGTGTGCGGCTCAAAAGGAAACTTTGTCGTGTAAGGTCCTTTGATTAATGCCTTTATTGCTTCTTTAAGTTCTCGTAATTTAGGGTATTTCATAAAGAGACAATTAAAAATTAAAAGTTAAAAATTAAAAATGTTTTTGCCATAATTTTAAATCCCGCTAAAGCGGGACAAGTTTTTTCATTTTGCATTTTTAATTGCAGTTGATATCGCATATCCAATTATTGGTATAATAAACCATAATAAAATAACTGCGATCAATGTTCTGATGCCCATTTCATCAAATCCAAATCGGACAAAAACACCAAAAAGTATAATAGAGATGCCGAACGGAACAGATTTAGTCAACACATTTACCCGTGCATAGAAATCAGAAAAACGGATAAAGCCAATACATCCAATAAGCACGATTACAGAACCAAACAAAATTATTATTTCAGCCATAGTAACATCAGTATAAGGACAGTGAAATCTCTATTCGTCCAATTCTTTTCCTTGAAAAAATTTGCTTACAGCCAATGTTCCGACAAAAACAAGTATTATTGCATCTATTGTTAAATCAATAAGGAATTCAGAATGTGTTTTGATACTATAAATCCCCAAAAATCCCATTGCAATTAAAGTCAGAAGTAGTATTGATAAGAACCTATCCATAGCATTGGGACCTTCAATGAACTTCCAAAGACACAAAAAACAAGCAACGATTAAAATTACAAGTGCAATATTCATCTGTTCACCTTATTAATAAATTTTTCCAAATTTTCTATTTCTTTTTTAACGGATTCTAAAGTTCTGTTAGTAACATTCACTACAACTGAATTTTCTTTTTCTTCTACAACAATTATGTTGTATGAAAGATTTAATGCCATAACAAGGAATGCGATGCTTTTGTCATCGGAAAGTTTATGTATTATTTCAAAATTTTCGGATTTCAGTTCATTGGGAAGAACTGATAAATAAGTATGGATTGCAGATGCTTTTATCCACGACCATATCATTTTGCCAAAGAATATAACCAGATAGAATAAATTTATCTTTTTTTCTGAATCTTGATTTTGCAAATTCCCGAAGATATATGATGCAAAAACCGAAGCAATAAAACCGGTAAGTATGTTTTGCCAGTCCAGTTTCCAGACAAGAAGCAACCAAAATATAAAACAAGCGATAAAAACAGTTAATCGTTTCATAACCCTAAAATCAAACTGCCATATTTACAACCATTTGTTAAAACTGCAACCGCGGGCTCGACTATTGCTTTCAATATCCACGGGAATGCAAGTCCTAATCCCAAACAAATAATTGCCAAAATCAACATAGAAACCCGCATTAAAACCGGCACTTCCTTAATAGTAGGAAGTGGGAAGTGGGAAGTGGGAAGTCGTAAGAAGACATTTCTCTGGATTTTCAAAAAATATGCGAGTGTAAAAACCGCACTGAGCACAACAAGAAGCCCGACGGTCAAATATCCCGCTTTGAATAATCCTAAAATTATCAAAAGTTTTGAGAAAAATCCGCCGAAGGGTGGCACCCCGCCTAAAGAAAATGAAGCGGAAAGTGATGACAAAAAAGTTACAGGCATTTTATCTGAAAGCCCTCCTAATTTTGTAATATTTCTTTCACCTGTGGAATGTTCAACAGCGCCTGCAACTATAAAAAATAACGACTTAAAAGTTGCGTGATTTAATATATGAAACATAGCACCGGCATAGCCCAGCGGTGTACCGGTTCCTATTCCGAGCATAATATATCCTATTTGTGAGATTGAAGAATATGCAAGAAGTCGTTTAAAGTCGGTCTGTCTTAAAGCAGAGAATGCACCGAAAAAGATTGATATAAGCCCTGCATATAAAAGAATCTGAAGAAGTGTTGGAGAAACGCCTGTTACTCCAAAAAATATTCTTACAATCCCATAAATTGAACAAACCTTAATAACCACACCTGAAAGCATAGCACTAACTGGTGTAGGTGCAGTTGGATGAGCATCTGGAAGCCACGCATGGAACGGTACTAATGCAGCTTTTAATGCAAATCCGAACAGCAGAAGTGGTACTGCGAAAAGAATTGCTCTATTTATTCCTGTTTGAGATATAAACCGAGACATATCCGCTAAATCAAGTGTACCGGTTACTGAATAAAGAATCCCGATACCTAACAGTACAAAAAACGAACCAACGGTACCTAAAACTTGATATCTAATTGACGCTTCCAGATCTAATTGTTCAACACCGAATGCAATAAGCGCATATGAAGCAAAAGCCACTATTTCCATAAAAACATAAAAGTTAAAAATATCACCTGAAAGCACAATACCGTTTAGTCCGGCAATCAAAAACAGGTGCAGAATATAAAATTTTGCCTTCGCTGTAAATTTTTTCATGTATTCTATTGAATAAAGCATTGATACAAACCCAACAAGATTTATAACAACCAGAAACAGTGCAGAAAAACCATCAAGTACCAAATCAACTCCAAGCGGCGATCCCCAACCGCCTAAATGATATACAACAACTCCGCCGTTGAGAGTAAAAATAATTGTCACAGCCATTGCAAACAGCACAAAAGCGGTTGCGGAAGAAAGATAATCGCCGGAGTCCTCATCAAACCGCTCAAGAATAATTAAGCAAAGTGCCGAAATTATAGGCAATAACGGGAAAAGAAGTATTAGCATAAAGTCACAATATGCAACCACAAGATTTCACAGATTTTCACAGATTTTTTTATCTTGTGTCAATCTCGTGTTAATCTGTGGTTTCGTAAGATTTTTTATCCTTTTAATTCTTTAATTTTACTAATATCAAATGTGCCGTATTTTTCATATAAACGGACACAGGTTGCAAGCATCAAAATCGTAGCAGCGAGTGAAATCACCATAATAGCAGGAATCAATGCCTGCGGAAGCGGGTCGACAAAATTCTGCGCCATATCTTTTATAATTATTGGCGCCGATGAGTCCCTTCTCCAGCCCAAAAGGATAAAAAACAGGGAAACACCATAGCCCATAATTTTTATTCCAATCACAATTTTCAGAAGATTTTCCTTACTGACGATGCAGTAAAGTCCGATTAAAAATAATAAAATGCTGAATAGGTAGATTAAAATACTCATATGCTCCGCGTCAGTTCCGCGTGGCGCCTGCCCTGTAGCATCCCGAAGGGATTGCCCCTAAAGGGACTTCCTTTGGTCGCTTCAGGGTTCCGCGTCAGTTCCGCGTTCTCCTCTCCAAACGACCAGATACCCGAACAATGCATAAAACCCAAATCCAACTAATACTCCAAGAAGAACATTTAATACCGGAACAATACCGCCTGAAAAAAGGTAATGCGGGTCGCCCTGCGGCAAAAAATTGTCAAGAAAGAACTGGTGACCATCTCTTATCCCTATCAATCCCAAGAATCCCACCACAATAAGCAGCAGTCCCGCAATCGCAGAAACAACCAGGGCGGAAGAAATATTGACTCTTTTTTTTGCCTCATCGCGACCGTAAACAATCATGCAAAGAATGAATGCAGACGCAATCAGCATTCCTCCGTCAAATCCCTCGCCGGGAAGTATATGCCCGTAAATAACAACATAAAAACCGAAAATAAGTATTAAGCCAATTACATAACTGGTTAAGATTCTTATTGTTTTATCCATCTTTCTTCTACCTTTCTACCTTCCTACCTTTTTTTCTCAATATCACGGTAACGCCTACAATCATTACAATTATTACGAATGCTTCCATCAAAGTATTCCATGCACGGAAATCAAGAAGTATCGCAGTAACAATGTTAGTTGCACCAATTTCAGAAATTGTTTGAGCAATTTGCAACGATGAAGCCCTCATCAATGGTTCACCAAAAATTGGTAAATCTTTAATTCCTCGTATTGAAAAGATAATAAATACTACGGCGAAGAAAAACATCGCTGCTGCGGGCGAAATTTCTCTTACAGAATATTTTCTTGTTTTGTCTAATTTAGATGTTTTGTAAACTACTGAAATCATTATTACATATGTAATCACTTCTAAAACAAGTTGTGCCGTCATAACCTCCGGTGCAGAAAGAAAAAGAAAAACAATTGCTAAACCAAAACCTACTCCTGCAAGTGCCATCACGGAAGACATTAAATCCCTTATTTGAACGGCGAGAGCTGCCATTATCAAAACAAAGATTAAAATTGAGACTAAGAGTATTGCAAACATATTTTTTTACAATCGTTTTGGACCTAAAAGTAATAAAAGAATCAAAAGCCCTAATAATGACCAATAAAGATATATCTGTAAAAGTCCGCCCTGAAGTTCGGATATAAAAGTAGAGACAATTTTTGTCAAGTGGTCTATGCCAATATATATATTTTCAAGCATCCGGTCAATACATATAAAAAAAGTATTTGCAATTGCTTTTGCTGAACCGAACGCCCAGTTGTAAAAATCAAACACTTGTGCTTCGGCTTTTTTGTAAATTGAAGAAAACGGTTTCGCATCTGAAATTGTGAGATAAAACTCCGTCCCGCGAACATTCTGTTGAAAAATTTCCGGGTCCTCACCATAAATATAAGTTTCTGCTTTCCTTATTGTTTTTATCGTTCCGAGAAAATAGATTATTACGCCGATAATAATTCCGGCAATGATTAACAATGTCGCAAGCGATGGTTGCCAGACACCTATAAAAGTAGAGGGTAACGACGGAAAAACAAAATATTTTAACGGAACCTGATAGGCAAAAACTCCGAAAATCACGCACAAACAGGCAAGAATCACCGTCGGGAACCACAGTGTCCAAGGAACTTCGGTAGGTTTAGATTTGTAGTTGCCTGATTTATCAGGCTCAATAAATTGAGCAACTACTTTGGACGACTGACCTAAAAACACCGAGTGAATTACCTTGATAAAAGATGCCAAAGTTAATGCCGAGCCAAACATTGCAATTACTAAAAATAAAATAATCGGAAGCGCCTGCGGCGAGGCGGAAGTCGGAAGTTGTTGTATCAGTCCCTGGTAAATCATCCATTTTGAGAAAAATCCGTTAAAAGGCGGAACACCGGAAATTGAAAGCGCAGCAATAAAAGTTGCAACAAATGTGAGCGGCATCGCTTTGGAAAGCCCGCCGAGTTTGTCTAAATCAGTCGTTCCGGTTTTGTGTTCAACGGAACCTGCACACAAAAACAAACAGGATGTCCATAAAGCAGTACTTAACATATAGAAAAGTCCACCTGCAATACCGATAGAATTATTTGTTCCGATACCTAAAATCATATAACCAGCACCTGAAATATTCATATAAGCAATAAGTTTTTTCATATTTGTTTGAATAAGCGCCATAAAAACGGCAGCAATTATTGTGAAGGCGCCGAAAGAACAAAGTAAGAGAGTAAGAGAGTGAGAGAGTGAAAGAGTGAAAAAGTCGGTGCAGATGCGGGCTAATAGATATATTCCCAAAAGTTTGTCTAATGACGCGGGAAGATACGCCATAACCTCAATAGAGGCATCCTTTGATGCATCAGGTATCCAAGTATGAAACGGCATCGCACCCGCTTTTGCCATCGCTCCGATTGTCATCAGAATAAAAGCGAGTAACGAGTAACGGGTAACGGGTAATGAGTAATGAATAATATCAAATCTGCCTGTTATATTCCACAATAGAACAATACCGAGCAAAAGACAGAAGTCAGAGAAACCAATAATATATAACGCTTTTGTCGCTGTCTCATAAGAATTTCCATTACCTATTCTAATTAACAGATACAGCATCACAGCGGCAAGTTCCCAGAATAAAATAAAAATTATAAAATTGTTTGATAGAAATGCGCCATTGACAACACCAAGATTGATTAAAATGAAAGAATAATATGTAGCCGCAGAATGACGCTCTGCTTTCATAGAATAAAGGCAAATCAAAAATGCAAAAAATGAAGCAAATAAAACACAGAAAGATGAAAATGCGTAAGCGCGGAGCGAAAAATCAATCCCGTAAGAAATCCATGGAACTGAATAATTCAACTCGCCCGCTGAAAATATCGCAAAACCTAAAACCAAAACAATAAGTGCTGTAATCAGAGACAATAGCGATATGGTTTTGGTAGCCGCAGGATTTATCCTGCGATTAAATGACGCAACCTGAAGGTTGCGACTACCTATCAGTAGGATAATCAACCCAATAACTATCGGTAAAAAAATCGGATAAAGCAAAATGTTCATAACTATTTAATCAGTTCAATAAAACTTAAAAATACCTGCGGGAACAATCCCGTTAAAAGTGAAAGAAGCCCTAATACCAAAACAATCACAACCATCCCTTTTGTTTTTTCCATATAATTGTTCCGCGTCAGTTCCGTGTTTCGTTCCGCGTCAGTTCCGCGTGCGGTTCCAAGAAATACAGCATTATACAGTCGGAAAAGGTACAGAAGCGTTAAAACCGCGCCGAGAACCGCCAGAGAAGCGAGCAAAATTTTCCCTTTTTGAACTACCGACATTATCACATAAAGTTTTGAGAAAAATCCGCCAAATGGCGGGAAACCAATAATTGATAAAGCACAGAGAACAAATGCAACGGAAGTAATCGGCATCGTTTTTGAAAGCCCGCCAAGTTTTCTGATATCTTTTTCATGTGTGTTATGTTCTACAATCCCTGCGGATAAAAACAGCCCTGCTTTACCTAACCCGTGAACCAGAATGAAAAAAATCGCACCGGTTATTCCAACAGCAACATCTGTCGCGAAACCCAAAAAAATATAGCCGATTTGTGAAATCGTAGAATAAGCAAGAATTCGCTTTATGTCGTTTTCAACAAAAGCACTGGCGCCTGCAACAAGAATTGTTGCAACGGATAAAATCATAACTATATCTTGAAATGTCTCTGTCATCGGAAATGTAAAAATAAAAAGCCGTGCAAATGCATAAACACCTATTTTTACAAGGACCGCTGCATGAAGAAACGCTGTAACCGGCGATGGCGCAACACCTGCATCAGGAAGCCATAGATGAAACGGCAGTTGGGCTGATTTTGCGAGCATACCGCATAAAATCAAAATCATAGCAAAAGTTGGAATTTCTTTTCCGCTAAGTGATAAAATATTTAATGTGTTGTATTGGGAATATACAATAGCAAACCCCGCAAGCATAAGTCCGGAACCGAGAAATGTCAAAATAAACGCGCGGTCGGCTGCAAGAAGCCCTTTTTCATCACGGTAAAAACCAATCAGCCGCCAGGAACAGAGCGCCGTAATTTCCCAGAAAATAAACATCAATAAAAGATTGGCAGAAAAAATAAGCCCGAGCATAGAGCCGACAAATAAAGTAATATAGAAATAATACTCTTTCAGGTGTTCATAATCTTTCATATAGCCGGCAGAATAAATTGCAATCAATCCACCAATAAATGATGCAGTAACAGCCATAAACACAGAAAGTCCATCAGCAATAAACGCAGTTGAGAAAAATTCTATAAAATATCTATGGAAATATCCGGTTGTCCCTGTAAGAATTGGCGAGATAAGTAAGCAGGAAGTAACAAAACCTGCAAAAATGAGAACTGTTGAAATAATGTTCTGTCTTCTCTTAATTAAAAGATTAGCAAACGAACCTATAATTGGAATACCGATAGATAGTAGGACAAATGTTTTCATACTTTTTAATTTTACAATTTTTTCTTTAGTTCTTCTGTTTTTTGTTGTGAAAGTTTTATCAAATCAAAACCGTTCATTATTTTTCTGTTTTTTTCCTTATCAATAACAGCAACCCGCTCCGTGCAGCAATAACACGGGTCAACCGCCGCGAGAACAAGCGCAGCGTCGGAGATGGTATATCCTTTGACCGCATACTGGTTTGAAGGAACATTTACATAACTGGGAGCGCGGATTTTATGACGAACCGGCCTGTTAGTCCCGTCGGAGCGGACATAATGGTAGACCTCGCCACGGGGCGCCTCGTAATGACCTATGCCCTCGCCCTCCGGGATCTCTTTCACATTAAGGTCAAAATTACCTTCCGGCTCTTTTTTGAGACATTCAAGACAACCGCGGATAATTTTTATTGACTCATACATTTCTAAAATTCTTATCGCCGCCTTATCAAATACATCGCCGTTTTGTAAAACAATAACATTCCAGTCGACTAAATTATATGCACTGTTCTGCGGGTCATCCCGACGGACATCAATATCAACACCGCTGGCGCGGGCAGTCGGGCCGACGACGCAGTAATCAATCGCGACTTCCCTCGGCAAAATGCCCACACCCTTTGTCCTCGCATGAATCACCGGGTCATCCATCACCGCACCTTTGAACATATCAACAACGGGGAGCAAATCATCACACATTTTTTCTATCTGCGGAATATCTTTTTTTTCAATATCCCGACGGACGCCGCCGATTTTCATCATCGCATAGTGCTGGCGATTGCCGGTAATAAACTCAAACATATCGTTAACCGATTCGCGGTATTTCCAAGACCACATCCAGACGGTATTGTATCCTATAAAATGCCCAGCAAGACCGAGCCATAAAAGATGGGAGTGAAGTCGTTCCAATTCACCGATAACAGAACGGATATATTTTGCTCTAAGAGAGATTTCTATCCCTGCCAAATCCTCAACTGCATTCACATATGCGAACGGATGACTGGTTGAACATATACCGCAGATTCTTTCAACCAAAAACGCCGACTGGTCCCAGTGAAGCGACTCGGAAAGTTTTTCAATTCCTCTGTGGTTGTAGCCGAGTTCAATGTCCATATCAACAACCTTTTCGCCCTCAACATAAAGTTTGAAAAACTCCGCCTCTTCCTGCAGAGGGTGATACGGACCAATCGGAATAACAGTTCGTGGTTTAGAGTTCATAGTTCATAGTGAACGGATAAGCCCACATAACATGCGGGACAATTCTTCGCATTTTTGATAATAATTTTTCTCTTCATTATCTGTAATATATTTTTGCAATAAAGAAATTTTAAGCAATGGCACACACTCTAAAACCGAAGTTCGTGCCATTACTGCGAAATGTTTAAAATCTTTTTTTGTTCTGCCACTTCCTTCTGCAATATTAAGTGAAATTGAAACAGATGCTCTTCTTAATTGGTCTATCACTCCGAAAGTTTCAGTTTTGGGAAACTTTTTTGTGAGATTATAAATATCATTAGCAAATATTATTGCTTTTTGATAAACTTCTAATTTTTCAAAATCAAACATACCTTTTCACTACGAACTATGAACTATGAACTATGAACTATGAACTATTTTCTTCCTTCGCCCTGACCCTGCCTCAACGGATAATTTTTCTCCGGCCAGTCGTCACGCAACAACAGATGTTTAAGATTCGGATGTCCCTTAAAGTTTATGCCTAAAAGTTCCCACATTTCTCTTTCTATCCATTCGGCACCCTTTATCACTTTTGAGATTGTATCTATTTCCGGTTTTTCTTTATTGGTAATTAAAACACGGACTGAAACAATTTTTCCCGTTTTATCCTCCGAAAAATGGTAAAGAATTTCAAGTCCGTCTCTTCTGTCAATACCTGTCGCTATAATAAATCTCAAAGAAAAATCATCAAATAAAACTTTGGCTATCTCAACAATATCCGTCGGTAAAACATCAATATAAAACCGTCTCGGATTTTTTTCCTCAAACTTTTTGATTTTGCTACCGAATTTATTTTTTATTTCGTCAATTATTTCCATAATTTTTAATTTTTCATTTTGAATTTTTAATTGCTTCTAATAGTTTCACGACACCCATTATCATCGCTTCCGGTTTCGGCGGGCAACCGGGGATATACGCATTAACCGGAATAATTTTATCAACGGGCCCGCAGGTATTGTATGAATCCCTGAACATAATTTCCGAACAAGCACAGTTTCCGACGGCGACAACTACGCAGGGTTTCGGCGCCTGTTCATAGAGCCGTTTCAGCCGGTCAACAATTTTTTTGTTCACAGCGCCTGTCACCAAAAGTGCATCTGCGTGCCTAACCGAGCCGATAAGTTGTATCCCGAATCTTTCCAAATCATATCTCGGAGTTAAAGCATCTAAAATCTCAATATCGCAATTATTACACGGACTGCACGCCGCATGAAAAACCCAGATTGATTTTGTTAACGCCTTTATTTTTAATGGTGCCGACATTTTAATATCCTATTACAGCAAGGAGCGCTGCAAAAACTGAAAAAACCAGACAAGTTCTCCAGAAAAACCTTACCGCCTGGTCAATCCTGACACGGGGATTGGTGTTCCTGATTAAAACTATAAGAACCAGAATCAAAACATATTTCAATATTCCCCAAAGAGAGGAAAGCCCTTCAAACTTCATTCCGCCGAAAAATAATATCACGGTGAAAACCGGAATTACAAACAGAAGCATTATACGGTTTAATTTATGTATTGCAAGTGGCACGCCGGAGTACTCAATAAAAACTCCGCCGGCAATTTCTGTTTCTGCCTCGGCCATATCAAAAGGCACAAGTCCTAATTTCGCCTGAATAGTGAGAAGAAAAATTACAAATGCAATCACACCGGAAAAAGAATTGAGAATTATTCCCGACGACTGTTGAAATAAAATAATCTCTCCTAACTTTATTGTTTGTAATTTTATCACAGACACAAGAATAGAAAAAATAAACGGAAGTTCGTACGAAAGATATAATTTCATTTCGCGGCTTGCCGCCAGAGATGCTATCGGATTGCCGGAAGCAGAAGCACCCAAAATTACGGCAATCGGAGTTACCGCAAGAAGATAAATCACAACTATTAAATCGCCGACGAACAGCGCTTGTGGGTTAATTATTGCTTTCCATAAAATAACTGATGTAAGGGTGGTTGAAGCGAGAGCAAAAAGCGGCGAAAGAAGAAATACTGTAGCGTTTGCGCTCACGGGAACGAGCGTTTCTTTCACAAGAAGTTTTACGAAATCGTATATCGGCTGGAAAAATGGGGGACCCTGACGCCATTGAACCCTCGCCGTAACCTTTCTATCAATCCAGGAAACAATCATTCCGGCTGCAGCTGTAAAGATAAATCCCGGAAAAATAATAAAATCAAATAATAATTTCATAATAGTTCGGAGTTCAGAGTTCATAGTTCGTAGTTTCTATGGGTGAATTCAACCATTAAGTGCAACAGTGCGAATTGAAAACCTCGTTTGGAGTAGAGAACCCGAGACATTTTCTCGGTCTGTTGTTGAGCCAAGATTCGACCTTTGAAATATCAGCATCAGAAATAATATCAAAATTAG
>JACRDL010000042.1 GCA_016218625.1 Elusimicrobiota bacterium
CTGAACTGATTTGTTACGATTCACCATTACGACAATTAAATTACGTTCTGCTTCCGTTAAATGTTTATATGTTTTTTTCATACCTGCCTATTATAGCAGGTTTTCAATCAGGTGTTGCACTAACACCTTGAACTTAAAATCGGCTGATTTTACTTGACCCCGTTAGAAATTTTTTGTATAATTTTAGCAAAGGTTGTCAGGGGTTTAGATTTCTAACGGGGTTGACAAAATCATAAAAATTATTTATAATTATTTTGCAAAATTAAACATAAATTTCGGAGGTATTTTTATGAACAGATGGTTTTTACTTTTTACTTTTTACTTTTTACTCTTTACTTGCCTTTTTACCGGTTGCGCCAAGAAAAAAATTGTAAAACCTCCGGAGCCGATTCAGCAGGTAATTGAAAAACCCGCGGAAGAGCCATCTTTAAGAGGAAAAGAGTATAAAAAAGTTGCGCAACTAGATACGGTTTACTTTGATTACGACGATGCAACTTTACGTTCTGATGCAAGGAACACACTTGCCAAAAATGCTTCATGGCTTAAAGATAATCCTGATGTGGAAATTATTGTTGAGGGTCATTGCGATGAAAGAGGAACGACGGATTACAATATTGCATTGGGTGACCGCCGCGCAAAATCGGTAAGAAGTTATTTAATGAAACTTGGCGTAAAAGGAAACCGCATCGCTACAATTTCTTACGGCGAAGAAAAACCGGTTGATTTTGGACATGATGAAACGGCTTGGTCAAAAAACCGCCGTGCAGAAATGCTCGGAAGAATCCCGGAAAAACCACAAGAAATTTTGAATGACAAACTAATAAAGAAAAAAAATCCAAAAAAATAATTTATGGATTTAAGAAATTCTTTACCACTTACCACTTACTACTTACTACTTACTATCTTTCTTTCCGGTTGTGTTGCGACACAAAAAGATGTCGTTAATCTTCAGTCAGATATAGTAAAACTCCAGAACCAACTTTCCGATATGCAGAAAAATCAGGCGGACTTATCCGTTCAGATGGAGGACCTCAACGCCAATATAAAAACGCTAAATTCAAAAATAGAGGAGACCAACGAGCGATTTGTGATTTTCGGGCAGAAGTTAGAAGATACAAATGTTGACTTTACAAATAAACTTTCGCTGTTATCAGAAAGGGTTACAAAAAAATTGGAGGAAACAAAACCGACTCCGACCCAAATTTACGGTGCTGCCTATACCGACTATACTATGAAAAATTACGATTTGGCACTCGGAGGATTTCAGGAATATATTGTGCAGTATCCCAACGGGACTCTTGTTTCAAACGCACATTTCTGGGTAGGAGTATGTTTTTACGATAAAGGCGATTATGAAAAAGCGGTTGAAAGTTTTGACAAATTTATCGTTTCATATCCGAAATCGGAAAAAATACCGACTGCAAAACTGAAAAAGGCGATTTCACTTCTGAAACTTAAAAAGAAATCGGAATCGATTATAGTGCTTGAAGATATTGTTAAAAATTATCCGAAAACCTCCGAAGCCAGGCAGTCAGAAAATTATCTTTCCACTCTCAAAAAACCCCAATGACAGACATAAAACTCGGTTTTATCATTTCCATATCAGTTCATTTTTTGTTTTTTTTAGTTTTATCCCGCGTTTCCAAGCCATCGTCAAAAATTTATTATATTCCTATACAGGTAATCGGTTCAGGATATGGCAACGTCGGCTCCGGAGGTTTAAGCGGAACCGGTGGGGAGAGCGGGACTACTGCGGGCAGCGGTATTTCCACGGAAAAAATATCGGAGACGAAAAAAGCAGGGGATGTTGTAAAGCCCGGTGATATTGTAACAGGTAAAGTTGTTTCAAAGAAGTCAAAACTGGACAAAAAAGATGTTTTGAGGTGGGAGAAAGAAACAGGAAAAGGAACCGGTCTTGGGTCCGGAACCGGAGTCGGCGAAGGATTTGGCACGGGCATAGGCGTTGATGCCGGCAATTTTCCGTATATGGGATATGTCAACATTTTAAGAAACAAGGTCGCGCAAAACTGGAATCCCGAACCCTATCCGTCAAGCAGTCCGAAAAAAGTTTTGGTATATTTTAAGATATTAAAAGATGGCAAAGTGGATAATTTGACGGTAAAAGAATCAGCCGGCGTTTCTTTTATAGACCGAGCGGCAATAAGAGCGATTACGAATTCTGCGCCGTTTCCGCCGTTGCCTGCCGGTTATTCCGACGATTATCTCGGCGTTTATTTTATGTTTGAACTTTCTGGTTCATAAAAACAGTGAAAAATTGTAAATTAAAAATTAAAAGTTGTTTTTTAATAGTATTTAACTACTTTCGTAGTTGCGAAAGTACGCAAGTAGTTTTAGATTTAGCGTCTGAAATCGTCAAAAAGAAAATAGTAATTTTTAAGTTTTTTCTAATTTTTCATTTTTCATTTTTCATTTTTAATTATCTTTTTGGTGTCGATATTTTCCTGCAACTTAAATCCGGCGGTCGAAAAACAAATATTTCTATTTATTCGAACGATAATTCAAGACATTCGGCGGATATTCAAAAAATTGTTTCAGAGGACCTTGTTTATTCCGGAATTTTTAATTTAATTTCTCTGCCGCCGGATCAATTCTTCGCGAAAAAACTTGATTTTAATAAACCCGACCGCGATATCGCCGTCGCAAACGGAATAGATACCGTAGTGAAATTTGAAACAAAAACAAAATTAAACAAAATTACGCTTTCCGGTAATTTATGGGATGCCGCCTCCGCTAAAAAAATTTTTGACAAAGAATATAAATATGTCGACTATGAAACAAGAAAACTTGCCCATAATTTTTCCGAGGATATAATAAAATCGCTTACCGGCCAAAAGATAGGTTTCTCTTCCAAAATCGCATTTTCAAATACTATGTCGGGTGGCAAAGAAATATGGTGCGTTGATTACGACGGTAAAAATCTTACGCGGATTACATATAATAATTCAATTTCCGTTTTGCCGAAATTCTCTCCCGACGGAAAATATATCTATTACACTACATACAAAGACGGCAATCCTGATATATTCAGATATGATTTTGAAAAAAACAGGTCAATTCCTTTTATCACATATCAGGGGTTAAATATTGCCGGTTCCTCATCACCCGACGGCAGGTATTTTATAGCCACTCTTTCAAAAGACGGCGACCCCGAACTTTATCTTTTTACGGCTGAAGGTAAAATTATCAGGCGGCTTACCTATTCAAGAGGGGTAGACACTGCCGCATCTTTTTCACCCAATTCAAATGAATTTGTTTTTGTTTCCGACCGCGGCGGAAATCCGCAGTTGTATATTATGGATATAGAAGGTACAAATTTGAGAAAAATTACGCATAGCGGATATAATGATTCACCGTGCTGGTCTCCTGTCGGCGGTGCGATTGCATTCACAAAAAGAAACCGTCAGATTTTTGATATTTATGTTATGGATGTAAGCACAAACAAGGAATATCAACTTACCAATAATTACGGTTCCAACGAAAACCCCTCATTTTCCGCCGACGGCAGACGCATAGTTTTTTCTTCCAACAGAAGCGGAAGATATGAACTTTTCAGCATGCATTCTAACGGCACTGAACAGAAACCAATTAGTTCTATCGCAAAAGAATCTACAAATCCTGTTTGGTCTCAGTAAAAAACAGAATTGAAAATTTGGGTTGACATTTCCCATATTTTTGATATAATTTCTCTGTATGAAAAAAAGTTTTTCAGTGATTTTACTTTCTACCTTTCTACCTTTCTACCTTTCTACCTTTCTCTATTCCCAGTCGTACGTTGAAGAAATATATGGTGAGGGCGTTAAACAATTTCAGGATGGCAACTATAAATCTGCGATTGAAAAGTTTGATGCCGCGATTTCTACCGCTACAAAGAAAGAAAAAGATTTTCTGAAAAAAGCATATCTTTACAGGGCGGATTCAATGTCGGAACTTTTGCAACTTGATGATGCACTTAAAGAATATGTTCGCATAACGGAAAAATTTCCCAATACAAATGAATCTATTCGTGCCCGTCTCGGTATCGGACTTGTTTATTATAAAAAAAACAGTTACGAAAAAGCCAGAGAGTATTTTTTGAATTTTGTAAAACGGTTTCCTGATACAAAAATAACCGACGATGCGCAATACTGGGTCGGGATGCTTCACTTCAAAAACAAAAATTTTAAAAAAGCCGCTGTTTCTTTTACCGCGCTTGTCCAGAATTATCCAAAATCGGATTATGCCGCCGACGGATGGCTTCGTCTCGGCGACAGTTATTTCAATCTAAAAAAATACAAGCAGGCGAGGAATTCGTACAGAAAAATTATAACAAAATATCCCGCCTCACCGCAGTCAGAGTTTGCGCTTTATGGTATTGGCCGCGTATATGAAACGGAAGGTGCGGTTTTTGATGCTATTTCCGTGTATGTTCAGTTCGCCGAAAAATATCCGACCTCCCAACTCTCGCCGGAAATTACTTATCAAATCGCCGAATATTTTTACAAAAAAAAGGACTACGCTCAAGCCGCAAAATATTTTGAACAGATTTACTCCAATTTTCCCGAGCATAATCTTGCGGAAGAGGCAAATTTCATGCGTTCTAAAATTTACTACAAAACCGGTGCATGGACAGACGCGATAAATTCACTCCAAAAGTTTATTGAAGAATATCCGTTATCAAAAAATTATGCCGCGGCGATGCTTTATAGCGGAAATTGCTATCTTGAATCATCCGACTATCAAAAAGCAATTGAGAGTTATAATACCGGGCTTAAACTTGAGACATCCGACCCGGAAATTTTTGCGATGATGAAATATAACAGCGGGGTTGCTTATGAAAAAACGGGCAATACACTTGAGGCGGAGAAATGCTACAGCGAGATACTTTACAGATATCCGAAATCGCTTGCTGCCGCTGAAATGTATCTTAGGCGCGGCAGCGAATTTGAAAGAAGCGGCGATTATTTCGCAGCGATTGAAAATTATGAACTTGCCGCAACCCTTTCTAAAAATAAGGGAATCGGCAAAGCCGAGAGGACGAACGGATTGTTAAACACAGCGGATGAAGATATGGGAGCCATCGCACAGAAAAAAGCAGCGGATTGTTATTTCATGCAGAAAAAATACAAGGAAGCGGCGCGGGAATATCTGAAAGTGGTCTATCTTTTCAGCGATTCACAGTATGTGCCGGAATCCCATTACATGTCTGCCCGTGCATCGGAAGAAATAGGATTTATTAAAGATGCAAAACAAAATTATGAAATCGTAAAAAAAAGATACAGCGATACGGAGTGGGCTAAAAAAGCGACCGAAAGATTGCAGGAATTAAACAAAAAATGAAGCCACAGATGGACACAGATAAGACATACCACGGAGACACGGAAGGACGGAAGCACAGAAAAAATCTTTAATTCCGTGCTTCCTAAATTCAGTGCTTCAGTGGTAAATATTTTTAATCTGCGTCAATCTGTGTGTATCTGCGGTTAAGAATAAAAAAATGAAAAAAAATATTCTGATTAAAAATGCAAAACTTATTGCCACGATGGATAACAAGAGAACAAAAATCGCCGGCGGCAATATTTTTATAGAAGATAATGAAATAAAATTCGTCGGTAAAAAACTTCCTTTGGACTTCGGACTTTGGACTTCGGACTGTCTTACCATTGACGCCTCAAAATGCGTTGTGCTCCCGGGATTTGTCAACACTCATCATCACTTGTATCAGACGCTTTACAGAAACATCCGGGAAGTCCAGGATGCCGAGCTTTTTGACTGGTTAAAATATCTTTATACTGTCTGGAAAAATATTACGCCGGATGCCGTTTATACATCGGCACTCGTCGGGTTAGGAGAACTTTTACTGACGGGATGCACTACATCAACCGACCAGTTTTATGTCTTTCCTAAAAATCAGCCGAAGGATTTGCTGGATTTTGAAATTAAAGCGGCAAAGGATATCGGAATTAGATTTCATCCTACTCGCGGTTCAATGTCGCGGGGTCAATCAAAAGGCGGTCTTCCGCCGGACGATGTGGTTCAGACGGAAAACGAGATAATGAAGGACTCCGAACGGGTGATACAAAAATATCACAATCCCGAAAAATTTTCAATGTGCCGGATAGCCCTTTCTCCCTGCTCGCCGTTTTCGGTTACAACGGAGTTATTAAAAGAGACGGTAAATTTTGCCAGAAAGATTAAAATAAAATGCCACACGCACATCGCCGAAACGATTGATGAAGAAAAATTTTGTCTGGAAGAACACAACTTAAAACCGCTTGCTTATATGGAAAAAGTCGGCTGGCTGGGAGATGATATCTGGTTTGCCCATTGCATCCATCTCAACGATGATGAAATAAAATTGATGGGGAAAACGAAAACGGGCGTTGCGCATTGTCCCGTTTCAAATCTACGGTTGGGAAGCGGTATCGCTCCTGTAAGAAAAATGATTGAAAATGAAGTTCCCGTTTCTCTTGCGGTTGACGGTTCCGCATCAAATGATTCCTCAAATATGCTTCGAGAATTAAAAACATGTCTGTTGGTTCATCGTTTGAAATCAGGCGTAAAATCAATGCCCGCCGAGGATGTTTTATGGCTCGCAACCCGCGGTGGTGCTCAGGTTTTAGGACGGGATGACATCGGTTCTATTGAGGCGGGTAAGGCAGCGGACATTGTTTTATTTGATGTTGAAAAAATCGGTTATGCCGGTGGTATTGGCGATGTTCTTGCATCTTTGCTTTTTTGCGGCGATTCGGACATTGTTGATACGACCATCGTCAACGGTAAAATAGTAGTTAAAAATGGAAAATTGGTAAATTGCGACGAACAAAAACTTTACGAAAAGGCGAATAGAATAGCCGAAAAAATGTTGGAATAAAGGGAGGCAATATGGAAGTTAGAAGTAGAAAGTTGGAAGCAAGAAGTTGGAAATTGGTTTTACTTACTCACTTACTCACTTACTCACTTACTCACTTACTTTATGCCGAAGTGAAAAAAGATGCTACAACCAAAGCGTCTCCCAAATATGAAGAAAAAAAATCTACGGTGTCGGTATTCGAGGTCAAAAAATCATCACAGACCGTTGAGGCCGAAAAACCAAAAATTGATAAAAGGACAAATGTCCAGAAATTAAAAGATGAGAACTGGCTCGTAAGGAGAAACGCCGCAATTTCTCTCGGCACTGAAAAAAATAAAAATGCGGTGTTGCCTTTAATCGCTCTCTTAAAAGACCAAAATACGGAGGTTCGCCGGTGCGCCGCCGTTTCATTAGGTGAAATCGGCGATAAACAGGCAGTTCCGCATTTGCTCAAATCGCTTAATGACGCCGACGGCGGAATGATTATTGACAGTGCAAGTTCAATCGCAAAATTTAAGGACGAAACATCTATTCCCCCGCTGAAAAAACTTCTTACCGACGGTCGTCCCGTTATAAGAATTACTGCACTGAAATCACTGATGGTTTTTTCCGATAAACCGGATGTGCAATCAGTTATCGTTGAACGTCTTAACGATGAAGCCGAAGGCGTCCGGCTTACAGCAATTCAGTCGGTGTCCTCCATGAAACTTAAATCTGCCGTTGCGAATTTAATAAAAAATCTTAGTGATGTTAACCCGACGGTAAGAACTGAATCGGCAAAAGCACTCGGCGAGATCGGGGATAAATCCGCGATTGAGCCGCTTAAAAAAGCGATTGAGGTTAAAGATGACGCTACGCTAAATTTGGAAGTTGTCGGGGCGGTTAAACAGGCAATAGAAAAATTAGAAAGCAAAAAAAATAAAAAACAATAGCCACAGAATTACACAGAAAAAACACAGAAGAAGACAATTCAGTGAAATTCTGTGACCATCTGTGGCTAAATTAAATAGGAGGACTGTATGGATTTATTGATTAAAAATGCCAGATTACGCGGTCAGAAAGGTTTGGTGGAGATAGCGATATCCGGAAGTAAGATTGAAAAAATTGCTAAAAAATGTAGTGGTAAAGCAACGAACACTATTGACGCGAAAAGAAATCTTGTAACGGAATCATATTGCAATGCCCATCTCCATTTATGCAAGGTCTGGACGCTGCAGATGATGGATGAAAAAGCGTTGAAGGACTATCAATCCGGCGGAGATATGGGCAAGGCGATGACGGCAATTGAACTTGCGGCCCGCGTGAAGGAGAATTACGACGAGAAGTGGATTATAAAAAATGTCCGGAAGGCAGTTGAACTTGCTGCCCGTTATGGTAATCTTCACATAAGAGCTTTTGTGGATGTTGATACCAAAGCGCGTTTAGAGGGTATTAAAGCGGTAATTAAAGCAAGGGAGGAATATAAAAAAATTGTTGATATTCAAGTTGTGGCATTCCCTCAGGACGGTGTTGTTAGAGAACCGGGTGCCGAGAAACTTATAATTCAGGCGATGGATATGGGCGCTGATGTCGTCGGCGGAATACCGTGGATTGAATATACTGAAGAAGATGAAAGAATTCATATTCAAAAAATGGTCGCAATTGCAATGAAGTATAAAAAAGATGTCTCAATGCTCGTTGATGATGCCGGCGATCCGACACTTAAAACACTTGAAATGCTTGCGACAGAAACAATAAAAGTCGGTTGGCAAGGACGGGTTCTTGCCCAGCATGCGCGTGCTATGTGTCTGTATCCGAAGCCATATTTCCAAAAAGTTGCTGCACTTCTTAAAAAAGCAAAAATGGGCGTTGTCAGCGATCCGCATACAGGACCGCTTCATGCACGGGTAAAAGAACTTCTTGAGGAGGGTGTTTTGGTTTGTCTCGGGCAGGACGATATTTCGGATGCCTATTATCCGTATGGTCGCAACAACATGCTTGAAATTGCATTCCTTGCGTCTCATCTTTTATGGATGACGACGGAATCGGAAATGGAAACGCTTTATGATATGATTACCGTTAATGCCGCCAGAGCAATGAATGTAAAAAATTTCGGACTTAAAGAGGGAAATTATGCGAATCTTGTTATATTAGGCGTCAATAATATTGTTGATGCACTGCGTTATCAAGATGCACCGAGATATGTAATAAGCCGCGGAAAAATAGTAGCGGAAAACATCACAACAAATAAAATTATGTTTAGCCATAAAGGGAAAACTGTTTGATATTATGAAAACAAAATATATTACTAAAAAGAAAAAATCCCCGAAGCAGAACAAGTTCGCTCCGGGGCAGGCAAAAATCAGAGAATTACAAGAAGAATATCTTGTAAAAAAAGAATTTAAAATAAACAGTACAACACAATCTATTTACTTTTCGGATTCAAGAAATATGTCGGAGTTAAAGGACAATTCCGTTCATCTTATGGTTACTTCTCCGCCATATTTCAATGTCAAAGAATACAGCAAAGATTATTCTGGAAAAGATTTAGGAAATATTGATGATTTAGATAAATGGTTTGAAGAAATTAATAAGGTTTGGCAAGAGGTTTATCGTGTAGTACAACCCGGCAGAAAGATTTTTATAAATATAATGAACTTACCGGTTAAATACAATGATGTAAGTTTTAGGACATTAAATTTGGTTGGTAAAACCATAGATAGTTGCGAAAAAATTGGTTTTATTTTTAAGCGGGATATTGTATGGCATAAAACAAACGGTGTGCGAGCACATTTCGGAACATATCCTTATCCCGGAGGGCTTTTATTGAATAATATGCATGAATTTATTTTAGAATTTGAAAAACCCAATCCTAAAAAAATTGATAAATATGGACATTTAACGAGAGAAATCAAGGAAAAATCAAAAATTTCTCGTGATTTTTGGTTATCGTTAAAAAATAGTGATGTGTGGTTGATGAAACCCGAAAAAAGCGGCGAAGGCAGAACACATATAGCGCCTTTTGCTTTGGAGTTGCCCAGTAGATTAATTAGAGGGTATAGTTATCTAACCGAAACGATTTTGGATCCGTTTGTTGGTTCGGGAACAACTCTCAAAGCAGCCGCATCTTTAGGAAGAAACGGTATAGGTTATGAAATTAATAGAGATTTTGAGAAAATTATAGATGACAATTTAAATCCTAAACAGTTAGAATTGGTGGCTGTATGAAATTTGATTCTAAAACAATATATGCTCAATCAAGCGATATAAAATCACGAACATATCTTGAATACCGCCGTGATATGAAGAAAAAAGCAATTGCTGAATTGGAAGTAAAGAAATGGTTAGAAAAACTTTTGCAAAAAGAGTATCAAAGCAATAAAATTACTGTAGAAAAATATGGTGGCGATAAATTTTTGTGGTTTTTAAGAGGCGGCGGTGTAACACAAGCATCTGATTATATTGTCAAAGGGATGAGTGAAAATGAAATATTTATTGAATTGCAGTATGCTAACGAAGAAATGACTTGTTATGATTTTAAGCGTTCCAAAGTAGGAATAAAAAAGAAAGGTATTCCGAAAAGAATTCCCAAAGATAATTTAAAGTTTTTATATCTAATTCAGTCATTACCCAAGTATGCTATGCTTTCACCTGATTGGATAATAAAATGCGGAACAGAAAAAGTATCAGCGGCTTGGGGCAGCAGGGAGGTTTACGCAATAAAAAACGAAGATTTAGCAACTCAACAAAAAGAGGATAAGGAATTAGAAAAAATTTGGTCAACAATAAATATAAAAAATCGTTTACTTGAATTTCAGCATCAAAAAATTGAAAAAATAAAAGAAGAATTATCATATCTGTTACAGCAAATTATTGACGAAGAAAAAATAGTCCAAATAATTCCAAAGTCATTGGAAAGTTTTTTTAGGATTTGTTTTATTCTTGACAGTATTGGTAAAATACCTAAAAATGCAAATCTTTGGTTAATTTATGTTTTACATTTCTTTAATGAAAATCCTACATCAGAAGAATTAACCAAAATAATTTATAGCGTTGATTTTCTCTACTCAAAAACTTCATTGACCCAATCCGGATTAAAAACATTTGCAGACTTTCTAAAACAAGTATTGTCTAATATAAAAAATTTTCAACAAAACGACGGTTCTTATAAAACTAACAAGAATTTATCACCAATAGAAGAAACAAGAAATATGATTTTCTGTATAAATCTTTTAGAGGATTTAATTCAAGATATTCTTTACTATTACCCAGAAGAAAGTCAGAATTTCGGGTTAAAGCCAATAGAAAAAATTTTTGAAAATGTCGGCAGCATAGAAAAAGTGTATGAGTTTATTACTTCAAACTGAATATGAAAATAATTTTGATTGAAAGATAATCGAAAGATAATCGGATAATCGGGACGTCCTGCATTATTTCAAATGCAAAAAATAAGTTAAAAAGATTTGAAAACTTAAGGAGGAATAAAGTGAATTTCAAGTATGTCGGAAAAAGCATTAAACGACCTGATGCAATCACAAAAATTACGGGCAAAGCGGTTTTTTTAGACGATATAAAACTTCCGGGAATGTTGCATATCGCTATTCTTAAACCCGAATACGCCCACGCTAAAATTCTTTCCATAGATACAAAGGATGCGGAAAAAATGGACGGTGTCGTAAAGGTCGTTACAGGTAAGGATTGCAAATTCAAATTCGGCGATAATGTGAAAGACCGTCTGCCTCTGGCAGTGGACAGAGTCCGTTATATCGGTGAACCTGTTGCCGCTGTGGTTGCCGAAAATGTTCATCAGGCGCGAGAGGCAGTTAAAAAAATTAAAGTTGAGTATGAACCACTTCCGGTTTGTGTGGATGCTCTTGACTCTTTGAAAAAAGAGGCAGTCTTAATTCATGAAAATAGTTCCGAATACTGGCATCTTCCCGGAATCGGTCCCGTACCAGAAACTAACATCGGTGACCGTTATGTTCTGAAAAAAGGTGATATTGAAAAGGGCTTCAAAGAAGCGGATGTGGAAGTTTCCGGTGAGTTTAGTTATCCGTTCGGTTCTTCGGCAGCGATAGAGCCGCATGGCGCTATTGTCTTATTTGGTGTGGACGAAACGATTGAGGTGTGGTCGTCTACAATATGTCCTTTTGTAGTCAGAGATGACCTTGCCCTTACATATAATTTGTCAGCTTCCGATGTAAGAGTCCATGTTCCTGAAGTCGGCGGATGTTTCGGCTATAAATCGGATGTGACGGTTGAGCAGACGGTCGCTTACATAGCAAGTTTTGTCCGTGGCAGGCCCGTGAAATGGGTCGCTACCAGAAAAGAGGATTTTTTATCTACGCTATTAGGACACGGCATAAGAACAAAAATGAAAATCGGCGCGAAGAAAGACGGTACACTCACGGCGCTGCAAACGACAGTATATCATTCAACAGGTGCATATGTTGATACGGGGCTTCATATAATGAGAGGGGCAACTCACAACTGCACAGGGACATATCAGTTTCCCAATTGCCAATTAGAAGGTCTTTCCGTCTATACAAATACGACGCCTGTCGGCGCTTACAGGGGCTATGGTCATCAGGAATCACAATTCGCCGTCGAGCGGCTGATGGATATTTTAGCAAAAAAACTTCAGATGGACCCGTTGAAATTAAGAGAAAAAAATTATCTGGGTCCCGGAAAAATTACATCTACGGGCGAGAAAATGTGGGAAGGAAACGGCAGTGTCAAAAAATGCGCCGAGGTAGTTCAAAAATTATTATTTTCAAAACCGAAACCCGAAGAGGATGAAAATTATTATTACGGACGGGGATTTTCCGGTTTGATGAAATCGCCAAAAGGCGCGCCTTTTTCTTCAAAAGGGTGTTATCTTAAATTCAATAACGACGGCAGTGTGTCAATAAATATGGGCGGTGCGGAGGTAGGACAGGGTTTGAGAACCGTTGTAAAACAAATTGCGGCAGAGGTGCTTAAAATTTCTCCCGAGAGAATCAGACCTTATACCGAAATAGATACACAGTTCTCGCCATGGGAATGGCAGACCATCGGTTCAATGTTCACCGTACAGGGCGGCAGAGCGATTATCAGAGCATGTGAAAAAGCGATTGCGGTACTTAAACAAACAGCATCACAAGTGCTCCGCTGCGATATTGATTACCTTGAATACGACGGAGAATATATTTTCTTGAAGCACGACCCGGATGTCCGAGTTGCAGTGAACCAACTTGTAAGGGGTTATATGCACGAAGATGGAGTAACGGTCGGAGAGGTGGTTCAGACGACATCCGATGCCCGACTGCCGCGGTATTCAAATCCCGACTCTAACGGTCAGGGCACAATCGGCGTAAGTTATACTTTCGGTGCCCAGGGCTGCGAAATAAGAATTGAGAAAAAAACGGGAAAAATTATTGTGAACCATTTTATTTCCTGTTTTGATATAGGGCGGGTAATAAATCCGGAACAGATTAGAGGTCAGGTCGTCGGAGGCGTGATGATGGCGGTTGGCGCCTCATTGTGCGAGGAAATAAAATTCACCAAAGACGGAAAAGCGGTTAATCCGTTCTTTTCAAAATACCGTTTTCCGACAATAAAAGATGCACCGCTTAAGCAGACCGTTGAGTTTGTTGAAACGCCCGAAAACATAGGACCGTTCGGAGCGCGGGGCATTGGCGAGCATCCTGTTATCGGAGTTGCCCCCGCAATTCTTAACGCTGTCTATGATGCCACCGGTATTGATTTTTTTGAGATTCCAATCACGCCTGAAAAAATGTTGAACGCAGTGAAATCCCGTTTCTCGGAAAAAAAGCGTTAGGGGAAAAATGAAATCTTGTATGATGAATGCTGAGTAGCAAATAGAATTGCTAAAAGTCCTTTGTAAAGATAAAATAAGAACCTGTCCTGAACTTGTTTCAGGAACAAAAATTTACAGAGGAGGCATTCATGAGTAACGTAAAA
>JACRDL010000043.1 GCA_016218625.1 Elusimicrobiota bacterium
ACTAAAATTTAATAAAGGATTAAGGTGATAGTACTCAAATTTATTTTTCAAAGACCTTTTGTTAAAAACCCTTGAAACAGGGTGCAAGAATACTTTTTTCCATATTCACTTTTTACTTGACTCCTAATAGGGAATCTCCTTTAATTAAAATTGGAATGCCGGCAGTCATAAGATATACTTTGTCGGAAAACCCTGAAATCATCCTATTTGTATTTCCAAGCACATCCCTGAATTTTCTTGCAAGTTTATTCCTTGGAATGATTCCGCCTCCGACCTCGTTTGAAACAATTATTATCTTTTTGTTTTTATTTTTTATTTCCGTCAGAAATTTCTTAATTTCTGCAAGTATTTTTTGTTCGCTTCTGCCGCTTACCATTTTCCCGGCGACAAAAATGGTAAGGCAATCTATTATTGCCGCTTTGAAATTTTCCTTAAATATTTCTGAAAGTTCTTTTTTAATTTCTACAGTTTTAAAATTTTTAGGTCTTGATTTTTTGTGTTTTTCAATTCTTTTTTTCATTTCAGAATCGGAAGGACTTGCTGTTGCTGCAAACAATACATTTTTTTCTTTTTTGGCAAGTTCAATTGCGTAAGAACTTTTCCCGCTTCTCGCTCCGCCTAAAATAAAAATAATTTTGTCCATTTTTAACAATCAATTCCCTTACGCGATTTTATGTCCTAATGCTCGTATTGCCAATCCAACAGCAGCGGTTGTTTTACCCTTACTATTACCAGTATAAACCTGAATCATATTTTATCCCCAAACAAAAAACCCAACTCCAGAGAAGTTGAGTAAACTTTCTCCCCTCGGAGTTTTTGTAATTGATAGACCGGGCTTCGCTTTGCTTGCCCCGACTAAAGTCGGGGCTACATTATTGTTTGACGCGGCGGGTTTGGACAGGTGGACTAAAGTCCACCTAAACCCTTGCATCATTTTTGCGTTACCGTTGCGGGGCAGCTTCCGAATTACACGGAATTCCTTCAATTATAAATTTCAATTATATTATTTTAAGAAAAAATGTCAAGAAAAAAGATGACTATGATTCTTTTCCAAATTGTTTTTATATTTTTTCAGTTCTATAACAGCAGAATATGGTACTTTTATCTTTCCCATTATAGGCGGTTCGTCGTTCATCGCTCCGTGGCAGTCGCTTCCTCCCGTCATAATCATTCCAAGTTTATCAGACATTTTTTTGAATTTATCTGTTTCCTCCGCCGAGTGTTTTGTGTGCCAGACCTCAATTCCCTTTAATCCGAAATTGGCGAGAGATTTTACAACATTGCAATTGATGCTGTTAAAATGCGGATGCGCCAAAACCGGAATTCCGCCTACCTGCAGAATCATTTTTATAGCTTCGTCGGGCGATAAACTGAATTTAGGAACATATGCTGGTTTGCCGTCTCCGAGATATTTCCAGAATGCTTCCTGTGTATGTGAAACGGACTTGTTTTCAACGAGCATTTTTGCGAAGTGAAGCCGACCTATTACCCCGATGCCCGCTATTTCAAACAGCCGCCGTTCGTCAATCGTAATTCCTAAATTTTTCAATTTATCTAGAATATGATATGCCCGTCTTTCTCTTGCCTTTCTGAAAAGCTTTAATTTTTGTTGAAAAAAAGAATCTTCCCAGTTTATGAAATATCCGAGTATGTGCATTTCATACTGATGAGAATTTTTTAATTCCACCGAGAGTTCTATTCCCGGGATTACTTCAATCCCTCTTTTTGAACCCTCTTTGATTGCACTGGGTATTCCTTCGGTCGTATCGTGGTCGGTTATGCTGATGGTAGCGAGTCCTACTTTCTGCGCATATCTTACGCTTTCTTCAGGAGAAAAAGTGCCGTCGGAGTATTTTGTGTGAACATGCAAGTCCGCAAAAAGAGTTTCCATATAACTACCACTGAACTGACACAGAACTTACACACGGAACTGACGCAAGATAAGCGACTTCGTCGCACCAAATCTTTAACCACTGAAACACGGAAACACTGAAAAAATCTAAATCTTTAATCTCTGTTTTTCTTCCGTGCTTCTGAACTTCAGTGCTTCAGTGGTAAATTATTCAGTTTCCGATACAACAAAACTATTCCGTGTTTGTTCCGTGTCTTGTTCCGCTTCTGTTCCGTGTTCCTTTACAAAAGTTCCCCTGCCAGTGCGGCCAGCTGTGATCTTTCCGTTTTTTTGAAATTTATATGTCCGTAAGTTTTCTGTCCCTTGAACCTTTCAACAAGATATGTCAGGCCGTTTGATTCGGCGTCAAGGTAAGGATTATCTATTTGATAAGGGTCGCCGGTCAGGACCACTTTCGTGCCGTCGCCGGCTCTGGAAATTATCGTTTTGATTTCGTGAGGCGTAAGATTTTGGGCGTCGTCAATTATAATAAACTGCCTCGGAATGCTTCTTCCTCTTAAAAATGCTAACGCTTCTATTTCTATTTTCCCGCTGTCAAAAAAATACTGGACTTTGTCCTCTGTGCTTTCGTCCGGATTGTTTTTATCTACGAGAAATTCAAGGTTGTCATAGATTGACCCCATCCATTGCGAAATTTTTTCTTCCTTTGTTCCCGGCAGGTATCCTATATCTTTGCCGACCGGTGTGACCGATTTACCGACTAAAAGCCGTTTATAAATTTTTTCATCAATCGTTTTTTGAAGCCCCGCCGCCAGAGATAAAAGAGTTTTTCCGGCTCCTGGAACCCCGACAAGTGTTAATAATTGAATATTGTCGGAAAGTAAAAGTTCAAACGCAAATTTCTGCTCGGTGTTGAGCGGTTTCAGTCCCCACACGGCGGATTCTTTATAGATAAGAGAAATAAGTGATTTTAATTTAGTATCATATTTTGCAAGAGCGGATTTTTGCGGGTTTGACTCATCTTTCAATATCACGAATTCGTTCGCGGTAAGTTCCTCTTTTATTTTGATAGATTTATTTTTGTAAAATTTGTCTATCATATCTCCCAAGACAGCCATTTCCCGATATCCCTGATATAACTGTTCAATTTTTATTTTTTCTTTTTCATAGTCCTCCGCAACAAGTCCGATTGCTTCCGCTTTAATGCGAAGGTTTATGTCTTTCGTTATAAAAACCACATTTTCATTCTTTTTCTGACGGGCAAACGCCGCCGAAAGTATCAGATTGTCTTTTTTATCGTTTGAAAAATCGTAGGGAAGGTTCACTTTTTGTTCAAGGTCTATTATCAGTTTTCCGCCGTTATCAAGAGGAATGCCCTCGCTGAATTTTCCTTTTATGGCGAGATTGTTTAATTTTCGGGCAACACTCCTTGCCGCCCTGCCTCTTTCGTCGTGGGATCTTTTAAGATTATCAAGTTCTTCAATAACTGCCATCGGTATGATAATTGTGTTGTCTTCAAAGGCGGTAAGCGATTCTGGGTCGTGGATTAAAACGTTTGTATCAAGAATAAAAGTTTTTTTCGCCATCGGGTTTATTTTACCTTCGCAACATCAAAGCGAGCAAGAAATTTCTGAAGAGCCTCAATTTGCGACCTATACCCTACAGGAGCAAATTGCAGAGCGACCACAGGGGAGCGTCTCAAAGAAATTTGCTTGCGAGCGTATTTCATTTTACAACTTGAAAAAAATTTGTCAAGAAAAATTTACAGTTCCATAATTTTTTTTAATTCGGGTCTTAAAATTTTCGCGCCGAATTTTTCAAACATAGCGGCATTTTCCGTGTGAACCGGCATAACAAGTTTTGGCTTAACCGCCTGTATGAATTTTTTTAAGTCATCCGCCGAAGCGTGTCCCGAAGTATGCGCATATTTCATATTTAAGCCCGCAAGTTTTATCCAGTTCTCAAGTATATCATGTGAAAATTCCATTTCCTCGTTGAACGGCTCCGCCTTGCCGTAAATATAAGAACCCTCAATTTTTTTTCCGGCTGGGACAAATTGTAAAAGTGTCAGAGGTCCGTTTGACGTGTATAAAATGTATTTTCCGGGATTTGACAGTATTTCCTGCCGTCCGAGTGGTCCCCATAAAAATTTTTTGTCAGGAATTTTTATTGCTTTGAAAAAATCTTCGGAAGATTTTTTTGACTCCATAATTTGTTTGGCAAGAAGTATTTTTTGATGCCCGCTTCTTCCCTCAATAAAATTTTCAACAAACAAGTTATCTTCGTTAAAAATTTTTTCGGTAAATTTCTTTGATGTCTTTTTCAGTTTTTCTCGTGACAGATATATCTTAAAATCGTCTATGTTCGGCAAATCCTCAACAAGATTTTTCTGTTCATTATGATTTAGGTATAAAACAAAGTATGCCTTTTTATCGTCAAGGACAAGTTCCCTGCCGGTTTCTTTTGCGACCCTTGAAAGCGTTTTTACCCTGTCAATATCGGCAGGTGATGCGTCGTAAATTACCAGACCCTTTTCCTTTTTTGTAAATTCACAGCATGCTTCAAAAACCTCTTCTTCCGTGTCAAACGCTTTCTCTTCATCTTTTCTTGAAAGCCGCGTTCCCTCTGTAATTAGAACATCTATATTTTCTTTTGCTATTTCATTTTGGAAATATTCCGTTTCTTTTTGGCGGTATCCATGAAATCTGAAATCACCGGTGTAGGCGATTTTTTTATTTTTCGTGCAAATCAAATATGCACTTGCACCAACTATAGAATGGTCAACATCAAACCTGCGGATAGTTAAATCCTTTCCGATTTGTCTTTCTTCGTCCACTTCCACAGTATTAAAAGATTCCTGGCTTGCCTCGGCCGCCCAGTTTTTATTTATGTCGCTTCTCAGTTTAAGAAATTTTTTTGTCGCTGCGGAGGAATAAATAGGTATGTCCGGTCTTACAAGTCCGAGATAACCGGTATGGTCAAGATGACCGTGTGATAAAATTATAGCGTCAATTTTTCTTTCTTCCGGAGTTTCCTCAACAAAAAAGTCGCCGTTCGGAAGGTATCTAACTTTCAATCCGGCATTTTTATAAAGTCCTTCTAATTCAGGGAGAACATTTATTTTTCGTAAATCATCTATGTTTGTAGGTCTTAAAAGCGGGAATTCAAAAAACTTTCCCTCCTCAGAAAAGGACATCCCGAAATCCAAAAAAACTTTCGTATTGCCCTCTTCAAGCAGGATTTTATTCCCGCCTATTTCGTCCACCCCGCCGTAAAAAGTAAGTTTAGGCATAAAATGTTATACTATTTATTTTTTATTTTTAAATCGTTGGTTGTCAGTTAATAAAAGCAGCAAGTTTAAATGAGAATTTATCTCATGAAACCCGACAGATCTGTTTTCCTGGTTACCCCGTTGTTTTAGAACTTCCAATGCTTCTATAGAGAATGAATCTATTGCAGCGAGAATTCTTTTATCATTATCAGGTATCTTGTCAAAAACCTTTTTCCGGTCGGCTTTTACTTTTGTCCGCAATTCAGATATTTGTTCATCTGTAATTGCTTCCAAATGACATAATAATTCCATGTAACTTATTTGCTTTGATTTGCTGCCATTTTCAGCCGTCATATAAGGGTTATAAAAGTTCTTTTTGTTTTTTAAAAATAAATACACAACGTTAGCGGTTTTTTTTGTCCATCAGTTTTATATCTTTCTAAATTTTTCTGCTTTTCCTTGCAGTTAGAACAAGCTTCTTAATTTCTGATGGCAATTGTTCATCTTGCCATTTTCTTTCTGCGTCTATTGAGTTACTTGTACATTTCACGGCTTTCAAAGCATACAACGATGCGCCCAATGAATGGTCAGCCATATGGGCAGTCGCAACAGCGTGCCCAACGGAACGAGCAACTGTGATCGCGGCAGGATCGGAAGATTCTCTTGCTACCGCATGTGCACCGACTGAAGCTTTTCTTGCATCGCCAACCGAAGCATTTCCTTGCATCCACTCTTCAGCCACATTCATTGCGGTTTTTAGTCGCTCGTCTGTTTTTCCACTGAAGAGAGGCAAGACATGCTCCGCACAGGCGCCCGCCCATTTCATTAATTGATAGTGCTGTTCCTTTTTTAGGGGTCCGCCACGATGTTCTGCTATAAATCTTTTGTCTTTCATTTTATAATGTTTTGTTGTTATGTTTTACGAATAATTCGGCGACGGTTCTGATGTTCTTATCGCATTCCAAAATTATTTTTTAATTTCAAACCAGAACTGTCCCCGTTACCCCTCATTTATTATCCATAAGTTCTTGTGCAACATAATCCCAATGACTGAAAGCGTCAAATACTGTATTCATTGTATTTGCGAGAACCATCACATTAATTAAACTTGTATTTTGTAAAAATTTGTTTCCAGAACGAGCATGAGGGAAACGAAAAGCTTCTCCATTTGGATCAATATCAATAAGATCTTTCAATATTTTATCTACTACTGAAATAAGCGATTTGTCAGGATCAAACACTGGAATTTTCTTAAGAAGATTACGAACTATGTCCCAATTGTCGATGAGAATGTGTGTGGGTCTGACAATTGATTTTTCGTTCAAAAATTTTGGCAATACTTCAGATAGATGTTTCAAATAAAGTTCAACTCCGTGCCTATAATTAAATACTACTGGATAGATTAATAAATCAACATATGAAGAATCCTTAATTATGCTATCGACGATACATATGGCGCCTTTGAAGTATCCTCGCGCATATGCATCAAGGTTATAAGGTCCTCCATTTTTACCTACGCATGCATTCAGCGAAATATCTTCGCCGCCGGTAAAAAGATCGTTTTGTTTATATGGGCGCCCGGGGTAAATGTTTCTTTTCATTTATTATTCAAAAATCTAAAAGATAAACTGGCAAAATCATTTCAAAATGATTACTGTCAAATTCGTTGAAATGTGGAGAAACCAGATTAAATGTAGGATGTCCCGATTTCCCCTGCAAACCGTCCCCGGTATAATTTATTTACCAACATCGCCGAATACCGCACTGCTCTGCGGTGCGGAGTATGTCATTTTAGAAGTTCGTATTCAAACAGCTTCGGCTGGATAACAGCTTCGTAATATTTTGCCAATTTTGTCTTTAAACTATTGATCGCCGTATTTAGTTCCGGATAATCATAAATCCATTCATCATTCTCATTTTTGTAACGAGTGTTTAACTCTTCATCAATCTGATAAGTTCCATAAGTGTATTTGCGGTTATATGCTTTGGTTTTTCTTGCCTTTGAGAGCATGTCGGCAAAAGTATCCAAAAGATATTGTTCTTCTTCGGTAAGTTTATAAGTTTTTAATTTTTTGCTTGCTACTGTGCCTTTGTCAAAACAAAGTTCGTTTTTGTAAAATCTACCATCGCTTCCATCAAAACTTCGGCAGTGATTGCGCTGACTCAAACAGGCAAAAATAAAACAGGTCTTTAAAAAATTCTTATCTTTAAGATAACGCTCGCCACCGTCAGCGGTAGTAAAATAAACATCCCGCTCATACCAATTTTTTTGAGGATAGAGTTTTGCTGCAAATAACGGCAACTTTTCTACAAAATTATCTGAACGAAGATAAAAACCGCGGGCATTGTAGAATGTACTTCTAACTAAATCAATATTTGTTTGATTAACAACAAATCCCTTAGGAACCATATAACCAAGAATATTCTCGTTATAAAAACTTTTGCTGTCAGTTTTTCTTTTTGCTTCAGTACCATCTTTTTCACAAAATACTCCGTTTGATTCATCATCAAACTTTCGTCTATCAAATAAAGACTCAAAAGTTTTATATGCTTTTTTAATTTCAATATCCTGCAATCCAACTATCTCATCATCTTCCTGCTCTGGTGTTCTTTTTGTATCTATATCAAAAGTTTTAAATGTTAGTTTCTCACGGCTGTCATTAATGTTTTGCCACAAAATACAACTAATAGCGCTAGGTCCAGCGTGAAAGTATTCACGATTAAACAAGAAACCATCAATAAACATCTTCTCGCCAAGACCTAGAGATTTCCAGTATTTAATTGGGCTAAATAATACGAAGTAATCATCGGGTTTCGTGAGATAGTGCTTCCATCCTGACCAAATAAATTGATTTGAAATATCACGAGCAGTACTAACATTCGAATTCGCAAGATTTTTTAGATCTTTTTTCATCTCTTCAAATACAAATGAGCCCTTGCTAGATCTATTTGTAGTGTTATCTGTATTGGCGGCACTGCTATCTCTATAGGGCGGATTTTCTAGTAAAATTATATTTGTCTTTTTGTCTGCCACATAACCATTTAGTTCGTCAATGATTGCGAGTGACCTTCCCCTGTTTAGTGGACTCTTTATTTAGTTAAAAAGAACCTTTGTTCGAATTCAAAAGGACTCATATAACCCAGAGACGAATGCGCCCTTTTCCGGTTGTAATACATCTCAACGTATTCGAATATCACGCG